>NCEH01000072.1 GCA_002304505.1 Rhizobiales bacterium 32-66-11 | reverse complement strand
GCGGGCCTGATGGGTCAGAAGGTCAATCCGATCGGGCTGCGGCTCGGCATCAACCGCACGTGGGATAGCCGCTGGTTCGCCAACAAGGGCGAATACGGCCAGCTGCTCCACGAGGACATCAAGATCCGCAAGATGCTGTTCAAGCTTCTTAAGCAGGCTGCGGTGTCCAAGGTTGTCATCGAGCGTCCGCACAAGAAGTGCCGCGTGACGATTCATTCCGCCCGCCCGGGCGTGGTGATCGGCAAGAAGGGCGCCGACATCGACAAGCTTCGCAAGAGGGTTGCCGATATGACCAAGTCGGAGGTCTTCATCAACATCGTCGAAATCCGCAAGCCGGAAATCGATGCGCGGTTGGTGGCCGAATCCATCGCCCAGCAGCTGGAGCGCCGCGTCGCGTTCCGCCGCGCCATGAAGCGCGCCGTTCAGTCGGCGATGCGTCTCGGTGCCGAGGGCATCCGGATCAACTGTTCCGGCCGTCTCGGCGGAGCTGAGATCGCGCGCCTGGAATGGTATCGCGAAGGTCGTGTGCCGCTGCACACCCTGCGCGCCGATGTGGATTACGGCACCGCCACGGCCTTCACGACCTACGGGACGTGCGGCGTGAAGGTGCCTTCACGACCTACGGGACGTGCGGCGTGAAGGTGTGGATCTTCAAGGGTGAAATCCTCGAGCACGATCCCATGGCCCAGGACAAGCGCCTGGCTGAGAGTGACGGCCCGAGCGGGCGTCCGCCCCGGCGTGAACGTGATCGCGACCATGGTCGTGACCGCGATCGCGACGCGGCCTGACGCTCGAGCAGAGAGAAAGGCGATAAGCCATGCTGCAACCCAAGCGCACGAAATTCCGCAAGCAGTTCAAGGGACGCATTCACGGCGTCGCTAAGGGCGGCACGGAACTGAATTTCGGCGAATTCGGCCTGAAGGCGCTCGAGCCCGAGCGCGTGACGGCCCGCCAGATCGAAGCCGCGCGTCGCGCACTGACCCGTCACATGAAGCGTGCCGGTCGCGTGTGGATCCGCGTTTTCCCCGATGTGCCCGTGACCTCCAAGCCCACCGAAGTTCGTATGGGTAAGGGCAAGGGCGCTCCTGAATATTGGGCGGCCAAGATTAAGCCCGGCCGCATCATGTTCGAAATCGACGGTGTCAGCGTCGAGACGGCCCGTGAGGCTCTCACGCTCGCCCTGCCCATCAAGACGCGCTTCATTCAGCGCATCGCCGAGTGAGGAGAGGCTCATGAAAGCCGAGGACGTTCGGGCCCTCAGCCCCGATCAGCTCGCCGATGAGCTGCTGAAGCTGAAGAAGGAACAGTTCAACCTGCGCTTCCAGAAGGCGACGGGTCAGCTGGAGAACACGGCGCGGTCCAAGGAGATCCGTCGCGACATCGCGCGGGTCAAGACCGTGCAGACCACCAAGCGCGGCGCGGCCGCGTCGAAGGCGAAGTGAGGGAACGATGCCGAAGCGCGTGCTCCAAGGCGTCGTGGTAAGCGACAAGCAGGACAAGACGGTGGTGGTCCGGGTGGAGCGTCGCTTCACCCACCCGCTGCTGAAGAAGACCGTTCGTCGGTCCAAAAAATATCACGCGCATGATGCGGAGAATTCGTATCACGTGGGCGATATCGTTTGGATCGAAGAACACCGGCCTCTGTCTAAGCTTAAGAACTGGATCGTGATCCAGGGTGAGAAGCGGGCCGAGGTCTGAGAACGAAGCGCTCCGATGCTGGGTCCGTCGAGTTCGGGACGCCTGGACCGAGTGGAGACCGCATCGCAGTGAGAACCGTGTACCGATGAGCGGGCACGGTATGTGGAACGGGCAATGCCGGCTTGCCGGCGGCGCTGGATGACGAGAACAGGTGCGTCATGATCCAGATGCAGACCAATCTCGACGTGGCGGACAATTCCGGCGCGCGTCGCGTCATGTGCATCAAGGTGCTGGGCGGGTCCAAGAGGAAGTATGCTCACGTGGGCGACATCATCGTGGTGTCGGTCAAGGAAGCCATTCCGCGTGGTCGCGTTAAGAAGGGCGATGTCATGAAGGCCGTCGTGGTGCGCACGGCCAAGGACATTCGCCGCGTCGATGGTTCTGTGATCCGCTTCGACCGCAATGCGGCCGTGCTGATCAACAATCAGAAAGAGCCGGTGGGCACTCGTATCTTCGGACCGGTTCCGCGCGAACTCCGCGCCAAGAACCACATGAAGATCATCTCGCTGGCGCCGGAGGTGCTGTGATGGCGGCGAAGATCAAAAAGGGCGACAAGGTCGTCGTTCTCATCGGCCGCGACAAGGGTCGCTCCGGCGAGGTCATTCAGGTGATGCCGAAGGAAGAGCGTGCGCTCGTCCGCGGAGTCAATATCGTCAAGCGCCACCAGCGCCAGACAGCGGACAAGGAAGGCGGGATCATCTCCAAGGAGGCGCCCGTCCATCTGTCCAACCTTGCGGTCGCCGACCCCAAGGATGGCAAGCCGACCCGCGTCGGCTTCCAGGTGCTGGAAGACGGGACGAAGGTCCGCGTGGCCAAGCGTTCCGGGGAGAGGATCGATGGCTGAGGTGAGTTATACCCCCCGGCTGCGTACGCACTACGACGAAGTCGTGCGCCCGAAGCTGATCGAGCAGTTCGGCTATAAGAACCCGCTGCAGGTACCGACGATCGAGAAGATCGTCATCAACATGGGCGTTGGTGAAGCCACTGCCGACACCAAGAAGGTGACGACCGCTGCCGCGGACCTCGCGCGCATCGCCGGCCAGAAGCCGGTTGTGACGCGGGCCCGCAAGGCGATCTCGAACTTCAAGCTGCGCGAGAACCAGCCGGTCGGCGCGAAGGTCACCCTTCGCAAGGCGCGCATGTTTGAGTTCCTGGACCGGCTCGTGACGATTGCGCTGCCGCGCGTTCGTGACTTTCGTGGTCTGAACCCCAAGAGCTTCGATGGCCGCGGCAATTACGCCATGGGCATCAAGGAACACATCGTGTTCCCCGAGATCAACTATGACCAGGTCGAGCAGATCTGGGGCATGGACATCATCGTGTGCACGACGGCAAAGACGGATGATGAGGCGCGGGCCCTGCTGCGCGCTTTCGACTTCCCCTTCCGCCAGTGACGGTATAGAAGAGGCGATTCGCGCCTGGGTCGGGATATCCCGCCAGGCGCGTTTCCCTCTCAGATCAAGAGAAGGTTGTGATTTTCCGGCTGTGGAGGGGTTTTGGCCTCTTCAGACGCGGAGAACAGGAGCAAGACATGGCGAAGAAGAGCGCGATCGAGACAAACGAGCGTCGCCGCAGGCTCTCCAAGAGCTTGGCCGGCAAGCGCGCGGGTCTGAAGGCGATCGTGAACGACAAGACCCTGCCGATCGAGGAGCGGTTTGCCGCCACCCTCAAGCTCGCGCAGATGCCGCGGAATTCCGCGCAGATCCGCGTGCGCAACCGGTGCGAAGTCACCGGCCGCCCCCGCGCGTTTTACCGAAAGCTCAAGATGAGCCGTATCGCGCTGCGCGAACTCGGGTCCCAGGGACTTGTCCCGGGTCTCGTGAAGTCGAGCTGGTGAGGAGAGGCTCATGTCCATCAACGATCCCATCAGCGATCTGATCACCCGTATCCGCAACGCCCAGATGCGGCGCAAGGAGAAGACCTCGACGCCCGGTTCGCGCCTGCGCGCCAGCCTGCTCGATGTGCTCCGCGACGAAGGGTACATCCGCGGCTACACCTCGACCGATCACGGCAACGGCCGGACCGAATTCGAGATCGAGCTGAAGTATTTCGACGGCCAGCCGGTGATCCGCGAAATTAAGCGCGTATCCAAGCCGGGCCGCCGGGTCTATGCGTCCGTCAAGACCCTTCCGCGCGTTGCGAACGGTCTCGGCATCGCAGTTGTTTCCACGCCCCAGGGCGTGATGGCCGATCACGACGCCCGCGACAAGAATGTCGGCGGCGAAGTGCTCTGCACGGTGTTCTGAGCGAGCGACGGAGAGAAACATGTCGAAGATCGGCAAGCATCCCGTCGCCATTCCCGCCGGCGTCAATGTCAGCGTGGACGGTCAGACGGTGAAGGTGAAGGGCCCCAAGGGCGCCCTCGAATTGACTCTCGTGGAAGAAGTGCTGGCGGAGCTGAATGGCGCCGAACTGCAAGTCTCCATGCGCGGCGAGACGCAGCGCCATCGGGCGATGTGGGGCATGTCCCGCACCCTGGTTGCCAACCTCGTCGAAGGCGTGACGAAGGGTTTCGAGAAGAAGCTCGAAATCACCGGCGTCGGCTACAAGGCCGCGGCTGCCGGCAAGAACCTGAACCTGTCGCTCGGCTATAGCCATGACGTGATCTACGCGATCCCCGAAGGGATCCAGATCGTGACCCCGAAGCCCACGGAAGTGCTGGTTTCGGGCATGGACAAGCAGAAGGTCGGTCAGGTCGCTGCCGAGATCCGCGAGTTCCGCGGCCCCGAGCCCTATAAGGGCAAGGGCGTCAAATACGCAGGCGAATTCATCTTCCGCAAGGAAGGCAAGAAGAAGTAACGGAGGCGAACCATGGCTAAGGATTTGGAGGCGCTGGCGCGCCGCAAGGCCAAGGTGCGCCGTGCGATTCGCGTTGCGGCCAACGGGCGTCCTCGCCTGTCGGTGCACCGCACCTCGCAGCACATCTATGCGCAGATCATTGACGATGCGAAGGGCGAGACCGTAGCGGCCGCCTCCAGCCTCGAAAAGGACCTGCGCGGCACCCTGAAGACCGGCGCAGACACCGAGGCCGCCAAGGTCATCGGCAAGCTGGTTGCTGAGCGTGCGGCGGCGAAGGGCGTGACCGCGGTCGTTTTCGACCGTGGCGCATACATCTATCATGGGCGCGTCAAGGCGCTCGCTGAGGGCGCCCGCGAAGGCGGCCTTCAGTTCTGACGCGAAGGACGTAGCGAAATGGCCCGTGAACGGGAACACCGCGGAGATCGCGAGGATCGTGACAACACGTTCGTGGACAAGCTGGTCCACATCAATCGTGTCGCGAAGGTTGTGAAGGGCGGACGGCGCTTCGGTTTCGCCGCCCTGGTTATCGTCGGCGACCAGAAGGGTCGCGTCGGGTTCGGTCATGGCAAGGCACGTGAAGTGCCTGAAGCCATCCGCAAGGCCACGGAAAGCGCCAAGCGCGCGCTGATCCGCGTGCCTCTGCGCGAAGGCCGCACCCTGCATCACGACGTGCATGGGCATCATGGTGCGGGCAAGGTCATCCTGCGCGCCGCCCCGGCCGGTACCGGCATCATTGCCGGCGGCCCCATGCGCGCTGTGTTCGAGACGCTCGGCATCCATGATGTCGTCGCCAAGTCGTTCGGGTCTTCCAACCCGTACAACATGGTGCGCGCCACGTTCGATGCCTTGGTCAATCAGGACAGCCCGCGCTCCGTCGCTTCGCGCCGGGGTATCAAGGTGTCGCAGCTCCAGTCCCGCCGCCGCGTCGAAGACGCGGAAGCGACGGACTGAGCCAGGCAGCAAACCATTAGGAGCGCGCCATGGCTAAGGCGACCGAAAAGACGGCGGCTTCCACCGCCAAGACCGTAACCGTGGAGCAGATCGGTTCGCCGATCCGCCGCCCGTTCTCGCAGGAGGCGACGCTGGTCGGCCTCGGCTTGAACAAGCGGCATCGCCGCTCCACTCTCCAGGATACGCCGGCCGTGCGCGGCATGATCGCGAAGGTCGGCCATCTCGTCCGCGTGGTCGAGGGCGAGTGAGGGCCATCAAATGAAGCTCGACGAGATCAGAGACAATGTCGGCGCGCGCAAGAAGCGCATGCGCGTCGGCCGGGGCATCGGCTCCGGCAAGGGCAAGACCGCTGGTCGCGGTGTCAAGGGTCAGAAGGCCCGTACCGGCGTTGCGATCAAGGGCTTCGAGGGCGGCCAGATGCCGTTGCATCGTCGCCTGCCGAAGCGCGGGTTCCACAACATCTTCGCCCTCGACTTCAACGAAGTGTCGCTGGGCCGGATGCAGACCGCCATCGATGCTGGAAAGCTTGATGCGAACGCGACCATCGATGCCGCTGCGCTTGTGGCTGCCGGCGTCATCCGCCGCGCCAAGGACGGCGTGCGCGTGCTTGGGTCGGGCGAGCTGAAGGCGAAGGTGTCGCTTGAGGTGGCCTATGCCACGAAATCGGCGGTTGAGGCGATCGAAAAGGCGGGTGGCTCGGTCACCATGTCTGCGGTTGCGGTAGAAGCTGCGTGATTTCTGAAGACGGCGGGGCAGGGTCTGCTTCGCCGTCTTCTCCGTTTCGTGCGGAAAAGCATTTCGTTTCAGGAATTTAAGGTCTCACTGGGCTTGAGGCCGAAGTTAGAGGCGGCCGTTCCGCCTCATCGCGTAGGCCCGGCGCGTCATCTCGCCAATGGTCTGCCGCGGCGAGTGCGGGTATGACCGATGGAAAGATGCGGTGCGTGCCGGCTCTCGCCCTGACGCCGCGCGCTCCCGCTTCTCATGGATAGGCCGTTCCCACGCGGATGGCCCAAGCGGAGCAAGGCATGGTCTCGGCGGCGGAACAACTCGCAGCGAACCTGAATTTCGGTGCTCTCGGCAAGGCCGAGGAACTGAAGAAACGCATCTGGTTCACCCTCGGCGCCCTTCTGGTGTATCGCCTTGGAACCTATATCCCCCTGCCGGGGATCAATCCCGATGCGCTCTCGCAAGTCTTTCAAGGCGCGCAGAACGGCATTCTCGGCCTGTTCAACATGTTCTCCGGCGGTGCCGTCGAGCGCATGGCGATCTTCGCGCTGAACATCATGCCGTATATCTCCGCCTCGATTATCATTCAGCTTCTGACCACCGTCTCGCCGACGCTGGAAGCGCTGAAGAAGGAAGGCGAGAGCGGCCGCAAGCAGATCAACCAATATACCCGCTACCTCACGGTGGTTCTGGCGCTGTTCCAGGCCTATGGCATTTCCGTCGGTCTCGAAAGCTCGGGCTCGGTGGTGCAGGATCCGGGCTTGTTCTTCCGGATTTCGACCGTGATCACGCTGACCGGCGGGACGATGTTCTTGATGTGGCTGGGTGAGCAGATCACCTCTCGCGGCATCGGCAATGGAACGTCTTTGATCATTTTCGCGGGCATTGTCGCAGAACTTCCGGGCGCTTTCGTGCGGACCCTGGAACTGGGTCGGCAGGGCGCGATTTCGACCCCCATCATCCTGCTCGTGCTGGTGATGGTCATCGGCCTGATCGCCTTCATCGTGTTCATGGAGCGGGCCCAGCGCCGGCTGCTGGTGCAGTATCCCAAGCGCCAGGTGGGCAACCGCCTGTACGAGGGGCAGTCCTCCCATCTGCCGCTGAAGTTGAACACTTCGGGTGTGATTCCGCCGATTTTCGCCTCTTCTCTGCTGCTGATTCCCACGACCGTCGCGAGCTTCATGCAGGGTTCGGGTCCGGAATGGCTCGGCGTCGTCACCACGCAGCTGGGGCACGGCCGCCCGCTGTATATGATCCTCTATGTCGCGCTGATCGTGTTCTTCTGCTTTTTCTACACCGCGATTGTGTTCAATCCAGTGGAAACCGCGGACAATCTGAAGAAGCACGGCGGCTTCATTCCTGGCATCCGCCCGGGCGAGCGCACCGCCGAATATATCGACTATGTGCTGACCCGAATCACTGTCGTGGGTGCCGCTTACATTGCGGCAGTGTGTCTCTTCCCCGAACTGCTCATTTCCTACGCGGCCGTTCCGTTCTATTTCGGAGGGACGTCGTTGTTGATCGTGGTTAGCGTCACGATGGACACCGTATCTCAGATACAGGGACACCTCTTGGCCCACCAGTACGAAGGACTGGTTAAGAAGGCCAAGCTGCGTGGGGGGAGACGGAAATGAGATTGATTCTGCTGGGACCTCCCGGGGCGGGGAAGGGGACTCAAGCCCAGCGACTGGTGGCCCGTCACGGGATCGTCCAGCTCTCCACGGGCGACATGCTGCGGGCCGCCGTGGCGGCTGAGACGCCGGTGGGGCTGAAGGCCAAGGCGGTGATGGAAGCGGGCGGCCTGGTGTCGGATGACGTGGTCATCGGCATCATCGCCGAGCGGCTCGAGCACGCGGACGCGCAGAAGGGGTTCATCCTCGACGGCTTCCCGCGCACGGTCGCCCAGGCCGAGGCGCTGGACCATATGCTTGCCGACAAGGGCCTCAAGCTCGATGCGGTGATTGAACTGGTTGTGGATCAGGCACTGCTGACCGACCGAATCATGCGCCGGGCGGAAGAGACCAAGGCGCGCGGCGAGCCGGTCCGCAAGGATGATGACCCGGAGGTGTTCCGCCATCGGCTGGAGGCGTACAATCGCGACACTGCGATTGTCGCGCCTTATTATGCCGCGCGCGGCCAGCTTCAACAGATCGACGGCATGCAGCCCATTGACGAGGTGACGAAGGCCATCTCCGAGGTGCTCGAAACGGTCTGAGGGGAACCGGTTGGGAGGCGTGACTTGACGTCTCCCACATAAGCGTGTATCAGCGCTTCCTTCATTCGGCATCCGTGCTGCCCGCGCCGTTTTTGGCGACGTGGGACGTGCGGGTTTTGTTTTATCTCCGCATGGGCCGGCCTCCACCGGACGCGGAGACACCGCTTACATTCGTGAGCGGTTCACATGGAGAGACACGTGGCTCGTATCGCTGGCGTCAACATTCCGACCAACAAGCGCGTGATCATTGCGCTTCAGTACATCCACGGCATCGGCGCGAAGAAGGCCGAGGAGATCGTGACCAAGGTGAACATCCCGGCCGAACGCCGCGTGAACCAGCTCACCGATCAGGAAGTGCTTCAGATCCGCGAGACCATCGACCGCGATTATATCGTGGAAGGCGACCTGCGCCGCGAAGTGTCCATGAACATCAAGCGTTTGATGGACCTCGGTTGCTACCGCGGCCTGCGCCATCGCCGCGGCCTGCCGGTGCGCGGTCAGCGTACCCACACCAACGCCCGCACCCGCAAGGGTCCGGCGAAGGCGATCGCCGGCAAGAAGAAGTGATCTGCGCCTAGGTGCAGCGGGGAGGCCGGTGCGCCGGCCTTCCCTTTTGTGTTTTGCTCGACAAGCTCCCATGAGGGAGCACCCGTCCCGAGCGCCTGGTGTTACGGGCGCGCCTGAAGGATCAAAGTACAGATGGCCAAGGAAGCTACCCGCGTTAAACGTCGTGAGCGCAAGAATATCGCCTCCGGCGTCGCGCATGTGAACGCCTCGTTCAATAACACCATGATCACCATCACCGACGCGCAGGGAAACACCATTTCCTGGTCGTCCGCCGGTGCCATGGGCTTCAAGGGGTCGCGCAAGTCCACCCCCTACGCCGCGCAGGTTGCCGCCGAAGACGCGGCCCGCAAGGCTGCCGAGCACGGCATGCGCACCCTGGAAGTGGAAGTCTCCGGTCCCGGTTCGGGACGTGAGTCCGCCCTGCGCGCCCTTCAGGCCGCTGGCTTCATGGTGACCTCGATCCGGGACGTGACCCCGATCCCGCATAACGGTTGCCGTCCGCGCAAGCGTCGGCGCGTCTGAGCGTTCCATTGGCTCGCCGGCCCGGTCGGCGAGCCTTCTGCCCGGTTCCTCCCCCCGCATACGGGACGGGTCGGCGCCTCGCGGTCAGAGATCGCACCTGAGTGCAGCGGCCCGGTGAGAAGGCAAGGTGACGCAAGTGATTCAGAAGAACTGGCAAGAACTGATCAAGCCCGAGAAGTTGCAGGTCACGGCGGGCCGCGATCCCAAGCGCCTGGCCACTGTCGTGGCCGAGCCGCTGGAGCGTGGCTTCGGCATGACCCTCGGCAATTCGCTGCGGCGCATCCTGCTGTCGTCGCTTCAGGGCGCGGCGGTGACCTCGGTGCATATCGACGGCGTGCTGCACGAGTTTTCGTCGATCCCCGGCGTGCGCGAGGATGTGACCGACATCATCCTCAACATCAAGGATATCGCCATCAAGATGCAGGGCGAAGGCCCCAAGCGTCTGGTTGCGAAGAAGACCGGCCCCGGCGTGTTGACCGCCGGCGACATCCAGACCGTGGGCGACATCCAGGTGCTCAACCCGCACCTCGTCATCTGCACGCTGGATGACGGCGCCGAGTTGCGCATGGAATTCACCATCGACACGGGCAAGGGCTATGTGGCGGCCGACCGCAATCGGCCGGAAGATGCGCCCATTGGGCTCATCCCCATCGACAGCCTGTATTCGCCGGTGCGCAAGGTCTCCTACAAGGTCGAGAACACCCGTGAGGGTCAGATCCTCGACTATGACAAGCTGACCATGCAGATCGAGACCGACGGGTCCATTTCTGCGGAAGATGCGCTGGCTTATGCCGCGCGAATCCTGCAGGACCAGCTTGAGATCTTCGTGAACTTCGAAGAGCCCAAGCGCGAGAGCGAATCCACCGCGATCCAGGAGCTGCCCTTCAACCCGGCGCTGCTGAAGAAGGTGGACGAGCTGGAGCTTTCGGTGCGTTCGGCGAACTGCCTGAAGAACGACAACATCGTCTATATCGGCGACCTGATCCAGAAGAGCGAGACGGAGATGCTCCGTACGCCGAACTTCGGGCGCAAGTCGCTGAACGAGATCAAGGAAGTCCTGGCTTCCATGGGTCTGCATCTCGGCATGGAAGTGCCGGGCTGGCCGCCTGAGAACATCGAAGAGCTGGCGAAGCGCTTCGAAGATCATTACTGAGCTTTCCATACGCGGCTCGAGCCGCTCAACCATAAGCCGGCTCGAAACGCCGTCGGATTTTAGGAGTTCGCCGTCATGCGTCACGGCAAGGTACATCGCAAGTTCAACCGCACCTGGGAACATCGCAAGGCGATGTTCATGAATCTCAGCGCGGCGCTCATCACCCATGAGCAGATCGTCACCACCCTGCCCAAGGCGAAGGATCTTCGCCCGGTGGTGGAAAAGCTGGTGACGCTCGCCCGTCGCGGCGATCTGCATGCGCGTCGCCAGGCCATCGCCGAGCTGCGCGACGTCGCTGTGGTGAAGAAGCTGTTCGACGTGATCGCGCCCCGCTATCAGGCGCGTCCGGGCGGATACACCCGCATCGTCAAGGCGGGCTTTCGCTATGGCGACTCGACCCCGGTTGCGGTGATCGAGTTTGTCGATCGCGACGTGGACGCCAAGGGCGCGTCCGATCACGCGCGCACGGCCGCCGAGGCTGCCGCCGCCTGAGGCTGGATTTCTTTCCGCTTCCGAACGTTTTGGAAGGGCGGCCGCAAGGTCGCCCTTCTTTCGTTTCAGGCAGGCTCTATATGTGGCATGCGGCGCCGCTTGGCGCCGTCGCGGACCGAAGGTGGCTCATGGCTTCTGGCATCTCCCACTTTTTTCAGCTGAACCCCTGGGCGCAGAGGCTGGCAGTCCGGCCGGTGCGGATGCGGATTTTGCTCGCCTGCGCGGGTGTGTTCGGCCTCCTGGCGGTCGGCGCGGCGGGAGACGCGCGCGCCCAGACCGCGCCGGCCGCGAGCCAGACGCAGCGCGCGCAGGTGCCGGCCACGCGCAGTGAAATCACCCTCAGCTTTGCGCCGGTTGTGGCGCGCACGGCGCCTGCGGTTGTGAATGTCTATGCGCTGAAGAGCGCGCCGCGCTCCAATCCGTTTTTTGACGATCCCTTCTTCCGGCGCTTTTTCGGCGGCGGACAGGGTGGCGATGCCCCCGGCCTCGGCGGACCGGAGCGGATGCAGCGCTCGTTGGGATCAGGCGTCATCGTCGATCCGAGCGGCCTCGTGGTCACCAATCACCATGTGATCCAGGGCGCGGACCAGATCCGCATCGCGCTCAACGACAAGCGCGAGTTCGATGCCGAGCTGTTGCTCAGCGACCCGCGCACAGACCTTGCCGTGCTGCGCATCAAGGGCGATCAGAAGAGCTATGCGAGCCTGGAGCTCGGCAATTCCGACGATCTCGCCGTCGGCGACCTGGTGCTGGCGATCGGCGATCCGTTCGGCGTCGGCCAGACGGTGACGCAGGGCATCGTCTCGGCGCTCGCACGCACGCAGGTGGGCGTGTCGGATTATCAATTCTTCATCCAGACCGATGCGGCGATCAATCCGGGCAATTCCGGCGGTGCGCTGGTGGACATGGCCGGGCGGCTGATCGGCATCAATACGGCGATCTATTCGCGCTCCGGCGGGTCGCACGGCATCGGCTTCGCGATTCCGACCAACATGGTCCGCGTGGTGCTTGAATCGGCGAAGGCCGGGTCCGCCACGGTGCGCCGGCCCTGGCTCGGAGCCAAGCTTCAGCGCGTGACGCCGGAGATCGCCGAGGGGCTCGGCATTGCCCGGCCGACCGGCGTCCTGGTGCAAAGCGTGCTGGCGGCAAGCCCGGCCGCCAAAGCGGGGATCAAGACCGGAGACCTGATCGTCGCGGTGGAAGGGCAGGGGGTCGATGATCCCGAATCCCTGGGCTATCGCTTCGCCACCCGGCCCATGGGCGGTACGGTCACCTTCACCATCAGCCGGCTGGGCCGCGAGACTCAGGTCAAGGTCGCGTTGGAGCCGGCGCCGGAAAGCGTGCCGCGTCAGGAGATTGTGTTGCGCGGCCGCTCGCCCTTCGCTGGCGCCCGGGTGGTGAATGTGTCTCCGGCCGTGGCGGAAGAGATGCGGGTGGATGTGGACGACACTGGCGTCGTGGTAGCCGATGTGGCGGAGAACTCGCCCGCCGCCGCCGCCGGCTTCCGCCCGGGCGACGTCATCCTGGCGGTCAATGGTGCCAAGATCGCCCGCACCGCCGATCTGGAGCAGGCGACGCGCGCCCCCATGCGGGCGTGGCAGGTGAGCGTGGCGCGCCGCGGGCGCGTCATTAATGCCGTGATCGGCGGCTGAGGGCGGACAGGGTTCGGGGCGGTTGATGGCGACCTTGTTTGAAGCGGCCGGACTGGAACAGGGGACACCGCGCCCCCTGGCGGATCGGCTGCGCCCTGAGAAGATCGCGGATGTCGTGGGGCAGGACCATCTGGTCGGTCCCGACGGCGTGCTGACGCGCATGCTGGAGGGCCGTTCGCTCGGCTCGCTCATCCTGTGGGGGCCGCCCGGCACCGGCAAGACCACCGTGGCGCGGCTGCTGGCCCACGCCACGGACCTGCATTTCGAGCAGATCTCGGCCATTTTCTCGGGCGTCGCCGATCTGAAGAAGGTGTTCGAACAGGCCCGCCATCGCCGGGCGACCGGGCGCGGCACGCTGCTGTTCGTGGATGAGATCCATCGCTTTAATCGCGCGCAGCAGGACAGTTTCCTGCCCGTGATGGAAGACGGCACGGTGACCCTGGTGGGCGCCACCACGGAGAATCCCTCCTTCGAGCTGAATGCCGCCTTGCTGTCGCGGGCGCGGGTGCTGGTGTTTCGCGCGCTCGATGAAGAGGCGATTTCCCGACTGCTGGCGCGTGCCGAGGAGGTTGAGGATCGGCCTCTGCCGCTGGATGCCGACGCCCGCGCCGCCCTCGCCCGCATGGCGGACGGCGACGGCCGCGCCGCGCTTACGCTCGCCGAGGAGGTCTGGCGTGCCGCGCGTCCCGGCGAGATGTTTGATACCGTCGCCCTCCAAGACGTGGTGCAGCGCCGCGCGCCGATCTACGACAAGAGCGAGGACGGGCATTACAACCTCATCTCGGCCTTGCACAAATCCGTGCGCGGCTCGGATCCGGATGCGACGCTGTATTATCTCGCCCGCATGCTGGATGCCGGCGAGAGCCCGCTATTCCTCGCCCGCCGGCTGGTGCGCATGGCGGTGGAGGATATCGGGCTCGCCGATCCGCAGGCGCTCGTGGTCGCGAACGCGGCCAAGGACGCCTACGACTTCCTCGGCTCTCCTGAGGGCGAGCTGGCCCTTGCCGAGGCTGCCGTCTATCTGGCCACCGCGCCGAAATCCAATTCGGTCTACAAGGCGTGGTCGGCGGCCATGCGCACCGCCAAGGCCGGCGGCTCCCTGGTGCCGCCGAAGCATATCCTCAATGCCCCCACCAAGCTCATGAAGGGTGAAGGCTACGGCAAGGGGTATCGCTACGACCATGACGAGCCCGATGCCTTCTCGGGGCAGAATTACTTTCCCGAACAGCTCGGGCGGCAGAGCTTCTTCCATCCGGTGGAACGTGGTTTCGAGCGCGAGATCAAGAAGCGCATGGACTATTGGGCGCGATTGCGGGCGGAGCGCGGGGAACCGTGACGCGGGGGCGGGTGCTGCGATGCAAAAATCCCGGCACGCGCCCTTGATGCGGGACTGCCGGGACCGCTAAGACGAAGCGGGTTCTTCATTCGTGCAGGTGCAGCCATGATTCCCGCTCTTCTGGTGTTCGTCGGGGCGGGCCTGGGCGGCCTGATGCGCCACCTTTTCAATCTGGCGGGCCTGCGCCTGCTCGGAATGGTGGAGTTTCCCTATGTCACGATGTTCATCAACGTGCTGGGGTGTTTCATCATGGGGGTGGCGACCATATGGTTCGCCATGAGGTCCGGGGTGAGCTGGTCGCAGCCCACGCGCCTGTTCCTGACCACCGGGGTTCTCGGCGGGTTTACCACCTTCTCCACGTTTTCCCTGGAATTCGCCCTGCTGATGGAGCGCGGCGTCTGGGGGCATGCGGCGGCCTATGCCATCGGCTCACTGGTGCTGTGCATTCTCGCCGTGACCGCCGGCATGGCACTCATGCGCGCCCTTACGTGACAGACGGGCGCGGGACGCGTAAATCTGCGCGTAAGTTCCGACCGTTTCGAGGATGTGACCCATGGCGGTCGAGGTAAAGCAGGTGAGTGCGGACGAGGCCGGGATGCGCCTTGACCGCTGGTTCAAGGCCCATTTCCCGGACCTGTCGTTCGGCCATCTCCAGAAGCTGGTGCGAACCGGGCAGGTGCGCGTGGATGGCGGGCGCGTGAAGACGTCTACGCGCCTCGATCCCGGCCAGAGCGTGCGCATTCCGCCGCTCGGCGTCGATGCCGATGGGATTGAGCCGGTGGATGCGGCCGATGAGGCGGCGCGGTCCGCTGCATCAGGTGGCGAGGCGGGTGAACGCCCGGCCGCGCCACGCGGCGTGGTTGCTGCCGCAGCGCGCCGCGAGAATGAAGACCTCACCGCGCTGAAGGCCATGATCCTCTATGAGGACAAGGACGTGATGGTGCTGAACAAGCCCATGGGCCTCGCGGTCCAGGGCGGTTCGGGCACCTATCGTCACATTGACGGCATGCTCGATTCCATGCGCGACCGCGACGGGCAGAAGCCGCGCCTCGTCCACCGCATCGACAAGGACACCGCCGGCTGCCTGCTGATCGCCAAGACCCGGCTCGCGGCGTCCATCCTCACCAAGAGCTTCCGCTCGCGCGAGGCGCGCAAGATTTATTGGGCGCTGGTGCCGGGCGTGCCGAAGCCCCGGCAGGGCCGCATCTCCACCTACCTTGCCCGCGAGGAGAGCGAGGAGCGCATGCGCGTCGCCCGCCATGGCGAGGACGAGGCGAGCCACGCGCTGACCTATTATGCGGTGGTGGACCAGGCGGCGCAGAAGATGTCCTGGCTCTCGCTGAAGCCGGTCACCGGCCGCACCCATCAGCTGCGGGCGCACATGGCGCACATCGGCCATCCCATCGTCGGCGATCCGAAATATTTCAACATCGAGAATTGGGAATTTCCCGGCGGCATGCAGAACAAGCTGCATCTGCTGGCGCGCCGCATCGTGATTCCCCATCCGCGCGGCACCGGCGTTATCGATGTCTCGGCGCCGCTGCCGCCCCACATGGCCCAATCCTGGGCGGTGCTGGGGCTCGACGCGACGCAATATGATCCGATCCTGGAAGCGCCCGAAGCCTGATCCGGACGCGCCGTTCGGCGGCTCGGCATCCGCGCGGGGCAGGTCAGCGGCGGCCGGGGCAGGTTTCCCCTGCGGACAAACCGCGCTACACGGATGCTGGGGGCGCGCCATCCAATCGAGTTACGGAGACGACGCATGAGCCGACAGCCAGACTTGTGTCCCGGCTGCGGAGCACCGACGCATCCCCACGCCCATGAATGCGCCGAATGCGGTGCCGTCCTGCCGCCGCGCCGCTCGATGCTTCCCCTTATTGTCGGCGCCGCGGGCGTTCTGGTCGCGCTGCTGGCCGGCGCCGGCGTGTGGATCATGCTGAGCCCGCCGCCAGCCGGCACGGGGCAGGAGGCGAGTGCCCCGGCATCCGCGCCGGCCCAGCCGGCCCCCGCCGCACAGGCACCCGCCCCGGCGGCATCGGCCCCGGCGACACCTGTCCCCGCGACGCCCGAGTCCCAGCTTGTCGCTCCCCAGCTTGTAGCCCCACAGCTTGTCGCTCCCCAGCTCGTGCCGTCGGCGTCCGCCCCGTCCGACGCGCCGGACGCCGAGACCGCCTTGCCCGCCGTTCGCCCAGGCGTGCCGCAGCCGCCGGCGGACGAACCCACCCGGCGCGCATTCGCAAAGACCACCCAGGACAATTTCGTTCAGAATGGGCTCGATCTTCAGGTCACCACCAGCGGGCCAGAAGCGACGGTGATCGCCATCAAGTTCAATTTTCCCGCCAAGACCGCCGTGGAACTGATCGCCTCCGGTCCATTTCCGCGCCAGTGCAAGCAGCGCGGCTTCAAGACCATTCAATTCCTCGATCCCAACGCCATATCCTGGACCTATGATCTCGCCACCGACAAGCTGACCCAGAAATGACCCCCGAAGCCCGGCTTCCCGCTCTCATCCTGTTCGATTGCGACGGCACGCTGGTGGACAGCCAGCACGCCATCGTCGAAGCCATGAGCGCGGCCTTCGTTTCGTGTGGCGTGACACCGCCAACGCGCGAGGAGATTCTCTCCGTGGTCGGCTTGTCGCTGCCGGAGACGTTCGCGGTGCTGTCTCGCGGGGTCGTGGATTTCCCTTGGGCATGGTGACGGGCAAGGCGCGGCGCGGCGTGCGGCGCGTGCTGACCGGCCATGCGATGGAGGGCTGGTTCGCCACCATCCAGACGGCCGACGACGCACCCTCCAAGCCCCATCCCGCCATGGTGCTCCAGGCGATGGCCGAGATGGGAGCGGAGCCGGCCTTTACCGTGGTGGTGGGCGATACCACCTACGACATGGAGATGGCCAAGGCGGCCGGCGCCTTCGCGATCGCCGTCGGCTGGGGCTATCATGCCCCCGGCGCCCTGCTGGCGGCCGGCGCGGATCTGATGGTGGAGCGATTCGCGGATCTGCCGGCGGCCATCGAGACCTTGTTCGCGCGCGTTTCCGCATAAGCCGGACCGGACAAAAACACGAGACCTTGCATGCGTGATCTTCTGGAAGGCATCGAAACGACCAGCGTCGACCCGGCGGAATCCGTGCGCGCCGCCCAGCGGGTGACGTTGCCGAAGCGCTTCTACAAAGCGGCGGGCGTCGGCACCGAGGGGGAGGGGTTCACCATTCTCCTGGACGGGCGGCCGGTGCGCACCCCGGCGCGCGATATCCTGCGCCTGCCCACGCGCGCCCTCGCCGAGGCGGTGGCCGCCGAATGGGATGCGCAGGTGGGCGAGATCAATCCGCACGCCATGCCGCTGACGCGCCTCGTCAATGTGGTGCTGGACGGCGTGATGCGCGACCCCGACGCCTCCGCCGCAGAGGTAGTGAGCTATGCCGGCACCGATCTGCTCTGCTATCGCGCAGACGGGCCGGAGCGGCTGGAGGCGCTGCAGGCGCAGGCCTGGGACCCGGTGCTGGACTGGTTTCGCGACGACCACGGCGCCCGCTTCTTCCTCAGCACCGGCGTGCGCCATGTGAAGCAGCCGGACGAGACCTTGGCACGCATCGCCGAACTGGTGCCGCGCGAGCCGTTCCGCCTTGCGGCCGTCACCTCCATGACCGCGCTCACCGGCTCGGCCCTGCTGGCGCTGGCGGTGGCCCATGGCGCCATCGACGCGGAAACCGCATGGACCGCCGCCCATGTGGACGAGGCGTGGAACCGCGCCCAATGGGGCGAGGATGAGCTCGCGGCCGCGCGCCACGCCGCCCGCAAGCTGGAGATGGACGCCGCCGCGCGCCTGCTCGCCCTGCTGGACTGAGGCGGGGCGAGATCCTCAGGCGGCGGCTTTGGCCGCCATGCGCTGCTTCACATCCTCAGCCATGCGGGCGAACACGGTGCTCCAGTCGCCCGGCGCATCCTGGCGGAACAGGCGCACGCTCGGATACCACGGGGTGTCCTCCCGCACCGCCAGCCAGCGCCAGTCGCAACCGGCGATCAGCGCCAGCAAGGCCGGGCGGCCGAGCGCTCCGGCAAGATGGATCATGGCGGTATCGCAGGAAATCACGAGATCACACGCAGCCAGGATCGCCGCGCTGTCGAGGAAGGTCTCGCCCGGCGGATCGATGGCGGCAAGGTGCTCGACGGCGAACGGCAGGTCCGCCGCCTGTGCCTGCTCCTCGCCCAATCCTTTCTGAAGCGAGATGATGCGCACGCCGTCCAGCGCCGCGACAGGTGCCAGGGCGGCGAGCGGAAAGGCGCGGCTCATGCCGGCTTCACCCTTGGGATTTCCCGCCCAGGCGACTGCGATCTTGAACCCGCCCTCTCCCAGCCGCTGCCGCCACGCCTCGGTGCGCGCGGGCTGCGCCTTCAGATAGGGGGCAAAAGGCGGAAGCGTCTGCGGCGTCAGATGGAGCAAATGCGGCACGCTCATCAGCGGCGCCCAGCGCGCCGGCTCGCGCAGATTCATGGCTTGGTCGATGCTCGTGACACCCGCGATGCCTTCGATCCCCGACAGGAGAGGCACCATCTCGGCGGTTGCCGCGAGTGCCACCTTGTGGCCGAGGCGGGTGAGCAGCGGCGCGAAGCGGGCGAACTGGATGATGTCGCCGCGCCCCTGCTCGGCCTGGAGCACGAGCACGCTCTTCTGGTCCGGCTTGTCGCCGGTCCAACGCGGGAAGGGAAACTCGGCATAGCCCTTCTGGCGCAATTCGTTGCGCCGCTCGAACAGGGGCAGGCCGCGCATCCAGTCGCCGCTGCGCAGCCGCGCGGTGGCGAGCAGGAACGCCACCTCCGGGTGCGGAGGCGCCGCCTGGACCAGGGTTTCAAGATCCTGCCGGCCCGCATCGAGCCGGCCAAGGTCCATCTGGAGTTGGGCGCGCAGAATGCGGGCGCGGATGAAGGCGGGTTCGCGGGCGAGCGCGCGGTCGAGATCGGCGATCGCTTCCCCGTGCCGTCCGACGGTGGAAAGCAGCAAGGCGCGGGGATAGAGAATCTCCGGCCGGTCGGGCGCCAGCTCCACGGCGCGGGTGGCGCTCTCCACCCCTTCGGCGAAGCGCCGCAGGTCCAGCAGCACGCTGGCGCGGTTGGCGTGCGCCTGCGCGGCGGTGGGATCGCGCGCGAGCGCCCGGTCGAGCAGCTCCAGCGCCTCCAGCGGGCGGTCCAGATTGCGCAGGGCGAGTGCGGTGTTGGACAAGGCGTCCACATTGTCCGGTTCCGCCGCCAGCACGGTCTCGAACGCAGCAAGGGCGGGCGCATAGCGCATGAGGGCGCTCAGCGAGACGCCCCGATTGAGATGGGCGGCGCCCATGCCGGGGGCCATGGCGAGCGCGGTGTCGAAGGATTTGATGGCGTCCTCGTGCCGCTCCATCTCCTGCAACAGGGCGCCGCGATTGAGCCAGCCTTCCGGGCGGCGCGGCGCGAGGCGCAGGGATTCGTCATAAGCGCGCAGCGCCTCGGTGCGGCGGCCGAGCGCGGCGAGCAGGCCGGCGCGGCTGTCCCACGCATCGGGATTCTCCGGCGCGAGCGCGATCGCCCGGTCATAGGCCGCAAGCGCTTGCGTCAGCCGGCCGAGCCGCTCCAGCGCCAGGCCAAGAAGATCGAACGCCCGCGCATCCTGCGGTGCCGCCTGCGTCGCCTCCGCGAGCAGGCGTGCGCCCTCTTCCAATTGCCCCTTCTGGCACTGGAGCCGGCCGAGCCGGAACAGGGCTTCGCCGTCTTGCGGCGTTGCGCGCAGAACCTCGACATAAAGCCCCGCCGCTTCGTCCAATTGGCCGGAATCGTGAAGGGCGATGGCCCGGTCGAGAAGGGAGGAGGATGCGGGCATGGTCCGACGCTGCCGATAAGGGAGCGGCACCATATTCATTCGCGCGGCGCGCTGGAACCCCGCACCGGCGCCAGCGAACTTATTGCATCGCCGCGCGTTTGCCTCTTCAATCCCTTCAAACAGCAGCGAGGCCTTGGCGATGGATATCGATACCGAACACCTGGGCGATATGGCGGTGCTCTACGGCCTCAATGTGCTCTATGCGCTGGTTCTCCTGGCGGTTGGCTGGTGGATCGCGAAAACCGTCGAGGGCTTGCTGATGCGCGGCCTGAGCGCGACCGGGCGGATTGACGTGACGGTGGCGAGCTTCCTCGCGAGCTTCGCCAAATATGTCGTGCTGGTGTTCGTTCTGGTCGCGGTGCTCCAGCGCTTCGGCATCCAAACCACCAGCATCATCGCGGTGTTGGGCGCTGCCTCCCTGGCCGTTGGCCTCGCCTTGCAGGGCACCTTGTCCAACATGGCGGCCGGGGTGATGCTGCTGGTCTTCCGCCCGTTCCGCGTCGGCGACAATGTCGAGGTCGCCGGGAAGGCCGGGACCGTGAAGGCCCTGACGCTGTTCACCACCGAACTGGCGGGTGCCGCTAATGTGCAGATCCTGATCCCCAACGGGCAGGTGTGGGGGGCGGCGATCCTCAACAAATCCGCCTATCCGGCCGGCGACACGACGGTGTCGGTTGCGCTGGAGGTGGCGACCAGCGTGGATGTGGACGCGCTTCGGGCCAAGGCGCTGGCGTTCCTTGAGCAGGATGCCCGCGTGCTCGCGACGCCCGCGCCGAGCGTCTCCCTCGGCAAGCTCGGCTATGATCGCATCGAACTGACCATTTCAGCGACCACGAAGCCCGCCGATGCAGCGGGCGTGAAGGAAGCGCTGTTGGAGCTGCTGCGCCCTCTGCTCTATGTGTCGCCTGCGGAAAAGCCAGCGCTGGTTTCGCCTTAGACTTTCTCCTCGCCCTTCGGGAATGCCGTGACCGCAGACGACATCCGCGAACTGTTCGCGTCCTTCGGCCCGGTAGAGGTGCGCCGCATGTTCGGCGGCGCCGGGCTCTATGCGGACGGCACCATGTTCGCGCTGGAGGCGGGCGGCGAACTCTATCTGAAGGTGGATGACGGCTTCGCCCTGGATCTGGCGGCGCGCGGCTCGGTGCCCTTCAGCTATGAAGCCAAGGGCCGGCGCACCATCATGTCCTATTGGAAAGTGCCGGAGGCGGCCTTGGACGACGGCGAGGACCTGGCCGCGCTCGCCCGCCGCGCCCTGGACATCGCCAGAGCGGCGCGTCGCGCAAAGCCCGCCGCATCTGGGCGCCACACCTCTGCCGCCGGCAAGGCGGCTCCCGCAAAACATGGGAAGCCGGCGCGCGGCTGAACGGCCAACGGGCACTGAACACAGGGAAAACCGAAGGCAGGGAAAAGAGTCGCCCCCGAGCCGGCAAAAACTCGGTCCGGCGGGGTAGGTCTTGGGGCGGGACCGATATGGCCCACGCCCCGAGGGGTCAGCTCGTGGCCTTCACGCGCACCGGGCGTAGGAGGAAGGCGGGGAGGTGTGACATGTCCGCCGGCTCATTCACCGGGGGACGCTCGCGACGCGGCGCGCGGCTGGATTCGCGGGCTTCACGGGGCGCGCTCTCACGCGCCGCCACCTCGCGGGCCGGAGCCTCGCGCGGTTCACGGGGCGGGCGGGGTTCGCGCGGCGGACGCGCCTCGCGCACCGGCGCTGCCGCGATCTCGACAGGTGCCGTCTCCTCGCGGGGGGCGCCGTCGCGCGGCGTTCCCTCACGCGGCGTTCCCTCACGCGGTTTGCGATTGCGGGTGTTCTGGCGCTCGGTGCGCGGCACATCGCCATCTTCCGGGCGGGCAGCGCGGCCCTTGTCGCGACTACGGCCACCTTCGCGAGCTTTGTCGCGGCCACGCTTGTCGCCAGCTCCGGGAGAGCGGCGCTCGCGCGGCGGAGCCTCCCCGAGGGGCTCGCCCTGCCAGGGAATGGGATTGCCGATCAGCTTCTCGATGGCGGCGAGCGACTTCAGATCGTCATGGGTCATCAAGGCGATGGCCATGCCGCTGCGGCCCGCGCGGCCGGTGCGGCCGATGCGGTGGACATAATCCTCCGCATGGTGGGGCACGTCATAATTGAAGACATGGCTGACGGCGGGAATATCGAGACCGCGGGCCGCGACATCGGACGCCACCAGCAAGGTGGCCTCGCCGGAGCGGAACTGGTCCAGCGCCGTGGTCCGCGAGCGCTGGTCCATATCGCCGTGCAGGCACACCACGTTGAAGCCGTGCTTCTGGAGCGAGCGGTGGACCACCGATACCTCGCTCTTGCGGTTGCAGAAGATGATGCCGTTCTGCAAGCCATCGGCGCTGCGGATCAGCTCGCGCAGCTTCTCGCGCTTCTCGTAATCCTCGCGGCCGGTGGCGACCAGGACCTGGGTCACTGTGGTTGCCGTGGAGGCAGGCTTGGAGACTTCCACCCGCACCGGGTTGGAGAGGAATTGCGACACCAGCCGCTGGATTTCCGGCGGCATGGTGGCCGAGAAGAACAGCGTCTGCCGGGTGAAGGGCACCAGTTTGCAGATGCGCTCGATGTCAGGAATGAAGCCCATGTCCAGCATGCGGTCGGCTTCGTCGATGACGAGCACTTCGATGCCGGAGAGCAGCAACTGACCGCGCTCCACATGGTCGAGCAGCCGGCCGGGGGTGGCGATGAGCACATCGACGCCGCGCACCAGCTTGGTGTTCTGGTCGCCAAACGACACGCCGCCGATCAGCAGCGCGACATTGAGCTTATGGTTCTTGCCGTAGCGGGCGAAGCTGTCCTCGACCTGAGCTGCGAGTTCGCGCGTCGGTTCGAGGATGAGGGTGCGCGGCATGCGCGCCCGTGCCCGGCCCTGCTCCAGCAGGGTCAACATGGGAAGGGTGAAGGCGGCGGTCTTGCCGGTGCCCGTCTGCGCCAAGCCCAGCACGTCGCGCCGGGCGAGAACGTGCGGAATGGCTTGCGCCTGGATGGGCGTGGGCGTGGTGTAGCCGGACGCCGTGACGGCCGAGAGGACTTTTTCGCTCAGGCCGAGTTCGGAAAATGACATATCGTCGCTTAATGCGGCAGCGCTCCGCTTATCGCAGGCCCCGTGCCGTACGGGGCTGGGCGAGCGGTCGTCGCTCGGCGCGCTTGGATTCGAAATAATCGGACGACACGTTGTAAAGTAAGGATTTTGTGCGCTGTGTCAATGCTTGTCATTGAACCTGCCATGCGCGTGGCGAATTGCATCCGGCAAATGCCATGCGGCAGCGCCCTTGACCCCTTGCGGAATGAACGCCAAGGAAGCCGCCCGCGCCCGCCTGTTTCCGGTCGGCGTCCCGCCTCCGTCCGGCAGCGCCGACATGCCCTTTCTCCTGGTTCTCGGTCTGGCCGGGTTCGCCAGCGCGTTCTCGATGCGCGCGGTGGACCCCATGCTGAATCTGCTGGCCGCGGACCTCGCCGTCACGCTGCAACGCGCGGCCCTGCTCGCCAGTGCCTTTTCGCTGCCGTACGCGGCCATGCAATTGGTGTTCGGCCCCATCGGCGATGCCGTGGGCAAGGTGCGGCTGATCCGGGTGACGCTCTCCATGCTCTGCCTCGGGCTGATCGGATGTGCGCTGGCGCCAAGCCATGACGCCTTGATGGCGGGACGCATCTTTTCCGGCGGATGGGCCGGCGGGGTGATACCCGTGGCGCTGGCGACCGTGGGGGATCGCGTGACCATGCAGCAGCGCCCCCAGGCGCTCGGCCGTCTGCTTATGGCCATCGTGCTTGGCCAGCTTGGCGGCGCCATGGCCTCGGGCATGATCTCGACCCTGATCGGATGGCGCGCCGTGTTCTGGTGTACGGCGGCGGTGGCGGGCACCGCGGCGGTCGGCGCGATGTTCTTTCTTACCGAGACCGCGATCCCGCAGCGACCGTCTTTGCGCGGGGCGCTGGCGCGCTATCGCGTGGTATTCGGCAATCCGCTCTCGATCCGCCTGTTCCTGGTCGCCGCCATCGAGGGGGCGTTGATCTTCGGGGTGTTCCCGTTCGTCGCCGCCCATATGGTCGGGCGCGCGCTGGGCGATGCCGTTGAAGCGGGGTTCGCGCTCGGCATGTTCGGCCTGGGCGGCGTAATCTACACCTTCCTGGTGGCGGTTCTGGTGCGTCGGCTCGGCCTGTCCGGCATGGCCGGGCTCGGCGCCACGGTGGCGGGGGTGTGCCTGATCGCGATCGCGCTGGTGCCCGCGCTCGGCCTGATGCTCGCTTTGTTCGGCGTGCTCGGCTTCGGCTTCTACATGATCCACAACACCTTGCAGATCATGGCCACCGAGCTGGTGCCGGCCGCGCGCGGCTCGGCGGTCGCACTCTACGCAACCTTCTTCTTTTCCGGCCAAGCGCTGGGCGCGCTGCTGGCGGCGCAGCTCATCGGCCTCATCGGGCCGGTGGAATTGTTCGCCGGCGCGGGCGTTGGCCTGATCGCGCTGGCCTTCCCCGCCTCGCGCCTGCCGCGCCGCCTTAAGCCGGTGGAGCCGGAGCCTGTCGACCCCTCCGCCTGAGGGCGCGCGTTTTAAATATCCAGCAGATCCTCGCCGGCGAACGCGGCGCGCTCGGAGATGAAGGCGAAGCGCGCTTCCGGCTTGTTGCCCATGAGGCGCTCCACGAGGTCCGCCGTATCGGCCTGCGCCGCCGTCTCGATGGTCACACGCAGCATGGTGCGCGTGCGCGGGTTCATGGTGGTTTCCTTCAGCTGCGCCGGCATCATCTCGCCGAGCCCCTTGAAGCGGCCGATATCCACCTTGCCGCGGCCGGAGAATTCCTTCTTCAGCAGCAGGTCCTTATGGGCGTCGTCGCGGGCATAGAGGGTCTTTGCGCCCTGTGTGATGCGGTAGAGCGGGGGCACGGCCAGGAACAGATGGCCCTCCTCGATCAGCTTCGGGATCTGCCGATAGAAGAAGGTGACGAGAAGGGAGGCGATGTGCGCCCCATCCACGTCGGCGTCGGTCATGATGACCACTTTTTCGTAGCGCAGGTCCGTTTCGCGATATTGGGCGAGCGTTCCGCAGCCGAGCGCCTGGAGCAGATCGGACAATTGCTGGTTCTGGGCGAGCTTGTCGCGCCCGGCGCTGGCGACATTGAGGATCTTGCCACGCAGCGGTAGCACCGCCTGGGTCTTGCGGTCGCGCGCCTGCTTGGCGGAGCCGCCCGCCGAATCGCCCTCGACGATGAAGATTTCAGACCCTGCCGCCTCGGTATTGGAACAGTCCGCGAGCTTGCCCGGCAGGCGCAGCTTGCGCACGGCGGTCTTGCGGGAGACTTCCTTCTCCTGCTTGCGGCGCAGGCGCTCTTCCGCGCGCTCCACCACATGGTCCAAAAGCCGGTTCGCCTGCACCGGATTGGCCGCCAGCCAATGGTCGAGCGGATCGCGCAACGCCTGCTCGACGATGCGCGAAGCTTCCGCCGTGGCGAGGCGATCCTTGGTCTGGCCCTGGAATTCCGGCTCGCGCACGAACACGGAGAGCATGGCCGCGCAGCCGGCGGTGACGTCGTCGCCGATCAGGATCGCGCCGCGCTTCGCCTGGCCGATGCGCTCGGCATAATCGCGCAGGCCCTTCAGCAGCACCAGGCGAAGGCCGTTCTCGTGGGTGCCGCCGTCATGGGTGGGGATGGTGTTGCAATAAGAGGAGATGCCGCCGTCGCCATCTGCGACCCAGGCCACTGCCCATTCCACCGAGCCATGGCCGCCCTGCTTCTGGATGCGGCCGGCGAAAATCTCGCCATGCACCAGCGTCTGGCCTTCCAGATCGCCGGCCAGATAATCCTTGAGGCCGCCGGGGAAGCGGAAGGTCATCTTTTCCGGCACGCCGGTGGTGCCCGCCAGAAGCGCGGCATCGCACGACCAGCGGATTTCCACGCCGCCGAACAGATAGGCCTTCGAGCGCGCCATGCGGAACACGCGCGCGGGATCGAAATGAGCGCCGGCGCCGAAGATTTCCGGGTCGGGATGGAAGCGCACCTTGGTGCCGCGCCGGTTGGTGATGCGGCCGACCTCGGCGAGCGGCCCGAGGGGGGCGCCCTTGGAATAGGTCTGGCGATACAGGGTCTGGTTGCGCGCCACCTCGATTTCCAGATGGTCGGACAGAGCGTTCACCACCGAGACGCCGACGCCGTGCAGGCCGCCCGAGGTCTCATAGACCTTGCTGTCGAACTTCCCGCCCGCGTGCAGGGTGGTCATGATGACTTCGACGGTGGACTTGCCGGGAAACTTGGGATGCGCCTCCACCGGAATGCCGCGCCCGTTGTCGGTCACGGTCAGCGTGCTGTCGGCGGCGAGATGCACTTCGATGAAGGTGGCGTGGCCCGCCACCGCCTCGTCCATGGAATTGTCGATCACCTCGGCGAACAGATGATGCAGCGCTTTGATATCTGTGCCGCCGATATACATGCCGGGGCGGCGGCGCACCGGCTCCAGCCCTTCCAGCACCTCGATATGGGCGGCGGTATAATCGCCCGCCATCTCAGGCACGGCGGCGGGCGCCTTGGCGCGCGGGCTTGCGGCCTTGCGGGCGGGGGCGGGCGCGGCAAACAGATCGTCGTTATCGGACATGAGGCTCTTTAAGTCGCTTCAGGGCGAATCGCCGCCGGCCATCATGCCAGGGCGAGGGGACGAAAGGGAACATACCGGAAACGCGCGCAGCGCGGGACTGGTTACTTATCCCTGTCTTTCGCCTGATATGGGATCGGTGTACAGACCCCCGACCGAACACGCCCGCGCAGCGTTCCGCGCGCGGACGAGTCCGGCCAACGTCGCACGGCCCTTACGGGCGGGAGAAGGACATGTCGGATACAGCAAAGGCACGGATCGCAGTTCTTGGCGCCTCGGGTTACACCGGGTCCGAACTCGTGCGCCTTCTGCTGCGCCATCCCCGTGTCGAGCTCGTCGCCCTGACCGCGGACCGCAAGGCCGGCCAGTCCATGGCCGACGTGTTCCCCCAGTTCGCGCCCTATGCGCTGCCCAAGCTGATCACCATCGAGGAGGTGGACTTCAACGCGGTGGACCTCGTGTTCTGCGCCCTGCCGCACGCGACCACCCAGGAGGTCATCAAGAAGGTGTTCGAGCAGGCGCCCAAGGTGAAGGTGGTGGACCTTTCCGCCGACTTCCGGCTGCGCGATCCCGGCGCCTATGAAAAATGGTACGGCCATCCCCATGGCGCCCTCGATCTCCAGAAGGAGGCGGTGTTCGGCCTGGTCGAGATTTATCGCGACGAGATCAAGAAGGGCCGGCTGATCGCCAATCCCGGCTGCCACACCACCACTTCCATCCTGCCGGCGGTGCCGCTGCTGGAAGCCGGCGCCATCGAGCCGGAAACCATTGTCATCGATAGCAAGACCGGCATGTCCGGCGCCGGACGCTCGGCCAAGGAAGCGATGCTGTTCTCCGAGGTGTCGGAAGGCATCCACGCCTATAGCGTCGGCTCGCATCGGCACATGGGCGAGCTGGACCAGGAATTCACCAAGGCCGCCGGCCGCCCGGTCGCCCCCATGTTCGTGCCGCACCTCGCGCCCATGAACCGGGGCATCTATGCCACCCTTTACGTGCGCACCACCGGCGCCAAGGCGGAGGATCTCCACAAGATCCTCGTGGACTTCTACAAGGGCGAGCCGTTCGTCCATGTCCTGCCGTTCGGCCAGGTTCCGCAGTCGCGCCATGTGCGCGGCTCCAACATGGTGATGATGGGCGTCGTCGCCGACCGCGCGAGCGGGCGGGCGATCGTGATCTCCACCCTGGACAATCTGGTGAAGGGCGCTTCCGGCCAGGCGGTGCAGAACATGAACCTGGTGCTGGGCTATCCCGAGACGCTCGGCCTGGAGCAGATCGCGCTTATGCCGTGACCGACCTGCCGTGACCGCGACGCGGTGACGGCGCGCGGGCTGCTGCTGCCTGCGGCCCGCGCTTTCGCGCCGAGCGCCATTGCCTCGCAATTCCCCGGCTTGCTATAGCGGCGGGGAGGGGCGCGGGCGGCGTGCGGAAAATTGCAGCGCTCGCGTTCGGAACATGGTTCAACCGCTTGCGGTTGAACCATCTGTTGGCGCCGCCTGCGCAAAGCGGGCCGGTGCGTGCTGGGAGCTGTCCATGTCCGTCGATCAGGCGACCGTCCGAAGGGTTGCGCATCTGGCGCGCATCTCGGTGCGCGAGGAAGAACTTGCGCCCCTTCAGGAGGAATTGAACGCCATCCTCGCCTTTGTCGAGCAATTGTCAGCACTTGACGTGTCCGGCGTCGAACCCATGAGCGGCGTCATTCCGCTTAGCCTGCCGCTGCGGGAGGATGTGGTGACCGACGGCCATTATCCCGAAAAAATCCTCGCGAACGCGCCCGATGCCGAGGGCGGCTTCTTTACCGTGCCGAAGGTGGTGGAATGACCGCGCTCAATCAGCTCACCCTCACCCAGGCGCGTGAAAAGCTGGCGCTGCGGGAATTCACGGCGGTCGAACTGACCCAGTCCTATCTCGACGCCATGGCGCAGGCCCGCGGCCTCAATGCCTATCTGGAAGAGACGGCCGAGAAGGCGCTCGCCATGGCCGCGGCCAGCGATGCGCGAATCTCCAATTCCGAAGGCGGTCCGCTCGAAGGCATGCCAATCGGCGTCAAGGACATGTTCTGCACCGACGGCGTCGCGACCACCGCCGGATCGAAGATTCTCGAAAATTTCGTGCCGCCCTATGAATCCACTGTCACCGCGCAGCTTTGGCGCGACGGGGCGGTAATGCTGGGCAAGCTGAACAATGACGAGTTCGCCATGGGCTCGTCGAACGAGACCTCGGCCTTCGGCCCCGTGGTTTCGCCCTGGCGGCGCGAGGGGGACACCACCCCGCTCGTGCCCGGCGGTTCCTCCGGCGGCTCGGCGGCGGCGGTGGCGGCGTTCCTGTGCGCCGGTGCCACCGGTACCGACACCGGCGGCTCCATTCGCCAGCCTGCCGCTTTCACCGGCACTGTCGGCATGAAGCCGACCTACGGGCGCTGCTCGCGCTGGGGCATCGTCGCTTATGCCTCGTCCCTGGATCAGGCCGGTCCGTTCGCGCGTTCGGTGAACGACGCGGCCCTTCTGCTGCGCTCCATGGCCGGGCACGACCCGAAGGATTCCACCAGTGTAGATCTGCGCGTGCCCAATTATGAAGATGCGGTGGGCGCCTCGGTGAAGGGCAAGCGCATCGGCATTCCGCGCGAATATCGCGTGGAGGGCATGTCGCCGGAGATCGTCGAATTGTGGGAACAGGGCGCGGAGATGCTGCGCGATGCGGGCGCGGAGGTGGTGGACATCTCGCTCCCCCATACGCAATACGCCCTGCCGGCCTATTATATCGTCGCGCCCGCGGAAGCGTCCTCGAATCTCGCGCGTTATGACGGCGTGCGCTACGGCCTGCGGGTTCCGGGCCGCGATGTCGCGGAGATGTACGAGCGCACCCGTGCCGCCGGCTTCGGCCCGGAGGTGCGTCGCCGCATCATGATCGGGACCTATGTGCTCTCGGCCGGCTATTACGATGCCTATTATCTGCGGGCGCAGAAGGTGCGCAGCCTCATCAAGCGCGACTTCGACGACGTGTTCGCGCAGGGCGTCGATGCCGTGCTGACGCCGACCACGCCTTCGCCCGCCTTCGGCATCGGCGAGAAGAGCAAGGCCGATCCGGTCGAGATGTATCTCAACGACGTGTTCACGGTGACGGTGAATCTCGCTGGCCTGCCCGGCATTTCGGTGCCCGCCGGCTTCTCGGCGGACGGCCTGCCGCTGGGCTTGCAGATGATCGGCCGCCCGTTCGAGGAGGAGACGCTGTTTTCCCTCGCCCAGGTGATCGAGGATGCCGCCGGCCGCTTCCCGGTGGAAGACCTGTGGTGGGCCAAGTGAGCGCCGGCGCGCGGCCGCAGCGGGAGGGCATTCCTCTCGCCCTTGCGGACGCGCGCGACGCCATTGATGCCATCGACGATCAGATCGTGGATCTGCTGGTGCAGCGGCTCGCCGTGGTCAAAAACGTCGTGATCGTGAAGGAGCGGGAAGGCATTCCTGCTCTGCTTCCCGATCGGGTGGAAGAGGTGGTGGAACGCGTGGGCCTGCGCGCCGCCGCCGCTGGCCTGCCCCCGGACCTGACCGAGCGCGTTTGGCGCGACCTCATCGAATGGACCATCGCCTATGAAGACAAGCATCTCGGCGAAGCGCGAAGCTCTGACGAATAAAATTTTCTCTTTACGAAACTTTTTATCCCTTTAAGACAGGAATGGCGGCTCCACGCGGGGGCTGGACCGATTTGTCTTGAACGTCGCGCGACATCTGCCGACAAGGCGCGCAGCGTGTCAGTTTGCGTTCGCGGGGGACGATTGTGATCGAAACCAAGCTTATAGATGGGAAGGCCTTCGCGGCCGATCTGCGGGCCCGCATTGCAGTCGAGGTCGCGGATCTCGCAGCGCGCGCCGGCGTGAAGCCCGGCCTTGCGGTGGTGCTGGTGGGGGAGGACCCCGCAAGCCAGGTCTATGTGCGCAACAAGGCCGCCCAGACCGCCGAAGCCGGCATGGCCTCGTTCGAATTCAAGCTGCCGGTCGAGACCTCAGAAGCGGACTTGCTGGCGCTGGTGGCCAAGCTCAATGCGGATCCGGCGGTCCACGGCATTCTCGTGCAATTGCCGCTGCCGGCCCATATCGACACCAACAAGGTGCTCTCCACCATCGATCCGGCCAAGGATGTGGACGGCTTCCACGTGGTCAATGCCGGCCGTCTCGCCGTGGGCCTTGACGCGCTGGTGCCGTGCACGCCGCTCGGCTGCGTGATGCTGCTGAAGCATCATCTGGGCAATCTTTCGGGCCTCAAGGCGGTCGTGGTGGGGCGCTCCAACATCGTCGGCAAGCCGGCCGCGCAATTGCTGCTGCGCGAGGATTGCACCGTCACCATCGCCCATTCGCGCACCCGCGACCTGCCGGGCGAATGCCGCACCGCCGACATTCTGGTGGCCGCCGTCGGCCGGCCGGAAATGGTGCGCGGCGATTGGATCAAGCCCGGCGCCACCGTGATCGACGTGGGCATCAACCGCGTGCCCAAGGGCGACGGCAAGACCCGCCTCGTGGGCGATGTGGCCTTTCAGGAGGCGCAGGGCATCGCCGGGCTCATTACGCCAGTGCCCGGCGGCGTCGGCCCGATGACCATCGCCTGCCTGCTCCAAAACACCCTGACGGCTGCCAAGCGGCAGCACGGGCTGTGAAAGTGACCCGGGACGGGTTTGCGCCTGTCCCGGATGATGTTAGCTCTATTCCCAAGAACGGACGCATGGCCCGGACATCCGGAGCACTGCAACGACAAGCGGGTAACCGCCGCAGCGTCTTGATCGGGATCCCCCGCTGAAGGAGGCGCGCGACATGCCTGTCGACCGCAAGAAGACCTATTCGTCCGAAGACATCATCACCCGTCTCGCGTCCGATCTGCCCCACTGGCGGCTGGAAGACGGCTGGATCCGCCGCACCTACCGTACCAACAGCTGGAAGGGCACGCTGATGGTGATCAACACGGTCGGCCATCTCGCGGAAGCCGCCTGGCACCATCCCGATATCACCGCCTCCTATGCCTGGGTCGAGGTGCGCCTCATGTCCCATGACGCCAAGGGCATCACCGAACGCGACTTCGCCTTGGCGCGGAAGATCGAAGAGGTGGTGCAATGGCAGCCCGGTGCGGAGGAGGGCGGGCCGCTGGAGGGGACGCCGGCCAACGATCTGCGCTTCGCTTATCTCAAATATGATTGACCCCGCCATGCCCCCCGTTGCGACGTCCCCCGGCGCAACATCCCGTATCGTAACGGAGTTGGTGTGCGGCTTCTGTGGCCTCGGGTGTGACGACCTGGAGGTGCAGGTGCAGGGACGTGCCGTACGCCCGCGCATTGCGTGCCCGCAGGCGGCCGCGCTGCTTGAGCGCTCCGACGGTGCGCCGCCCCTTCCGCGCGTGGCGGGACGGGAAACCTCGCTGGAGGAGGCAGCCGCGCGCGCCGGCTCGCTGCTTGCCGCAAGCCGGTCCGCGGTTTTCTCCGGGCTCGGCGCGGACGTGGACGGGCTGCGCGGGGTGTTCGATCTCGCCATGCGGTTCGGCGCCAGTTTCGATCATGCCGCGTCCAGCGGGCTGTTTCGCAATTTGGACACGCTCCAGCGGCGCGGCTGGATCGCCACCACGCTGGCGGAGGTCCGCAATCGCTGCGACCTGCTGGTGGTGGTGGGCGCGGACCCGACGCCCGACTTCGCCCGCTTCTTCGAACGCGCCCTGCCGGCGGCCTCGGGCGATCCGCAAGAATCCGACGAGGCACCGCTGTTCACGAACCGCGCGCACCCCCGCCGCGTGGTGTTCCTCGGCGATCTCGCGGGACCGGCCGCACGCGCGGCCCTTGCCGGCCACGACGTAACGCACAGCCCCGTGCCGCCCGCCCTGCTTGCCGACGCCATGGCGGGCCTCAACGCATTCGTGGACGGGCGCTCCGTGAAGACCCTAGGCGGCGCTTTCGACGGCGCGCTGGGCGCGGCGCTCGCCGAGCTGGCGGGCGCGCTCAGGGCCGCCCGCTATGCCGTTTTCACCTGGAATGCCGGCGCGCTCGATCCCGCCGAGGGCGAGCGCATCGTCGGCCATGCCGCCGCCATGGTTGCGAAGCTGAACGAGACCACGCGCGCGGCGGTCTTTCCCTTGGGCGGGCGCGACAATCTCATCGGCGCGCACCAGATGGCGCTCTGGCGGTTCGGCTATCCGCTGCGCACGCTCGTGGCGCACGGCGAAGCCAGCCACGCGCCGGGCCTTTATGCCACCAGCCGGGCGGTGCGCGATGCCGACCTGCTGCTGCATGTGAGCGCCTTTCGTCCCGATGCGCCGCCGGCCTTTTCGTCCGGCCCGTTGATCGCGCTGGCCCATCCCCATACCGAATTTCCCCGCGAGCCGGATGTTTTCATTCCCGTGGGCACGCCGGGCATCGACCATGCGGGCCAAGTGTTCCGCATGGACAGCGTGGTGTGCCTGCCGCTCGTGAAACTGCGCGAAGCCGGGCTGGCGAGCGTCGCCCAGGCGGCCGCCGCGATCCTGCAAGCGGGGAGGGCGCCATGAGGGTGCGCATCACGAACGGGCGGATCTTCGATCCCGCCTCCGGCATGGTGGACCTGCTGGGCAACGTCCTGATCGAGGACGGCCGCATCGTCGCCGACGATCCCGCCCTGCGCGCGGACGAGACCCACGATGCCGCCGGTTGCATCGTGATGGCGGGCGGCATCGATCTGCACAGCCATATTGCCGGCGGCAAGGTGAACCTCGCGCGCCTGCTCATGGGAGAGGATCGGCGCGCCCATCCCGAGCCGTTCGGCGCCTTCTGCGGCTGCGGCGGCGGAAACGCGGCGCCGACCACCCATGTCACTGGCTGCCGCTATTCCCAGATGGGTTACACCGCCGTGTTCGAGCCGGCCATGGTGGGCGCCAATGCGCGCCATGCGCATCTGGAAATGGCCGATATTCCCAACATCGACACCGGCGGCTTCCTGGTGCTCGGCAATGATGATTTCCTGCTGCGCCTGATCGCGCAGGGCGAGAGCCAGACCGCCATCAACGATTATGTCGCCTGGATGCTTTCGGCGACCCAGACCTGCGCCATCAAGATCGTCAATCCCGGCGGGATTTCCGCCTTCAAGTTCAATGCCCGCAGCCTCGACCTGGACGAGGCCGGACCGCATTACGCGCTCACCCCGCGCCGGGTGCTGCAGAGCTTGCAGCGCGCGGTGACGGAGCTGGGAATCCCCCATCCCATCCATCTGCACGGCTGCAATCTCGGCGTTCCGGGCAATGTGGCGACGACGCTCTCCACCATCGGCGCGACCGAGGGTTTTCCCCTGCATCTCACCCATGTGCAGTTCCACGCCTATGGCACGGAAGGCGACCGGCGCTTCTCGTCCGGCGCGGCGGAAATCGCGGCGGCGGTGAACGCAAATCCCCATATCAGCGTGGACGTGGGGCAGATCATGTTCGGCCAGACGGTGACGGCTTCCGCCGACCTGATGGCGCAATATCGCAATCATTCCATCGCCAGCCCGAACAAATGGGTCGGCATGGACATCGAGTGCGATGCCGCCTGCGGGGTGGTGCCGTTCGCCTATCGCGACACATCCTTCGTCAATGCCCTGCAATGGGCCATCGGCCTGGAATTGTTCCTCCTGATCGAGGACCCATGGCGGGTGTTTCTTACCACCGATCATCCGAACGGCGGGCCGTTCACCTCCTATCCCCACCTGATCCGCCTGCTGATGGACCGCGATTTCCGCGCCGAGCAACTGGCGCGGCTGCACAAGGCGGCACGGGCGCACACCAATCTTGTCGAGCTCAAGCGCGAATACACGCTGGAGGAGATCGCCATCGTCACCCGCGCCGCGCCGGCGCGCACGCTGGGCCTCAAGGATCGCGGCCATCTCGCGCCCGGCGCCATCGGCGACGTGGTGCTCTATGCGGACATGGCGGATCGCGAGGCCATGTTATCGTGGAGTGCGCGCCGTGAACCTGAACGGGGTCGAGATCCGCGACAGCTTCGCCGAAGCCTTTCCCATGGCGGGCACGCGGCTCGTCATCACCGCCGACACGCCACGCTGGGCGCGCACCGCCGCCGCGTCGCTGACGGGCTTCGCCACTTCGGTGATCGGCTGTGGCTGCGAGGCGGGGATCGAGGGGGAAATCGCGCCGGAGGACTCGCCCGACGGGCGGCCGGGCATATCCGTGCTCATCTTCGCCATGTCGCTGAAGGATCTGAAGAAGATCGTCCCGGCGCGGGTCGGCCAATGCGTGCTGACCGCCCCCACCTCCGCCTGCTATGCCGGCATCGAAGAGGGGCCGCGCGTGCCGCTCGGCCGGGCTTTGCGTTATTTCGGTGATGGGCACCAGATCGCCAAAAGCATCGAGGGCCGCCGGTTCTGGCGCATCCCGGTGATGGAAGGCGAGTTTGTGTGCGATGACATCACGGGCAGCAGCACGGCTTCGGTCGGCGGCGGCAATTTTCTCATCCTGGCGCGCTCACGTGCGGCGGCGTTGAACGCGGCCGAACAGGCGGTCGACGCGATGGCGCGGGTGAAGGGCGCGATCCTGCCGTTTCCCGGCGGCGTGGTGCGGTCCGGCTCGAAGATCGGCGGCAAATATCCCGGCATGATCGCCTCCACCAATGACGCCTATTGCCCGACCTTGCGCGCAAGCGTCGAGAGCGCCTTGCCGGGCGATGTTCAGAGCGTGCTTGAAATCGTCATCGACGGGCTGTCGGCCGCGGATGTCGGCGCCTCCATGCGCGCCGGACTATCCGCCGTGTGTGCGCTCGGTGCGGCGGCGGGCATCGTCGCCATTGATGCGGGAAATTATGGCGGCAATCTCGGCCCGTTCCATTTCAAGCTGCGGGAGCTGATGGCGTGAGCGGCTATGAACTCAGGTTGCGGGCATCGCTTGCCGCACGTCTCGACCTGTCGGGGCTGACGCCGCACGCCCTCGCCGGGCTCAGCCGGAGCGAGGTGGAGCACCTGTCTCTGCCCTATGGCACCGCGCGGGTGCCCCTCGGCGAGTTGTTTACGCTCATGCCCGCCCCGGCCGGCGCGCTCCTGATCGGCGGCGACCCGCGCATGGATTTCGTGGGCGCGGGCTTGGCGTCGGGCGAGATGATGGTGTCCGGTCCCATTGGCGTGTGCGCCGGCGCGCAGATGAGCGGGGGCTTGCTCACCATCGAGGGCGATGCCGGCGAGGGCCTTGGAGGCTGCATGTCGGGCGGGCGGATCGAGGTGCGGGGTCAAACCGGCGCCCGGCTCGCGGGCCCTCTGCCCGGCGCGCGCGTCGGCATGACCGGCGGCACGATTGAAATTCGTGGCGATGCCGGGCCGCTGGCCGCCGCGAACATGCGCGGCGGGCTGGTGCTCGTTCACGGGGACGTGGCCGAGCATGCGGCGCGCGACATGATCGCCGGCACCATCGCCATCGCCGGAGCCCTCGGCCCTCAGGCTGGCGCCGGCATGAAGCGCGGCACGCTGCTGCTGGCGCGCGAGCCGCTTTTGCTCGGCCCGGGATTCGGCGATGCGGGCGAGCACGATCTCATCGCCCTGCAACTCCTCGCCCGCCGCGTCCCGCTTCTCGCGGAGCTCTTCGGGGGCGGCATTTCCGGCCGGGCGCGGCGCCATGTGGGCGACCGGCTCGCGGGCGGGCAGGGCGAATTGCTCTGGCTGTCTTGAACCGGCGGCTCAGGCCGCCGGCTTGTTTAACTCGGCACTTTCCTTCAGCGCGGCGAGTTCCTTGCGCAGCTTCTTCGTTTCCTCAAACCGGGCGTTGACGTCGCGGATGGTGGAAACCATGCCCACGACCTGCCCGCCGGCGTCCTTCAGCAAGACGATGGTGAATTCGATGGAGAAGCGCCGCCCGTCCTTGTGCAGACCCGGAACGGCGAGCAGGTCGCCCGCGCCATAACGGCTGACACCGCTCGCCGCCGTCTGGTGATAGCCCTCCCAATGGCGGGCGCGGAACGGTTCCGGAATGATGATATCGAGGGATTGGCCCAGCGCTTCCTGCTCGGAAAAGCCGAAGATGCGCTCGGCACCCGGATTCCACAGCACGATCAGGCCCTCCCGATCGCTCGCGACCACCGCGTCGGCATTGCTGTCGATGAGGGCTTCGGCGATGTGATCGGCGGTGAGGGTGCCGGGAGAAAACGGCTTGGCATGGGTCATGGGGGCCACCTTGGCACCGGGAGAAGTAGCGGCGGGCGAGGCTTGGGTCTGCGGGTCCAGCAGCTCTTCGATCGGTCCGAAGAATTCGAAGTGAATGCGTTCGTGCGGCACACCGCGCGCGGCCAGCCCTTGAACGAAATTTCGCATGAAGGGCAAGGGGCCGCAGATGAAATAATCCGCCTGCGCCAGCGGGGTGTTCTCCGCCAGCCAGTCGAGATCGATGAAGCCCGCGCGATCGAAATCGCGGCCGGCCACATCGCCGTCGCGCGGGCGCTCGTAGAAGATCGTCGTCGCAAGGCCGGGCCGCTGTGCGGCGAGGCGCTTCACATGGCTTGAAAAGGCGTGGGTCGTCCCGTCCAGCGTGCCGTGGATGAAATGAGCCGACGGGCCGGACGCTTGGGCCGCCAGAGCCTCCAGCATGCAGACCATCGGCGTCAGGCCGACCCCGCCCGAGAGCAGAACCACGGGGCGCTCCTGGTCTTCCGGCAGGACGAAGGTGCCGGATGGCGGCATCAGCTTCACCCGTGTTCCGGCATCCGCCGCATCGTGCAGCCACCGGGATGCCGCGCCCTGGGCCTCGCGTTTGACCGAGATGCGATAGGTAGCCCCATTGGCATGGCCGGAAATCGTGTAATTTCGCTTCAGCGCCGGGCCATCCTCGGGCTCGATGAGCAAGGTGAGATGTTGTCCCGCCTGGTGGCGCGGCACGCCCTTGCCGTCCGCGGGGCGGAACACGAAGGAGGTGATGATCTCGCTTTCCGGCACGCGGCTTTCAATGATGAAGTCGCGCCATCCGGTCCAGCTCTCGCCGGTTGCTGTCTCTGGCATGGCGTTGCGGTCTCCCTGACCCGACTGCGCCGGGGCTCGGCCGCTCTCGCCGTCCCGGTCTGCTTGTTCTGGTTTAATGTATGCCACCGACACCCTGCTGGCGAGCCCGCCGAGGCGGAATGTCACTTCGTGCGCAAGGACAGCCAGCGCTTGAGGAAGGAGCGTCGCATCTTGCGAAGCGCGGCGGCGAGCGCGAGGTGGAACGGCGCCTGCGCCTTGGTGACTTGGACCCGCAAGGCATTCAGTTCCGCCGTGCCGGCGCGCGCGCCTTCCACCAGCGCATCGAGGCTCGCCAGCACCCGCCGATAGGGATAGGTGCGGGCGAGATCGAGATAGCGCGGCGTCGCCCGGCGCTGGACGAATGGCCGCACCGCGACCGGTCCCTCGAGCTGGGGAATATAGGCGAGCAGAAGCAGATCCGGCCGTTCCAGCAGCAGCCCGGGCTCCTTCATCAGCGCGCGGGCGCCCTCGATATGGTGCGAGGCGGTGGACGCCTTGTAGTCCGGCCGGGCGCGCCAGCGGATGTAGCTGACCATGCATTTCGCCACCAATTGATCGTCCGACCGCACCGGGAAATGGGCGAGGTCAGCGGTGGCGAGCAGCGTCACGGGCTGCTCGGCGTGCCAGCGGCTGATGATGTGGTTGCCGTCCGAGATCAGCGTTTCGGGATGGCCGGCGAACGCGCCGGGCACGATCACCTTGCCGTTGCCGCGCGGCAGGTCCAGCACATGGGTCAGGCGCGACAGGGGGTTCGGGTCGGTGGCATCGTCATCCGCGTGGGGAAAATAATTGGTCACGGAGAAGGCGCCGATGCGCGGCTCCGGCAGAGCGTTCAGCTCCGCTTCCAGGGTCGCACGGTCGGCGATGGCAATGAACTCGTCGGCGTCGAGGGCGAATATGAAATCCCACGCCTCGTCCCGCATGGCGCGGTGCATGAGGCCGGTGGTGCGGCGGCCCTGGTTGTAGGCGGCGTGCGCGCCATCCTCGATCCGCACCAGGGGCAAGCCCTCGCCCTGGAGCAGATCCAGGATGGCGCGGGTCGCGTCCGTGCTGCCGTCGTCGACGATGTACATGCAGTCGACGAAATGCAGGTTGTGCCGGACGAAGACTTCGATGATGTCCGCTTCATCGCGTGCGAGAGTGACGGACGCCAGACGCATATTCTTCCCTTCGCGCGCTCGAACCATTCGCAATCCGGCTGCGGCTTAGCACGCGCCGGAGAGGGTGGAAACGTCGCACGCGGGCGCGGCGGCGCTCACCGAAGCGATCGCGCGCCTTGCCGGGGCTGCCGTGGGACGGCCCTTCGCCCCCGGTTTGCCGGTGCTCGGAGAGGGGCTGCGCAATGCGCCCAAGGTTGCCAGAGAGCAGGTCGCGGGAGTAGGGACACACATCACCTGCGGCACATGCCGCGCCAGTTGCGAAGGACCGCGATGACCGCTCACGTTCGACCCGCCGATGCCAAGAAGCTCATTCGTGGAGCCACCGGCGATTGGGAGGTGGTGATCGGCATGGAAGTGCATGCTCAGGTGGCTTCCAACGCCAAACTCTTCTCCGGCGCCTCCACACAATTCGGCGGGCCGCCCAACGACCATGTGTCGCTGGTGGACGCGGCGATGCCGGGCATGCTGCCGGTGATCAACAAGGAATGCGTCGCCCAGGCGGTGCGCACCGGGCTCGGCCTCAAAGCGCAGATCAATCTGCGCTCGGTGTTCGACCGGAAGAATTATTTCTATCCCGATCTGCCCCAGGGCTATCAGATCAGCCAGTTCAAATATCCCATCGTCGGCGAGGGCGAGGTGATCGTCGATCTGCCTGACGGCGAAAGCATCACTGTGGGCATCGAGCGGCTTCACCTGGAACAGGACGCGGGAAAATCCATCCACGACCTCTCCCCCACGCTCTCGTTCGTGGACCTGAACCGTTCCGGCGTGGCACTGATGGAGATCGTCTCCCGCCCGGACCTGCGCTCCTCCGAGGAGGCGCGCGCCTATGTGACCAAGCTGCGCTCCATCCTGCGCTATCTCGGCACCTGTGACGGCGACATGGAGAAGGGCAATCTGCGCGCCGACGTGAACGTCTCTGTGCGTCGCCCCGGCGAGCCGCTCGGCACCCGTTGCGAGATCAAGAACGTCAATTCCATCCGCTTCATCGGCCAGGCGATCGAGGTGGAAGCCCGCCG
>NCEH01000071.1 GCA_002304505.1 Rhizobiales bacterium 32-66-11 | reverse complement strand
TCGAGATGATCGGGCAGCACGTTATGGATGACGAAGGGTTCGAGGAGGCGCAGGAGCACGTTGGACTCGGGTTCGGCCTCGAGAACGAGGCGATACGTCGCGTCGCCGGCCGGCGCGCAGCAATGGGAAGTCATGGAAGTCTATTCCGAAGCAGGAAGAAGAAGCAGGATGCGCGTTATCGTGCCCGGCCGATGAGATCGACCGGGCGGAGAATTCGCAGCATCGCCGCACCGGCACGCCGGTTCTTGCTCTCCGAAAAAGACATGGCGGCAAACTAGGCGGGCCGGTTCCGGGCGTCAACGGTGCGGCCGGGCGCGAAAGCACGCAAAGGCGCGGGCGCGCCGGGGCGGGGGCACACAAACCTTTGACATTGCTCGCCTTGGCGCGGGGCCGTCTGCGCTGTAAGCTTATCTGACATCGGCAGCCATGCCGTGACAGGGACGCCGGGACAGGGACGGGACCGCGCCATGACGAGAGCAAGCGAGGGAGCAAGCGGCGGCGATTGGACGGCCGCGGCGCCGCGCGCCGTGCCTGCCCCGCGTGCGAGCGCATTCGGCGGACAGTCGGTTGCGCTTGCGGCCGTGCTCATGGTCGCGGTGGCCCTTTTCGCCGGGGCGGGGCTGCTGTGGATGGTGCACGGGCCGGCGGTTTTCCTCGACATGCTCGCCAACGGCTTCGGCGGATGCCTGTGAGCGCGCGCCGGCCGGGCCTCGACGCCCGGCAGGGGGTGCGGCGGGCCTGCGCGGGCGGTGTCCAGCCGGTGCGAACGGCGATCCTGCGCCCATCGGTCCGATGGACCTTGGGCCTTGGCACGCCTAATCAGGGCGCGCTTAATCCCTGCCGGGGTAATCCTTCCACGCCGGAGCCTTCCACGCCGGGTCTTCCACGCCGGGTCCTATCCGCCCGTGTGCCACGGCCTTGCCCGGCATGGCGCGCCGGGCCTGAAACGAGGTCGTCATGTCCCCCCGCACCAAGATCTTCGTCCTGTTCGCGAGCTTTCTCGCGGGCGCAGCGATCCTGGTGGCCGTGACCACCGCCCTGCTGCCCGCGCGGCAGCAAAGCCCGGTCGCCACCCTCGCCACCATCGGCGGGCCGTTCCAACTCGTGGACCAGACCGGTGCGCCGGTGACGCAGGACGTGCTGAAGGGCAAGCCCTCGCTGATCTTCTTCGGCTTCACCCATTGCCCGGACGTGTGCCCGACCGCCTTGTTCGAAATGTCCGAGGTGTTCGGCGCGCTGGGCCCGGATGCGGACAAGCTCCAGGCCTATTTCATCACCGTCGACCCCGAGCGGGATTCGCCGGAGGTGATAAAATCCTATCTGTCCAGCTTCTCCCCCCAGCTCAAGGGCCTCACCGGCACGCCCGAGCAGGTGGATGCGGTGAAGCGCGCCTATCGCGTCTATTCCAAGAAGGTGCCGCTCGAAGGCGGCGACTACACGATGGACCACACCGCCGTGGTCTATCTGATGGACAAGACCGGGGCATTCCTCGCGCCGTTCAATCTTAAGCGGCCACCGGCCGAGGCGGCGGCCGACCTGCGGCGTTACCTTTGATCTCCTTCTGACGCGCTCCCGAAGCGCCGGGCCGCGCGCGGGTTCGGGCGGAGATGCCGTGCTCGGTCTTGTTCCATTGGTGCGGCGCGCGGATCAGCTCCACCAGCGCCAGCACCGTGGCGAGCGACAGCAGCAGCCAATAGAGCGGCAGCAGGGGCAGCACAAAGGCGCTGGCGAGCAGGCCGCGCCGCCGCGCCCCGCAGAGGGCCAGCACCGCCGCCCCGCCATAGCCGAGCGCGAGATTGGTGTAGCTGAGCGCGGAGATCAGCAGTTCCGGCAGACCGGAAACCGTGCCGCCCAAGGCGCCGCGCGCCAGATCCCAGCCCAGCACCGCCACGCACAGGGGATGCAGCAGCGCGGCGACGAACGGAAAGGCGAGAAGCAGGATCGCCCCCGCCGTCTGGCCCGCGCCCAGTTCGCGCACCAGGCGGCGCGGATCGCGCCCATGCACCAGCAGCGTCTGCGCCCAGCCCTTCATCCAGCGCGTGCGCTGGCGCAGCCAGGTGCGCACGTGCACCGGGGCTTCCTCATGGGTGGTGGAGGCGATCACCTCGGTGCGCCAGCCCTTGCGGGCGAGGCGCAGGCCGAGATCGGCATCTTCCGTCACATTATAAGGGTCCCACGCCCCCACCCCTTCGAGCACGCTGCGGCGGAAATGGTTCGAGGTGCCGCCGAGCGGCATCGGCAGGCCGAACGTCGCGACGGCGGGCAGGATGACGTCGAACTGCGCGGCATATTCCAGCGCGAATTGCCGGCTGATCCAGCTGTCGCCGCCATTGTCGATGGCGAGGCGCGCCTGGACGCAGGCGAGATGGGGGCCGCCCCTCTGGAACGCGGCGAGCGCGGCGCGCAATTGCCCCGGCTCGGGAATATCCTCGGCATCATAGACCACCAGGAACTGGCCGCGCGCGAACGGCAGGGCGGCGTTCAGCGCCTTGGGCTTGGTGCGCGGGCCGATGGCGGCCACCGGGATGATTTCGAACCGCGCCGGCAGCGCCATGCGGCGCAGGGCCTCGCGGGTCTGGCGGTCGTCCTCCTCCACCACCAGCTTGATGTCCAGCTTCTCGGGCGGATAGTCCAGCGCCGCCAGGGCCGCGACGAGGCGCGGGAGCACCGCCGCTTCCCGGTAGAGCGGCACCATCACGGTATAGATCGGCAAATGATGGTCGCCGAGCCGGCATGCGGCATCGGGCTCGGGCGCGATGAAGCACGCCGCGAGGCGCAGGGCGATCGCGCCGAGGAACATGATCGAAAGCACGGCCTGGAGGGCAAGGAAAGTCGCTTGTGGCGTGGCGAGCAACCCGGTCACGAGCAGCGCGGCCGCGAGCAACAGCGGTCCCGCCAGGATGCGCGCCGGCGAGATCAGGGCCGCGGAAAAGTGCGGCATGCGCCGGCGCAGGTCGGAGGCGGCCTGCCGCGTCAGGGCCGGCCCCGCGTGCCGCGCGAGATAGGCGCGCAGGCGCTCGGGCGCGAGAATGGAGGTGCGGGCGGCAAGGCCGGGGTCCTGTACCACCGCGCGCGCCAGCCGACGCGCCCCATGCCCGCGCGGGCAGAGGGTGAAGGCGGCGCCCTGCACGGGATCTTCCTGCGCCAGCATGCCGGTGCGCAGCGCGCCGCGGGCGCCGTCCGCATCGAGCGGCAGGCGGCGCGGCAGCACCGCGCGCGGCAGGCCGAGATGGGCGGCGAGGGCCGCGCTGGCGGCATCCGGAGTGATCAGGCCGGCGGCGATCAGCACCTCGTCGCCGCCGACGCCGAGATGGCGGGCGCGCGCGAGCGCGGCGGCGAGGGTCGCGTCGGGCAGCAGGCCGCGCAGTGCGGCGAGTTCCGGCGGCAGGCGGACGCCGCCGGGGGCAGCGCCTGCGCGCGTGTCCGGCCGGTGCGCCCCTGGCAGGCGAGGCGGGCGGGAGGGTGCAGGTTCAAATGGCGCGGCCGCGTCGATCGTCACGTCTTCCGGCCATTGCCGGTCGCCCCCTTGCGTCCGCGCCCATCCCGGCGCAAATCCGTCCTGCGCATGCGTATCATGCGCCCGGGCCATCTGGCTCCGCGCGTCCTTGCCCACCCAGAGTTCCCCCCGCAGCCCCCTGCAACTGGCAGAACGGTACGATGAAACAGAAGCAAGGGCCAGTCTCTGCAACCTGTGATATTTTGGGCGTTCTCCTGCTGTTCGCGGTGCTGCTGTGGCCCGCGGCGCCGGTGCGCGCGCAGACCGCCGGCCCCTCTGAGCGTGCCGGTGCGCTGGTGCCCAGCTTCTGGAATCCCGAGCGGCGGGTCGAGCGGCCGGATGCCTCGCGCCTGCCGGGCAATCTGCGCTTTCTGACCACGGACGATTATCCGCCCTTCAATTTCGTCTCGTCGGACGGGACCCTGATGGGATTCCACGTGGATCTCGCGCGCGCCATCTGCGCGGAACTCGCCATTTCCTGCACCATCCAGGCGGTGCCCTTCGACACGCTGCTGGACAGCCTCGACCAGAACAAGGCGGATGCGGCCATCGCCGGGATCGCCGGGAACCCCGCAAGCCGCCAGCGCGCGGATTTCACCGAGCGCTATCTCGGCACGCCGGCCCGCTTTGTCGCGCGCAAGGGGCAGGGCCTTGCCGAGGCGACGCCGGAGCAGGTGGCGAACAAGAGCGTGGCGGTGGTCGCCGGCACGGCGCACGAAGCCTATCTGCGGGCGTTCTTCAACGAAGCGGCGATCCGCCCCTATCCCGATGCGCAGGCCGCCCGCGAGGCGCTGCGCACCGGCAAGGTGGACCTGCTGTTCGGCGATGCCATCGGCCTTGCGCTATGGCTGAACGGCTCCTCCTCGCAAGGCTGCTGCGCCTTCACCGGGGGACCGTTCACCGAGAGCCGCTATTTCGGCGATGGGCTGGCGGTGGCGGTGAAATCCGGTAACGATCAGGTGCGCCGGGCCATCGACTATGCGCTCCAGCGGCTGTGGGAAAAGGGCATTTACACCGATCTTTACCTGCGCTGGTTCCCGGTGGGGCTATATTAGCGGCGCGCGGCGCGGCCTGTTGCGGCAAAGCTTGGCCGCGCGGCCAGCTACAGCCCGCCGGGCCTTCCGTAAGGGACGTTGACGCGAGCGTGTAATGCATCCGGCGCGGAACGGGCTTCACATGCAGGGCATGTTTCACGGGTCATGGAGACCTTCATGTTCCGCCGCCATCAGGGCCTGAGGCCCACCCCTTCCCTCCTGTCCGCGCGGCGCCTCCTGCCGGCGCTGTCCCTCTTGCGCGCGCTGTCTCTGGCGCTCACGCTGCTGGCCGTCCCGGCGCTCGCCCAGCAGCCGCCCGTGTCCATCGTCCGCGGCACGATCCTCGCCGTGGAGGGCCGGGACCTCACACTGGACACCAAGGACGGCGCGACCAAGGTGGCCCTTGCCGACACCACCGTGCTGACCGGGGTCAATAAGATCACCCTCGCGGACATCAAGCCCGATGCCTATGTGGGCGTCGTTTCCGTGCCCGCGCCGGACGGCCTGGATCATGCCGTCTCGATCCATGTCTTCCCGCCCGACCAGCGCGGCGCCGGCGAGGGCTCGCGGCCGTGGGACCGGCCGGGCAGCACCATGACCAATGCCGCCGTCGCGCAGGAGGTGACCGCCAAGGATGGCGAGATGCTCACCCTCAAATACGGGTCCGGGGAAAAGAAGGTGCTGGTGACGCCGGAAACCTCGCTGGTCCGCTTCGAGCCCGGCGCCACCACCGCCGAGCTGAAGCCGGGGGTGAAGGTGATGGCGTTTACCAACGCGCCGGCCGAGGGCGAGCGGCAAGTGCGCCGCCTGCTGGTGGTGCGCGGGGATTTCATTCCCGCGCTTTGACCCTTATTCCCGCTCCGGCGGCATGCAAGCGCAGAGGTGCCGATGCGCGAACATCGGCGCTTCCCTCCGGCGGCGTCGCGCACTAGTGTCCGCGCCTTCCCGCACTGCGCGCCCACCGGAGACCCGTCATGAGCCTGGCGCCCGCCCCGACCGATACCCTTGCCGCCGAACTGCATGCGTTCGCCGAAACCGCGACCGCCTGGCCGTTCGAGGAAGCGCGCAAGATCGTCGCGCGGCTGAAACGCCAGCCCAAGGACGAAGTGTTGTTCGAGACCGGCTACGGCCCCTCGGGCCTGCCGCATATCGGCACCTTCGGCGAGGTGGCGCGCACCACCATGGTGCGCCACGCCTTCCGCGTGCTGACCGAAGACAAGATCAAGACCCGCCTGCTGTGCTTTTCCGACGACATGGACGGCATGCGCAAGATCCCGGAAAACGTGCCGGACCGCGCCGCGCTGGAGCCCTATCTCCAGATGCCGCTGACCGCCGTGCCCAATCCGTTCGGCGGGGATTTCGCGAGCTTCGGCGACCACAACAACACCATGCTTCGGCGCTTCCTGGACACGTTCGGCTTCGAGTATGAATTCGCCAGCGCGACCGATTATTACAAGTCCGGCAAGCTGGACGCGGTGTTGCTGCGCGCGGCGGAGAAGTATGACGCCATCATGGCCGTGATGCTGCCCACCCTCGGCGAGGAGCGCCAGGCCACCTACAGCCCGTTCCTGCCGATTTCGCCCACCAGTGGGCGGGTGCTCTATGTGCCGCTCAAGGCGGTGGACGCCAAGGCCGGCACCATCACTTTCACCGACGAAGACGGGGTGGACAAGACCGTCCCGGTCACCGGCGGCCATGTGAAATTGCAGTGGAAGCCGGATTTCGGCGCCCGCTGGGCCGCGCTCGGCGTCGATTTCGAGATGTTCGGCAAGGACCACCAGACCAATGCGCCGGTCTATGACAAGATCTGCGAAATCTTGGGCGGCACCGCGCCGGAACATTATGTCTATGAGCTGTTCCTCGACGAGAACGGCCAGAAGATCTCCAAGTCCAAGGGCAATGGCCTGACCATCGACGAATGGCTGACCTATGCCAGCCCGGAGAGTCTCGCGCTCTATATGTTCCAGTCGCCGCGCTCCGCCAAGAAGCTGCATTTCGATGTCATCCCCAAGGCGGTGGACGAATATTTCGGCTTCCTCGGCCGCTATCCCACGCAGGATTGGAAGAACCGGCTGGGCAATCCGGTGTGGCACATCCATTCGGGCGAGCCGCCGGCGATCGAGATGCCGGTGTCCTTCACCATGCTGCTGAACCTCGCCTCGGCCTCCAATACCGAGGACGAGGCGGTGCTATGGGGCTTCCTGAACCGCCATGTGCACGGCGTGTCGGCGCAGAGCCACCCCAAGCTCGCCGAGCTGGTGGGCTATGCGGTGAAGTATTTCCATAGCTTCGTGAAGCCGAACAAGGTGTATCGCACCCCCGATGCGGTGGAGCGCGAAGCCCTGGAGGCGCTGGATAAAGCGCTCGCGGCGCTGCCCGCCGACGCCACAGCCGACGACATCCAGACCGCGCTCTATGACGTGGCGCGGCCCATTGCGCGCTATCAGGACCTGAAAGCCAAGGGCGCCACGCCGGAGCGGCCGGGCGTTTCGGTGCAATGGTTCAACACGCTCTATCAGGTGCTGCTGGGGCTGGAGAAAGGCCCGCGCTTCGGCTCGTTCGTGGAGATCTACGGCGTTCCCGAGACGCGCGCGCTGATCAAAGAGAAGCTGGGATAGTCCCCGCCGCCCGCGTCTTTAAGGCAACGACCAAGGCACGGGCGCGCTTAGTTCGCCCGTGCCGTGCGGCCGTCCTTGCTCAAGGTAAAGTTGGCCGTTGTCACAGTCGGCCCGCCCGGCTCCACCGCATCGCGTACGGTGAAGCTGAATTTACCTTGCCCGGCATTGCGGATGATCATGGTGGCATCGCTGTCGCCATTGACCGGCTTCGGCCATCTCACCGCGAGCACCAGGGAATCACCCGCCCGCACGCCGTTCAACGCTGCCGGCGCATCGCCCTCGGTGATGTAGATGCCGCTATAGCGCTTTGTCGCCGGATCGAATTTCAGATCGGCCGACAATGCCCGGCTGAGGATCAAGGCGCTGCATTTCCCGCCTAGGGACAGCGAGCGTGCGCCGGTGTCTCCACTGGCTGCGCAGTCCAGGGGAACGCTGAGGGAACGGGCCGTGGGTTTCAACGAACCCGCGCCGGACCATGCGCCCTCAAAGCGCGCCAGAAATTCGGCTTCGTCTGCCCGCGCCGGCAGGGCCAGCGTCGATGTGGTGAGAAGCGCCGCAGCGAGCGGCGCCCATATGCGCATGCGCATGGTTCGCCTCCCAAGGTTATGAATTTGTAAGCTGCATGAGGTCAACGCGCGGCACCCCACCCTGTTCCCCAATAAGGCCTTTCATTACACGTCGTTTGTAGTATGATAATATTAATTACGATTTTTATTCGTATTTAGGAGAGCCGTCATGTCGCTGCGCTTGGGGGACGTGGTTCCCGATTTCACCGCCCAGACCACCGAGGGCCCGGTGCGCTTTCATGAATGGCTCGGGGACTCCTGGGGCATCCTGTTCTCGCATCCCAAGAATTTCACGCCGGTCTGCACCACCGAGCTCGGGCAGGTGGCGCATCTGAAGGGCGAATTCGACAAGCGCAACGTGAAGGTCATCGGCCTCTCCGTCGATACGCTCGAAAATCACCCGCAATGGGTGAGCGACATCGCCGACGCCACCGGCGCGCAGCTCAATTTCCCGCTGATCGCCGACAGCGACAAGACGGTCTCCGGCCTCTATGACCTGATCCACCCCAACGCCAGCGACACCGCGACCGTGCGCGCGGTGTTCATCATCGGGCCGGACAAGAAGCTGAAGCTGACCCTGACCTATCCCGCCAGCACCGGCCGCAATTTTCAGGAAATCCTGCGGGTGCTGGATTCGCTGCAACTCACCTCCCAGCATTCGGTCGCAACCCCAGCGGACTGGAAGCAGGGCGAGGATGTCATCATCGTCCCTTCGGTGTCCGATGCGGCGGCGAAGGAGAAGTTTCCCGAGGGCTGGACCACGGTGAAGCCCTATCTGCGGGTGGTCCGCCAGCCCGGAACCTGACGGCGGTTCCATTTCGCACCGGCGGGCGGGAACCTGTTCCCGCCCCTCGGCGCGGCGCGCGAACAGGTTCCCGCGGTTCGGCGGCGCGTGCTAAATGAGCGCCTGTGCCGATCCGGGAGTGCGCCATGGCCGAGGGAAACAACCAGCTCACCCGCTTTTTCGGCGGCTCGCCCGCTCTGGTCCTGGTGCGGCTGATCGTGCTTTCCGTCGTGGTGGGGGTGATTCTCGCCGCGCTCGGGCTGGATCCGCGCAACCTGCTCTCCAGCCTGCGGCATCTGGTGGAAAATCTCTTCACCTTCGGCTTCGACGCGTTCGAGCGCCTGTGGCGCTATTTCCTGCTGGGCGCGGTCATCGTCTTCCCCTTGTGGCTGATCCTGCGCCTCGTGCGCGGCAGCCGCTGACCCTTCCGAGGATGCCGCGCACGGGGAAGGCCGGATCATGAGTTCCGCCGAAATCCAGTCGCCGCCCCGCGCGCTCGAGGCGGGGACGGGCGAGGGGCCGCGCCCGGTGGAGGTCTCGCATCGCCGCGTGCTGGCGATCGCCTTGCCCATGACGATTGCCCATCTCACCACGCCGCTGCTGGGCGTGGCGGATACGGCGGTGGTGGGGCGGCTCGGCGATGCGGCGCTCATGGGCGGGGTGGCGCTGGGCGCGGTGATCTTCGATTTCCTGTTCTGGGGCTTCGGCTTCTTGCGCATGGGCACGGTGGGCCTCGCCGCCCAGGCGCTGGGGCAGGGCGATGCGCAGGAGACGCGCGCGGTCGCGGCGCGGGCGCTGCTGCTGGCGCTGGCCTGCGGGCTCGCCCTCATCCTCCTGCAATGGCCCATCGGCCTTGGCGCGCGGGCGCTGGCGGGGGCAAGCCCGGAAGTGGATGCGGCGGTGGCGGCTTATTTCCACATCCGCATCTGGGCGGCGCCGTTCTCGCTGGCCAATTATGCGCTGGTGGGCTGGCTCACCGGCATCGGCCGCACCGGCCATGCGCTGGCGATCCAGGTGGGGATCAGCCTGGTAAACATGGCGGCGACCGTGATCCTGGTGCTGGTGCTCGGCTGGGGCGTCGCGGGCTCGGCGGCAGGCACGCTTCTGGCCGAGGTTCTTGGCGCCGTTGCGGGACTATTGCTCTGTGCGCGCCTGCTGAAATTCCGCCTCGCGGTGCCGCAAGCGGTGCTGTTCGACCGCGTGCGGCTGATGGCGACCTTCGTGCTCAACCGCGACATCATGATCCGCACCGCCGCGCTTCTGGCGGGCTTCAGCTTTTTTGCCGCCCAGGGCGCGCGGGCGGGCGACGTGGTGCTGGCCGCCAACGCCCTGCTGAACAACATGATTCTTCTCGCCGCCTATTTTCTCGACGGGTTCGCGACCGCCGCCGAGCAGATCTGCGGGCAGGCGGTGGGCGCACGCAACCGGCCGGCCTTCGGGCGGGCGGTGCGGCTCGTGCTGATGTGGGGCTTCGGCTTCGCGCTGTGCACCTGCGCGCTCTATCTTTCGGCCGGGCCGGCGATCGTCGATCTCATGACCACCAGCCCGCAAGTGCGTGTCGCGGCCCGCGAATTCCTGATCTTCGCGGCGATTTTGCCGGTGGTCGGAGTGGCGGCCTATGCGTTCGACGGCATCTATATCGGCGCGCTGTGGTCGCGCGACATGCGCAATCTGATGCTGCTCTCGCTCGCCTTGTATCTCGGGTCGTTCTTCTTGCTGCGGCCACTTGGAAACGAAGGGCTCTGGCTCGCCTTCCTGGTGTTCCTCGGGGCGCGCGGCGCCCTTCAGGCCCTGCGCCTGCCGGTCCTGCTGAACCGCACGTTCGCGCGCTAGGGTTCAATCGAGATTCGCGGATGAACGGGCCGCCGTGTCCCTCCCCCGCAAGGGGGGAGGGTGACCGACCCTGCTGAACCGCACGTTTTCCGCTTAAGGCGCAGGCATCTCAACTGGGAATATATGCGCCCCGTCGGGGCCGAGGGGCAGCGGGCGCACCCAGGCGACGGCGGAGAGGGGGAGTGCGGCATAAAGATGGGGAAACAGGGCGCCGCCGCGCGAGACTTCCCACTTCAGCGCTTCCCCGAGGTTCGCCGCCTCGACCGCGACCAGAAGCAGATTTTCCTGTCCCGCGAAGTGCTTGGCGGCGGTCTCTCGGGCCTGGGCGGCGGTGGAGAAATGGATATAGCCGTCGGCAAGGTCCACCGGTGCGCCGTCGAAACGGCCGGCGGCTTCCGCAACGGTCCACAAGCTGGTGGAACAGATCTTGAAGATGAGGCGGTCACGTTGGATCATGCTGCCATGTAGCGCGCAGACGGCCCGCGCGCCACCCAAGATCTCGCCCGCTTCCGGCGATGAATCGGACTTAATTCCTGGACTTTTGTATCTTTTGCACTTATGTTCCTAGCGTTCGGGCGTCTTTAGGTAAAATTCGGGTTTCGAATTGTTCCGTCAGGTCGGTGCCAGGCGAGGTGAAAGGAAATACCTCCTTTCGCCTCGGATGCGGATCGTTTTGCGTCCACGGGATGCGCATGCTCACTCATGGTCAAGTCTGGGGCGCCCTCGACCGCCTCGCCGCGCAGCATGGCCTTTCCGCTTCGGCGCTCGCCAAGCGGGCGGGGCTGGATTCGACCGCCTTCAACCGGTCGAAGCGGATCACGCCGGACGGGCGGCCGCGCTGGCCCTCCACCGAGAGCCTCGCCAAGGTGCTGGCCGCCACCGGCTCCAGCATCGATGATTTCACCGCTTTGCTGGACGGCAACGGGGAAGCGGCGCTGCGCCATTCCGGCCTCGCGGAAGATCCCCTTCCGCCGCCCCGCCCGGCCCGCACCATTCCGCGCATCGGCTTTGCCCAGGCGGGCAAGGGCGGCTTCTTCGACGATGCCGGCTTTCCGGTGGGCGGCGGCTGGGACGAGCTGCTGTTTCCCGAGGTGGGCGACGAGCATGCCTATGCCCTGGAGATTTCCGGCGATTCCATGCAGCCCCTGTATCGCGAGGGGGATATCGTCATCGTCTCCCCCGCCGCCACGCCGCGCCGGGGCGACCGGGTGGTGGTGAAGACCCGCGACGGCGAGGTGCTGGCCAAGGAACTGGTGCGCATGACCCCGCGCACGGTGGACCTGCGCTCGCTCAACCCCGAGTATGAGGACCGCCAGATCCCCGCCGCCGAGGTGCTGTGGGTCGCCCGGATTATTTGGGCGACGCAATAGCCTCACCCGGTCCCGAGCGGGCTCCTCACCCCACCGGCCCCAGCAGCTTCTCCAGCGTCTCCAGCCGGTCGGCCTCGCGCGGCGGCTTGTCCCAGCGCAGGCGGGCGATGCGGGGAAAGCGCATGGCGATGCCCGAGCGGTGGCGGGTGGAGCGGGCGAGGCCCTCGAATGCGACCTCCAGCACCAGCCCGGCGTCCGGCTCATGCAGCACCTCGCGCACCGGGCCGAAGCGGTTGACGGTGGCTTCCCGCACGAATTTGTCGATCGCCAGCAATTCCTCATCCGTGAAGCCGAAATAGGCCTTGCCCACCGGCACCAGGGTGTCCACCCCCTCGGCCTGCGTCCACACGCCGAAGGTGTAGTCGGAATAATAGGACGAGCGCTTGCCGTGGCCGCGCTGGGCATACATCAGCACCGCATCCACCGTGTGGGGATCGCGCTTCCACTTCCACCAGGGGCCCTTGGGCCGGCCGGGCAGATAAAGGCTGTCGGCGCGCTTCAGCATCACCCCTTCCACCGCCTCCGCATCCACCCCGGCGCCAGCCGATGCAGGGTCCGCGCGCGCGGCGGCGAGCGCCTCCCAGCTTGCGAACGGCACCAAGGGCGAAAGATCGAGCCGGGACGCGGCGGTGCGCGCGATCAGCGCCGCGAGGCGGGCGCGGCGCGCGGCGAAGGGCTGGTCGCGCAGGTCTTCCCCCGCCTCCACCAGCAGATCATAGGCGCGCATATGGGCGGGATAGTCCCGCAGCATCTTGGCCGTCACGGTTTTGCGGTTCAGCCGCTGCTGGAGCACGTTGAAGGATTGCACCCGCCCTTCGCGCACCACCAGCAATTCCCCGTCCATGGCGCCTTCGAAATCCAGCGCCTCCACGAGATCGGGAAAAGCGGGCGAGATGTCCTCGCCGGTGCGGGAATAAAGCCGCACGATCTTCTCCCCCTCGGGCGAGACACCCGCCACCGCCTGGATGCGGATGCCGTCCCATTTCCATTCGGCGGTGAAGGCTGCGGGATCGAGGGCGAGAAAGTCGCTGTCCTCAATGGCGTGCGAGAGCATCACCGGGCGGAACGGGGCGGGATCGAGGTTTTCCGGGCGCGGCGCGCGGCCTTCCACCCAGGCGAACAGGTCGAGATAGGGCGGGGCGAGGCCCGGCCACACCAGCTCCACCTCATCGGGCGCGATGCCGCCGAGGGAGGCGACGGCGGTCTTGGCGAGGCGGGCGGAGGCGCCGACCCGCAGCGCGCCGGTGATCAGCTTCAGCAGCGCCCAGCGGCCGGTATCGTCGAGCCCGTCCAGCCAGTCGGCGAGCTGGCCGGGCAAAGCGCGCTTGGGCAGGGTTTCCAGGCCATGGACGATGTCCGACAGCGAAGGCGCATGGTCCGGCGGCGCCGCGCCCTCGGGCAAGGGCCACATGAGGGCGACGGTCTCGGAGAGATCGCCCACATAATCATAGGACATGGCGAACAGCACCGGGTCCGCCCGCTCCTGGATCAGCGCGCGCACGAGGCCCGGCTTGGCATTGGCGAAGGACAGCGCGCCGGTGAGCGCGGCGAGCGCGATGCCGCGCTCGGGGTCCGGCGTGGTGGCGAAATAATCCGCCATCAGGCGGATCTTGGCGTTGCGGCCGCTCTCATAGGCAAGCCGGTCCAGCAAGGCGGCGAAGCGGTTCATGGCGTCGCCTCCGGCGCGGGCGGCTCTTCGGGCGGCCCCTCGTTCTCCTCCTCGCCATAGCCCACCATGTGGAGCGGCCGGGCGCGCAATTGCCGGGTCATGGCCCAATGCACCAGCGCATCCTCGGCGCCGTGGGTCACCCACACTTCCTCGCAGCCGGTGGCGGAAATGGCGGCGGTCAGCCCGTCCCAGTCCGCATGGTCGGAGATCACCAGCGGCAGCTCGATGCCGCGCTGGCGGGCGCGGGCGCGCACCCGCATCCAGCCGGAGGCAAAGGCGGTGACGGGATCGGGAAACTTGCGCGACCAGATGTCGGTGATGGAGGTGGGTGGGGCGATCACCACCGCGCCAGCGAAATCGGCCTTCTTCGCCTCCTTCGCCAGGCGGATGTCGCCGAGCGGGATGCCGCGCGTCTGATAATAGGCCGTGATCTTCTCCAGCGCGCCGTGAATGTAGATCGGGGCGGAATGTCCCGCCGCGCGCAGCAGCGCCATGACGCGCTGCGCCTTGCCGAGCGAATAGGCGCCGACGATGTGCGCCCGTTCGGGAAACACATGCAGCGAATTCATCAGCTTGGCGGTTTCGGCGGCGGCGTCGGGATGGCGGAACACCGGCAGGCCGAAGGTCGCCTCCGAGATGAACACATGGCAGCGCACCGGCGCGAACATGGCGCAGGTGGGATCGCGCGCATCCTTGTAATCGCCCGAGGCGACGATGGTGCAGCCGCGCCAGGAGAGTTCGAATTGCGCCGAACCGAGCACATGGCCGGCGGGATGGGCGGTGATGCGCACGCCGTCGATCTCGACGCTCTCCCCATAGGCGATGGCCTGGGTCGCCCCGGCGAATTTCTCCCCGTAGCGGATCGCCATCAGATCCAGCGTCTCGCGGGTGGCAAGCACATGGCCGTGCCCCGCGCGGGCATGATCGGAATGGCCATGTGTGATGAGCGCGCGCGGCACGGCGCGCGTCGGATCAATGAAAAAATCCCCTTTGGGACAATAAAGCCCACCCTGGGCAGGGTGCAGAAGTTGGTCGGGGCGCATGGTTGTCGGTTATATGGGGTGGAGCGCTCAAGGCGCGAGGGTGCGACGCTTCGTTTCCGCGCGCCGCCTGCAAGGGAGCCTGCATCAAGGTGACGATCTTTCCCGTTCCCCTGTCGGGCGATCCGGCGCTGCATCGCCGGCTGGATTGGGCGCGCGCTTATCTCGATGATGGCGCGGCGCAGGTGGCGGGCGACATGCTGGCCGACCTCGTCGCCGAGGCGCCGCATTTCATCGCCGCCTGGTTCCTGCTGGGCGAGGCGCGCGAGGCGGGCGGCGATAGCGCCGGCGCGATCGACGCCTATGAGAACGTGCTCGCGCGCGATAGCGCCGACATGCTCGGCGCCGGCCTGCGGTTGGCGCGGCTCGGCGCGCGCGGGGCGGGGGACGCCATGTCGCCGGCCTTCGTGCGCACCTTGTTCGACCAATATGCCCCGCGCTTCGACACCGCCCTGCGCGAGGGCCTCGCCTATCGCGGGCCGGAGGTGCTGGACGCCGCAGTGCGGACCGCCTGCGCGGCCGCCGGCGTGCCGCCGCGCTTCCATCACGCGATCGACCTCGGCTGTGGCACCGGGCTCGCCGCGCCGGTTTTCGCGCCGATGGTGGAGGTGCTGGTCGGCGTGGATCTTTCCCCGGCCATGATCGAGAAGGCGCGGCTTCTCGGCCTGTATGCGGCCCTTGAGGCGGGCGAGATGGTGGCCTTCCTGAAGGAGCAGCGGGCGGGCGGGGCCGACCTGGTGCTGGCGGCGGATGCGCTGTGCTATCTCGCCGCGCTTGAGGGCGTGTTCCAGGCGGCGGCGTGTGCGCTCGCCCCCGCCGGATGGCTCGCCTTCACCTTGGAGACCCATGACGGAGAGGGGATGATCCTGCGCGATACCCTGCGCTATGCCCATGGCCGGGCCTGCGTGGCGAACGCGCTGGCAGCGTCGGGGTTCGTGCCCGCGGTGCTGGATCCGGTGTCCACCCGTACCGAGAAAGGCGCTCCGGTGCCGGGGCTGGTGTGCGTGGCGCGGCGCGCGGCCCCCTCGCCCTGGGCGTCCCCCTCACCTTAGCCCTCTCCCCGGCGGGGAGAGGGGATGCGCTGGGCGGAAGGGGCGGGTTTCGCCCGTTCCCCAAGCGCCACTTTCCCCCGTGCGGCTATGCCCCTCACCCTGACCCTCTCCCCGGCGGGGAGAGGGGATGCGCTGGGGCGGATGGGGCGGGTTTCGCCCGTTCCCCAAGCGCCACTTTCCCCCGTGCGGCCATGCCCCCTCTCCCCCACGGGGAGAGGGTTGGGGTGAGGGGAGGCAGGAAGAGGGTTGGGGTGAGGGGAGGCGGGAAGAGAGTTAGGGGTGGCTCAGTCGAGCGCCAGCTGGAACGGCTCGCCGGCCATGCAGTCGCGCCCGCGGCCGATGGCGGAAATGGCGCGGATCATGCGGCCGTTGCGGTTGAGCGCGGCATCCCCCAGCGACACGATCTTGGCATTGGGCGTTGCGGTGGGCGAGGCGGCGCGCAGGCGGACCGCAAGTTCGAACTCGTCGCGATGGGGCAGCAGCGCGCACACCGTGACATAGGCCGCCGCCGTGGAGCGCGAGACCCCGGCATAGCAATGGATCACCAGCGGCGCGGAGCGCGGCCAGGCGCGCACGAAATCCAGCAGCTCGTTCATATGCGCCTCGCCGGGCGTCACCATGCCCTCGACCTCGCTGACGATGTCGTTGATGGAGAGGAACAGATGGTTCGCGGCGTCCACATTATTAGGGCGCGTCAGCAGAGTCTCGCGGCCGACCAGCGTGATGATGTGGCGCGCGCCGGTCGCCTCCACCGTCTCGTGCAGCTTGGCGAGGGAGCAGACATGGATCATGGCGTTAGCTCCGCGAACCGGGTGAGGAACCGTTCTTTGGCGGTTTCAGCCGGCCAAGGGGTCAGATAATCCTTCTCCGCCTCCACGTCGAGGTGGATTGGGCGGCCGAAGAAGGCGCGCGCCTCCGCCGCCGCGAAGCCGGCAAGATGGGTCGCTTCCAGATAGGCGGAGGCGCGGTCGGCGGTCTTGACGATCCGCGTCAGGGCCTGCGGCCATTCCGCCGGCAGGCCGAAGCGCAGGCTGATGGCCGCCAGCAGGCGCGCTTCCACCGCCTTGTAATCGCCGCCGATCATGGCCTTGAAGGGCGAGATCATGTCGCCGATCACATATTCCGGCGCATCGTGCAGCAACACCGCGCGCCGCCAGCGCATATCAATGTCGCCGACCGCGCGGCGGGCGAGCTTTTCGGTGAGCAACGAATGCTGGGCCACGGAAAAGATGTTCGCCCCGCGGGTCTGCCCGTTCCAGCGCGCCACGCGGGCAAGGCCGTGGGCGATGTCCTCGATCTCGATGTCGAGGGGCGAGGGGTTCAGCAAATCCAGCCGCCGGCCGGACAGCATGCGTTGCCACGCGCGCGGCGGGTTTTTCGCTTTGGGTAGAGTGTCGGCCCCGGGTCCGGTGGAAATCGCCGCCATGACGAATCGCGTGCTCCTTTGAATCCAAGAAGGTAAGCTTCCTCCAGCCTGGAACAACCCGATGGTTTCCCTTATGGCCGACGCCGTCCGCCCGACCCTCGCCGCCAGCGCCGCCGTGTTTCGCGGACCGCTGGTTCTGCTCGCCCAGCGCGGCTATGCCCCCGGCAAGGGCCTGTGGAGCCTGCCCGGCGGGCGGGTCGAGCCGGGCGAGACCCTGGCGGAGGCGGCGGCGCGCGAGGTGAGGGAGGAGGTGGCGGTGGAGGCCGAGATCATCGGCCTCGCGGCGGCGCTCGATTTCATCTCCCACGACGCGGACGGCACGCTGACGAGCCATTTCGTGGTGGCCGCCCATGCCGCGCTCTGGCGCGCCGGGGAACCGGTGCTGAGCGACGAGGCGGTGGCGGTGGGCTGGTTCCATCCCGACGAGGTCGCAAGCCTCGCCACCACCCATGGCCTTGCCGACGTGGTACAGCGCGCGGCGCGGCTGCTGGCCGCGGAGGGTGCGGCGGCAGAGGGGGCAGCGGAGGGTGGGGCGGAGGGTCGGCCGCAGGCCCTGGCGCACGCGCCCTCGTGAGCGCGGCCATCTTGACCGCGCGGGCGCCGCGCGGCACGAGTGGCGCCATGTCGCCATTCCCCCTGTCGTCTTTCCTCATGTCCCCTTTCGTGCCCCGCTTTCTCCTGGCCCTGCTGCTGGCTGTCGCGCTCGGCGTTTCGGGCGGGTCCGCGCGGGCGGCGGACGGCTCGACCCCGCCGTATGAGGGCGACATGCTCAAGCTCGCGGAGCTTCTGGGCGGGCTGCATTATCTGCGCCCGCTGTGCGGCATGACGGCGGAAAGCCAGAGCTGGCGCCTGCAGATGCAGGATCTGCTGGAGGCCGAGCAACCCTCGGACGAGCGCCGGTCGAAGCTGATCGCAGCCTTCAACCAGGGCTATTCCAGCTATGCCCAGGTCTATCGCGCCTGCACCCCGGCGGCGGCGGCGGCGGTGCAGCGCCAATTGGCCGAAGGGGCGAAGCTCGCCCACGATATCGCCGTGCGCTTCGGCGGAAATTGAGCGGGGGACGGGCGGTCCGTTCCTGTGGGGCGGTTAACCTTTCGTTTAGAAGTTCCGTGACGGTGCCCCGGAACGTGGTAGGTATTCCTGGCCGCCCCGGCTCTGGGGCGCGGCGCGGAGGCCTCTCTTGTCCAGCACGACCCTTCCTCATCAGGACATCGCCGAACTGGGCTCGGACGAGCGCCATGTCGCCTTCAGCTATCTGGACGATGCCTGGACCGAGGCCCTGCGCGACGGGCTGGATGAGGATTGTGCAGGCGGCCCTGTTCACGGCCCTGCGCACGCTGGTGGCTGTTTATGGCGAGGAAGCCTGCGCCACCTATGTGGAAGGCCTCGCCGGCCGCATCCGCCAGGGCGAATACACCATCATCGGCCAGCGCCAATAGGGCGGGGCGTCGGGGAGGGGTATCCCCGTGTCCCGGCTCGGCGCTCCGGCTTCGCCTACACTGGTCCGGGACGCGGAGAGAGCGCGCGACCCGCGAAAGCCGGTGCGCTCCCGTCTGAAACCCGCCGGTCTCCTCACCCGCCCGGCTGGAGCGTCTCCAAAAACCGCACCGGCGCGCCCTGGGACGGGGCGATCAGCTCGCCTTCCCACATCACCTTGTTGCCGCGCACGAAGGTGCCCACCGGCCAGCCCGTGACTTCCTTGCCGTCATAAGGCGTCCATTGGGCGCGCGAGGCGATCCAGGCATTGGTGATGGTGGCGCGGCGCTTGAGATCCACCACCGTGAAGTCGGCGTCATAGCCCAATACGATGCGGCCCTTGCAGGCGATGTTGAACAGCCGCGCCGGGCCGGCGCTGGAAAGGTCCACGAAGCGCTGCAACGAGAGCTTGCCGTTCGCCACATGGTCCAGCATCAGCGGCACCAGGGTCTGCACGCCGGTCATGCCCGAGGGGCTTTCGGGATAGGTCTTGGCCTTCTCCTCCAGCGTGTGGGGCGCATGGTCGGAGCCGAGCACGTCCACCACGCCGTCGGT
>NCEH01000070.1 GCA_002304505.1 Rhizobiales bacterium 32-66-11 | reverse complement strand
CGCTCGATGAGCGCCACCTTCATGCCCGCCCCGGTCAGGCGGCCCGCGAGCGGCGGACCGGCCTGTCCGGCGCCGATGATGATGGCATCGAAGGTCTGGGTCATAGCAGTCTCCCGAGGATCAGCAGGGCACCGAACACCGCGATCGCATCCTCGATCAAAGCGGCGGGCAGATCGTTGCCGAGCCGCGCGGCAAGTCGTGCGCGCACGGCGGCGCCGCCAAGAGTGCCGACGACCGCGCCCGCGATGCCCAGCGCGATACCGGCAAAGGCCAGTCCGGCGGGAGTCGCAAGCGCCGCTCCGCAGACGGCACCGCTGACGATGCGGGCGCCGAACTGCATGGGCACCTTGCGGCTCGGGGTAAAGGGCAGCTTGTCGGCCACCAATTCACCCAAGGCGAAGATCGTCAGCACCCAGACCGCCACGGTGGAGCCCAGGAAGGACAGCCAGGAGCCATCGAGCGAAAGCGCGCCGAGCGCGGTCGCCCAGCTGACCATCGCCAGCGGCGTCATGGTGCGCAATCCGGATAGGATCCCGGTCAAAAGCGCCAGCAGAAGCAGTGTCATAGGGGAAATCCTCACGTGCTGCGATGAACCGGGAGGCAAGCGCCGAACACACCGCCCTGCCTTGCTACCGCCCCCCTCGGCTGCGAGGCCGTGAAAAACAAACACGCGTGCGTATCGGTAAAGTCGTAGCCCTGCGGGCGCGAAGAGCGTATAGTATTTTCATGTCAATTCATAAATTTTCACTCGGCGACCACGTCGAGCTTTCCATTGGTCCGTTTTATCGGGCCACAGCGGGCGCATACGATATCGTTGCGTTGATGCCTTTCGAACGAGGGGAATGCTCGTATCGCGTGCGCGCCTCGGCCGAAAAGCATGAGCGCGTGGTCCTCGAAAGCGACCTCCGCCTCATTCCTCGCCCTGAAGGCATGCCGGTACAGATGCCGAGCATCGCGATCGGCAAAAAGCGCGCCTGACGCGCCCTTCGCTTTCTCCTTTCTTTCCTTGCCTCTACCACCCGCCACGGCCTTGCCGTGCGCGGGTGCTTGGCGTGTCGCGGCGCGCTTTGCTCCCGCATTTCCACTTGGGAATGCGAAGACATTCCAGTTTATTTCCGGGCACCTGTCGGCCGAGGGTACCCTTGCCCGTCTTAGACAGGACGAGGACGCTGCCCGATGCTCTATGCCATTCTTTGCTATCATTCCGAGGATGTCGTCTGTTCCTGGTCCAAGGAGGAGGACGATGCCGTGATGGCCAAGCTCATGACGGTACATGAGAAATTGGAAAAGGACGGTCGCCTGGGCCCGGTGGCGCGGCTGCTGCCCACCACGGCCGCCACCACGCTGCGCAAGGACCAGGACCCGCCCCTCGTGATCGACGGGCCGTTCGCCGAAACCAAGGAGCAACTGCTCGGCTTCTATGTGGTCGAGTTCGACACCCTGGAAGAAGCGCTCGATGCCGCCCGCGAGCTCGGCCGCGCCAATCCCGGCGGCGCCTATGAGATCCGACCGATCGCGCTGTTCCACCCTGGAAGCGTCGGTCCATGAGCGATCTTGCCTGGATCGACGCGACGCTGGCCGCCGCGCGTCCGCAGGCGGTCGCCGCTCTGCTGCGCTATTTCCGTGATCTGGATTTCGCAGAGGAAGCGGTTCAGGAAGCCTGCCTGCGCGCCCTTCGCACCTGGCCGCAGAACGGCCCGCCGCGCGACCCCGCCGCCTGGCTCATCATGGTCGGCCGCAACTCCGGCATCGACGAGACCCGGCGGCGCGCCAAGCTCGCACCGCTGCCGGCCGAGGAACTTCTCTCCGATCTCGGTGATGCCGAGGACGACCTCGCCGAGCGGCTGGACGGCAATCATTATCGCGACGACGTGCTGCGCCTGTTGTTCATCTGCTGTCATCCCGAACTGCCGGCCACGCAACAGGTTGCGCTGGCCCTGCGCATCGTCTCCGGGCTCAGCGTGCCGCAGATCGCCCGGGCGTTCCTGGTGAGCGATGCCGCCATGGAGCAGCGCATCACCCGCGCCAAGAGCCGCATCGCGCGGGCGAGCATCCCCTTCGAGACGCCCGGCGCGGTGGAACGCGCGGAGCGCCTCGCGGCGGTCGCGGCCATGATCTACCTGCTGTTCAACGAAGGCTATTCGGCCACCGGCGCCGATGCCGGGGCGCGCCGCCCCCTGTGCGACGAGGCGATCCGCCTCGCCCGCCTGCTGCTGCGCCTGTTCCAGACCGAGCCGGAGATCATGGGGCTACTCGCTTTGCTGCTGCTCCAGCATGCGCGCTCGGCGGCGCGACTGGATGCGGACGGCGCCATCATCCTGATGGACGACCAGGACCGCACCTTGTGGAACCCGACCATGATCGCCGAGGGCCTCGCCTTGATCGACAAGGCGATGCGCCACCGCCGGCCCGGCCCCTATCTGGTGCAGGCCGCCATCGCCGCATTGCATGCGCGGGCGAACCGCCCGCAGGATACCGACTGGGGACAGATCGACCTGCTCTATGCCATGCTGGAGCAGCTCCAGCCCTCCCCGGTGGTGACGCTCAACCGTGCGGTCGCGGTTTCAAAGGTGCGCGGCCCCGGCGCGGCGCTGGCGATGATCGAGCCGCTGGGCCAGCGCCTTTCTGGCTATTTCCACTTCTTCGGGCTGAAAGGGGCGCTGCTGTCGGATCTCGGCCGCACCGAAGAGGCGCGAATCGCCTTCGGCCAGGCGATCGCGCTGGCGTCCTCGGCAGCCGAAGCGGCGCATATCCGCCAGCATCTCGACCGCCTGCAGCGCGAGGGCGGCGCGCCTCCCCAATCCAATGGGTCCGCCGCCTGAGGCGCATGCGCCGTTCGGCGGTGAGGGAGCCCGGCGCGGCGGCGCACGCGGAAACGCTGGCCTTCGCGCCCAAGACACGGGAAGATGTCCACGATAGACATTTCCGCGGGACCAGGGGCAAGAGAGTGGCAGAGCGCAAGACCAAGGCCGCAAGCGAGGCCGCCGAGGTGGTGGATTATCAGACCGGGTCGGGCGCTCCGGCAGCGATTGCCAGCACGCTGGAAGATGCCCTCGGCATTCAGGTGCGCGCCATCCGCCGGCAATTGGACCTCACCGTTTCCGATCTGGCAGGCGCAGCCGGCATCTCGGTGGGAATGCTGTCGAAGATCGAGAACGGGCAGATTTCCCCGTCCCTCGCGACGCTCCAGGCCATTTCCAAAGCGCTGAACGTGCCCATTACCACCCTGTTTTCCACCTTCGAGGAGCGCCGCGACTGTTCCTTCGTGCGTGCGCACCAGGGCGTCATCATCGAGCGGCGCGGCACCAAGGTGGGCCACCAATATGAATTGCTCGGCCATGGGCTGGGCGGCGATATCGTGGTGGAGCCCTATCTGATCACACTGTCCGAGGAGGCCGCGGCCTATACCGGCTTCCGCCATGCCGGGGTCGAGTTCATCTATATGCTGAGCGGCGAAGTGGTGTATCGCCATGCCGACCGCACCTATCACCTGCGGCCGGGAGATTCCCTGATGTTCGATTCCGGCGCCGCCCATGGTCCCGAGGATCTGATCGTGACGCCGATGTCCTATCTCTCGATCATCGTCTATAGCCGCGACCCGCGCTGACCTCTCCCACCGGCATCTTTTTCCTAGAGAGAAAATTTTATTCCGCCCGCGTTGACGGGGCGGCGCTTGGGGCGTACCACTCTGGAGACGGCCATGTTTCGGCCACCGGAGTTCAGCCATGTGCGGCATCGTCGGTATCTTTCTGAAAGACCCCAAGCTCGAACCAGAGCTTGGGCAAATGCTCTCCTCCATGCTGTGCGTGATGACCGATCGCGGGCCGGATAGCGCCGGCTTCGCCATCTATGGCACCGGCGCTGCGGACCATGTGAAACTCTCGCTGCGGGCCGTGGAAGGCTATGATTTCGAGGGCCTTGCCCATTCGCTCTCGGTGGTGGTCGGCGGCGATCCGCGTCTCGTGGTGCGCGCCAGCCATGCGGTGATCGAGGTGCCGGCGGACCAGGAAGCCGCCGTGCGCGCGGCGCTCGCGGCCCATCACCCGGAGGTCGCCATCGTGGGCACCGGCGCGCGCATGGAGATTTTCAAGGAAATCGGCCTGCCGAGCGCGGTCGCCGAGCGCTTCGACCTGCCGAAGATGAGCGGCACCCACGGCATCGGCCACACCCGCATGGCCACCGAAAGCGCGGTCACCACCGCCGGCGCCCATCCCTTCTCCACCGGCGCCGACCAGTGCCTGGTGCACAATGGCTCGCTCTCCAACCACAATGATTTGCGGCGCCAGTTGAAGCGCGAGGGCATCGCCTTCGCCACCGAGAACGACAGCGAAGTCGCCGCCGGCTATCTCACCTGGCGCATGAAGAACGGCGCCACCCTGGGCGAGGCGCTGGAAGCCGGGCTCAAGGATCTGGACGGCTTCTTCACCTTTGTGGTCGGCACCGAAAGCGGCTTCGGCGTGCTGCGCGATCCCATCGCCTGCAAGCCCGCCGTGATGGCCGAGACCGACCAATATGTGGCGTTCGCCTCCGAATACCGCGCCCTGGTGAACCTGCCCGGCATCGCCGATGCCCGGGTGTTCGAGCCCGAGCCTGCCACCGTCTATTTCTGGGACCGCGCCGCATGAACGCCTTCAGCCCCGACATCACTTTCGATCTCGCCCAAAGCGAGCTGCGCGAGCTGAACGGCGCGCTGCACAAGGCGACCGGCGAGACCAATGCCAAGCTCTGGCGCGTGCTCAACCCCAATGGCCGACATGCTTTGGCGGCCGGCGTGGACGCCCCTCTCACCATCCAGGTGGAGGGCCATGTGGGCTATTATTGCGCCGGCATGAACCAGCAGGCGAGCATCATCATCCACGGCAACGCCGGGGTGGGCGTCGCCGAGAACATGATGAGCGGCTTCGTGCATGTGCTGGGCGACGCCAGCCAGGCGGCCGGCGCCACGGCCCATGGTGGCATGCTGCGCATCGACGGCAATGCCTCGGCCCGCTGCGGCATTTCCATGAAGGGCGTGGACATCATCGTGAAGGGCTCCATCGGCCACATGAGCGCCTTCATGGGCCAGTCGGGCAATCTCATCGTGTTCGGCGATGCCGGCGAGGCGTTGGGCGACAGCCTCTATGAAGCCAAACTGTTTGTGCGCGGTTCAGTGAAGAGCCTGGGCGCCGACTGCATCGAGAAAGAATTGCGCGACGAGCACAAGAAATTACTCAGCGATAAACTGGCGGCCGCGGGTCTTTCCGGCAGCATCGACGTGTCGGAGTTCAAGCGATACGGCTCGGCCCGCCGGCTCTACAATTTCCACATCGACAATGTCGATGCCTATTGATGCGTGAGGACGACACTATCATGAGCGCCCACTCCAACGTCCCCCGCACCCTGCCCCGCTTCTCAGCGACCTTCGACCCGCACACCTTGTCGGAGATCCGGCGCGCGGCGGCGACCGGCATCTATGACATTCGCGGCGCCGGCACCAAGCGCAAGCTGCCCCATTTCGACGACCTGCTTTTCCTCGGCGCCTCGGTCTCGCGCTATCCGCTTGAAGGCTATCGTGAAAAGTGCGGCACCGACGTGGTGCTGGGCACCCGCTTCGCCAAAAAGCCGATCACGCTGAAAACCCCCGTCACCATCGCCGGCATGAGCTTCGGTGCGCTCTCCGCGCAGGCGAAGGAAGCCCTCGGGCGCGGGGCGTCGGCGGTCGGCACCTCCACCACCACCGGCGACGGCGGCATGACGAGCGAAGAGCGGGGCCATTCCCAGACCCTGGTCTACCAGTATCTGCCCTCGCGCTATGGCATGAACCCCAACGATTTGCGCAAGGCGGACGCGATCGAGATCGTGATCGGCCAGGGCGCCAAGCCCGGCGGCGGCGGCATGCTGCTGGGGCAGAAAATTTCCGATCGTGTCGCCGGCATGCGCAACCTGCCGCAGGGCATCGACCAGCGCTCGGCGTGCCGCCATCCCGACTGGACCGGCCCCGACGATCTGGAGATCAAGATCAGCGAATTGCGCGAGATCACCGATTGGGAAAAGCCGATCTATGTGAAGGTCGGCGCGTCGCGGCCCTATTACGACATCTCGCTGGCGGTGAAGTCCGGCGCCGACGTGGTGGTGCTGGACGGCATGCAGGGCGGCACGGCGGCGACGCAGGACGTGTTCATCGAGCATGTGGGCCTGCCCATCCTCTCGGCCATCGGCCCGGCGGTTCAGGCGCTGCGCGATCTTGGCCTGCATCGCAAGGTGCAACTCATCGTCTCCGGCGGCATCCGCAACGGGGCGGATGTGGCGAAGGCGCTCGCGCTCGGTGCGGACGCAGTCGCCATCGGCACGGCGGCCCTGGTGGCGCTGGGCGACAACGACCCGCAATATGAGGCCGAATATCAGGCGCTCGGCAGCACCGCCGGCGCTTATGACGACTGGCACGAGGGCCTGGACCCGGCGGGCATCACCACCCAGGATCCCGTGCTCTCGGCCCGGCTCGACCCCATCAAGGCCGGCCGGCGGCTCGCCAATTATCTCAGCGTCATGACGCTGGAGGCGCAGACCATCGCCCGTGCCTGCGGCAAGAGCCATCTGCACAATCTGGAGCCGGAGGACCTCGTCGCCCTCACGGTGGAATCGGCCGCCATGTCTGGCGTGCCGCTTGCAGGCACCAACTGGATTCCCGGCAAGGGCGGCGCCTACTGATCGCCTGGCTGGACCGGTGCGCCCCTGGCCGGGCGCGCCGGCGATAACGACAAGACAAGACCTTCCCAGAGGATTTGACATGATCCGCTTGCCCGAAATGACGCGCGAAGCCGATGGCCGCGCCGCAGTCGCCGCCCTTACCCCTGATGCCGACCTGGAAAAGGTCGCGCAGGAACGGGGCATCAAATATTTCCTGATCTCCTATGTGGACCTGTTCGGCGGCTTGCGGGCCAAGCTCGTGCCCACCGCCGGCATCGCCGACATGCAGAAGAACGGCGCCGGCTTCGCCGGCTTCGCGACTTGGCTGGACATGACGCCGGCCGATCCGGACCTGTTCGCCGTGCCGGACCCCACCTCGCTGATCCAGCTGCCCTGGAACCCGGAAATCGGCTGGCTCGCCTCCGACCTCTACATGGAAGGCAAGCTGGTGGAGCAGGCGCCGCGCACGGTGCTGAAAAAGCAGCTCGCCGCCGCCGCCGCCCTCGGCTACGAGATGAAGAGCGGCGTGGAGTGCGAATATTTCCTCACCAATGCCGACGGCACGGGCATTCACGATGCCGCCGACACCGCGGTGAAGCCCTGCTACGACCAGTCCGCCTTGATGCGCCAATATCCGGTCATCAAGGAAATCTGCGATGCCATGTTGTCGCTCGGCTGGGGCGCGTACCAGAACGACCATGAGGACGCCAACGGCCAGTTCGAGATGAACTGGAACTACGACAACGCCCTCGTCACCGCCGACCGGCACGTGTTCTTCAAATTCATGGTCAAGAGCATCGCCGAGAAGCACGGCCTGCGCGCGACCTTCATGCCCAAGCCGTTCATCAATCTCACCGGCTCCGGATGCCATGTCCATGTCTCGCTGTGGGACAAGGACGGCAAGAATGCCTTCGCCGACAAGGCCGGCAAGCTCGGCGTGTCGGACCTCGGCTACAGCTTCATCGGCGGGCTGATCCACAATGCCGACGCGCTCTGCGCGCTCACCAATCCGACGGTGAATTCCTACAAGCGCATCAATGCGCCGCGCACCATTTCCGGCGCCACCTGGGCACCGAACACAGTGACCTATACCGGCAACAACCGCACCCACATGATCCGCATTCCGGATGCGGGCCGGTTCGAATTCCGCCTCGCCGACGGCGCCGCCAACCCCTATCTGCTCCAGGCTGGCGTACTCGCGGCGGGCCTCGACGGCATTATCAACGCGCGCGATCCCGGCGAGCGGCTCGACATCAATATGTATACCGACGGCCACAAGGTGGAGGGCGCGAAAAAGCTGCCGCTCAACCTGCTGGATGCCCTGCGGGCGCTGGAAACCTCGTCGGTTCTCGCCGAAAGCCTGAGCCCGAGCTTCGTCACCGGCTTCGTGAAGCTGAAGATGGAGGAATGGAACGCCTATTCCCGCCATCTCACACAATGGGAACGCGAGACGACGCTGGATATCTGAGACGCGGCGGATCCGCCAAAATCACCTTGCAAGGCCCGGCGCCGTCACGCCGGGCCTTTTGCTTTGCGAAAGGATGGACACCCACGCCGCCCCCAAATCCCCAAATGGCGCCAATTTTTCTCGGTGCGCCTTACCCCGGACTCAGCGGCGTTTCCCCCAGCCACGGCATCGCCTCGCGCAGCTGCGGCCAGCACATCTCCTCCAGATGCGCGCGGCAGAAGGCTGCGGTCTCGCGCGGCAGGCGGCCCAGCTCCTGGCGGCGGGCGATCAAGGTGAGACTGCGCTGGAACGCCGGGCCGGGCAACGGCCAGCAGGCGAGCTGCGCCATGGGCACCGCCGCTTCCAGCAGGCACAAGGGCGTCGTCACGGCGAAGCCCGCCCCCTGCGCCACCATGGCGGTCACGCATTGGGGCGTGTCGAATTCCAGCCGGCGCGGCAAATCCAGCTTCAGCCGGCGCAGATGGCGTTCCACCTCGATGCCGGTCTTGGAGCGGGCGGAAAAGCGCACCAGGGGCAGGCGTGCCGCCAAATCTGCAAGATCGTCCACGCGTGCCGGCTTTGGCGTGGCGGCGGGCGCGATCAGGATATAGGGCTCCATCAGCAGAGCGAACCGCTCCAGCCCCTCGATCTCTTCCAGTTCATCGGGCGCCAGCAGCAGATCCATCTGGCGCGTCAGCAGCGCTGAAGCGTGAGAGGCGGTCAGGCCGGAGAGGATCGACACCTGGTCCGCCAAAGCCATCAGATGGACGCCGAGCGGGGCGGCCAGGGCGCGCGAGAGGGAATCCACCAGCCCCACGCGCAGCAGAGGCAGGCGGCTGTGCATGGTTTCGTGCAACATGGGGGCGATCTGGCGGGCTTCAGATAGCAGCGCGCTTGCCCTCTGGCGCAACACGCCGCCGGCCGGGGTGAGACCCAATGGCCGCACCGAACGATCGAACAACACCGCGCCGGTGCGCGTCTCAAGGTCCGCCACCGCCTGCGACACCGCCGGCTGGGTCAGACCCAGTTGACGCGCCGCCCCGGCCATGGCGCCCTGCTCGCAGACAGCCAGAAAGATTTCGAGCACGCGCAGATCGAACGGCAAAGGTTCCGCCCGCTGGGCGATGTTTCGCAAGGCCATGAGCCGGCTCCTACACTATAAATAATAATTATATCATGCCTCGTTTTCAGGTGCGGTATGGATTCTCAGAAGGGCGATCCGCCCACGTGAGTGAGCCGCGCGGCATGTCGCATTATTCCGTCCTCTCCATCATCGCCAACGCCTTCAACGGCCAGAAGGGCTGGACGCCGGCCTGGCGCGACGCGGCGCCTAAGCCGGTCTATGACGTGATCGTGGTGGGCGGCGGCGGCCATGGGCTCGCGACCGCCTATTACCTCGCCAAGGAACATGGCATCCGCAATGTGGCGGTGCTGGAGAAGGGGCATGTCGGCTCCGGAAATGCCGGCCGCAACACCACCATCATCCGCTCCAATTACCTGCTGCCGGGCAACGAGCCGTTCTACGAATGGTCGATGAAGCTGTGGGAGGGCCTGGAGCAGGACCTCAATTACAACGCCATGGTCTCCCAGCGCGGCGTGCTGAATCTCTATCATTCCGACGCCCAGCGCGACGCCTATGCCCGGCGCGGCAATGCCATGCGGCTGAACGGGGCGGACAGCGAATTGCTGGATCGCGACCAGGTGCGCGAGATGGCGCCGTTCCTGAATTTCGACCAGTCGCGCTTTCCCATCCAAGGTGGCTTGCTGCAAAAGCGCGGCGGCACGGCGCGCCATGACGCGGTCGTGTGGGGCTATGCGCGCGCCGCCGACAGGCTCGGCGTCGATATCATTCAGAATTGCGAGGTCACCGGCTTCATCCGCACGGGCGATGCGGTAGTCGGCGTCGAGACGACGCGCGGGCCGATCCGCGCCGGCAAGGTGGGGCTCGCGGTGGCCGGCTCCACCTCGCGGCTCACCCGGCTGCTGGACATGCGCCTGCCGATCGAGAGCCACGTCCTGCAGGCGTTCGTATCGGAAGGGCTGAAGCCGCTGGTGCCGGGGGTCATCACCTTCGGCGCGGGGCATTTCTACATCAGCCAGTCGGACAAGGGCGGCCTCGTGTTCGGCGGCGATATCGACGGGTATAATTCCTATGCCCAGCGTGGCAACCTGCCGGTGATCGAGGATGTGTGCGAAGCCGGCATGGCGCTGTTTCCGCGCATCGGCCGGCTGCGCATCCTGCGCCATTGGGGCGGCATCATGGACATGTCCATGGACGGCTCGCCGATCATCGACAAAACCCATCTGCCGGGCCTCTATCTCAATGCGGGGTGGTGCTATGGCGGGTTCAAGGCGACCCCGGCCTCGGGCTGGTGCTTCGCGCACACGCTGGCCAAGGACGCGCCCCACGCGTTCAACGCCGCCTTCCGCCTGGACCGTTTCCGCAGCGGCCATCTGATCGACGAGAAGGGAGTCGGCGCCCAGCCGAACCTGCACTGAAATGCGTATTCCCTGCCCCTATTGCGGCCTGCGCGATGCGCACGAATTCTCCTATCTCGGGGATGCGACCGTCTCGCGCCCCGCGCCCGATATGCCGGATGCCCAAGAGGCGTTCTTCCACTATGTCTATCTCAGGGAAAACCCCGCCGGGGCCCATGAGGAGCTGTGGTATCACGCCGCCGGCTGCCGCCAGTGGCTGGTGGTGAGCCGCGACACCCGCACCCATGAAATCTCCGGCGCCAGCTTCGCCCGCGCGCCGAAAGCCGACGCTTCCCATGCCGAGGTGAAGCCGTGAGCCGCCTGTCCTCCGGCGGCCTGATCGACCGCGCGACGCCCCTCGCCTTCACCTTCGACGGCAGGTCCTACAAGGGCTTCGCGGGCGATACGCTCGCCTCGGCCCTGCTCGCAAATGACGTGCGGCTGGTCGGCCGCTCGTTCAAATATCACCGCCCACGCGGCGTGTTCTCCGCTGGCTCGGAGGAGCCGAACGCTCTGGTGGAATTGCGCACCGGCGCGCGGCGCGAACCCAACACGCGCGCCACCATGGCGGAGCTGTACGAGGGACTGGAGGCCACCAGCCAGAACCGCTGGCCCTCGCTCGCCTTCGATCTGCTAAGCGCGAACCAATGGTTCTCCTCCGTCCTCGGTGCGGGCTTCTACTACAAGACCTTCATGTGGCCGGCGGCGCTGTGGGAAAAGCTGTATGAACCCGCCATCCGCCGGGCCGCGGGGCTTGGGCGGGCGGCGGAACAGGCGGACCCCGACAGCTATGAGAAGGCGTTCGCCTTCTGCGACGTGCTGGTGATCGGCGGCGGCCCCTCGGGCCTGCTCGCGGCGCTCACGGCGGGGCGTGCCGGGGCGCGGGTGATCCTGGCGGACGAGGATACGATCCTCGGCGGCCGGCTGAACAGCGCGCGCACCGCCATCGACGATGCCGCGCCCGGTGCATTCCTCGCCCGCGCACGCGCCGAACTCTCCGCGCTCCCCAATGTCCGCGTGATGCCGCGCACCACCATATTCGGCGTCTATGACGGCGGCACCTATGGCGCGCTGGAGCGCGTGGGCGACCATCTGTCGGTGCCAGCGCCATTCCAGCCGCGCCAGCGCTATTGGAAGATCGTCGCGAAGCGCGCCGTGCTGTGTGCCGGCGCCTTCGACCGGCCGATCGTGTTCGGCGGCAACGACCGGCCAGGGGTCATGTCGGCGCAGGCACTGCGCACCTATGCGGTGCGCTATGCGGTGACACCCGGCCGCAACGCCGTGGTGTTCGCCAATAATGACCACGCCTGGAGCGCCGCCTTCGACGCGGCAGACGCGGGCGTGAAAGTCTCCGCCATTGTGGACGTTCGCGAAACCCCTCCGCCGGCGCTGCTCGCCGGCGCCACGGCCCGCAATATCCGCGTGATCGCCGGAGGCGAAGTGATCGCGACCTCGGGCAAGTGCCTCTCCTCCATTACGGTTCGCACCCGGGGCGGGACCGAGACCCTTCAGGCCGAGGTGTTGGGCATCTCGGGCGGCGCGACCCCCAATCTCGCGCTGACCAGCTATTTCGGCGGACGGCCGAAATATGATGCAGCGCTCGCCGCCTTCGTGCCCGACCAGACGCCGCCGGGGCTCAGCGTCGCCGGCGCGGCGGCGGGGCAATTTTCGCTCGCCCAATGCTTTGCCACCGGTGCCGCGCAGGGCGTTGCGGCGGCGCGCGATGCGGGCTTCGCGGCCACGCCGGCGCCGCTGCCCGAGACCGGCGATACGCCGACCTCCCTGTCCGCCTTCTGGCATGTGCAGGGCTCGAAGGGCCTTGCCTTCGTGGATTTTCAGAACGACGTGTCGGCCAAGGATATCGCCATCGCCCACAAGGAAGGCTTCCGGGCGGTGGAATTGCTGAAGCGCTACACCACGCTCGGCATGGCCACCGACCAGGGCAAGTCCTCCAACATGGCGGGCCTCGCCATCATGGCCGAATTGACCGGCCAGGGCATCGGCGAGACCGGCACCACCTTGTTCCGCCCGCCCTTCACGCCGGTGGCCTTGGGGGCGCTCGCCGGCCACCATCGCGAAAAGGACTTCCGCCCCACGCGGCCCACCCCCACCCATGACTGGGCGCGCAAGCAGGGCGCGGTGTTCGTGGAAACCGGCCTTTGGCTGCGCGCGCAATATTTCCCCAAGCCCGGCGAAACCGACTGGCTGGAGACCGTCACCCGCGAGGTGAAGGCGGTGCGCTCTTCCGTCGGCCTGATCGATGTCTCCACCTTCGGAAAGATCGACCTCCAGGGCAGCGATGTCGGCGTCTTTCTCGACCGGGTCTATATCAACACCTTCTCCACCCTCGCCGTGGGCAAGGCACGCTACGGCGTGATGCTGCGCGAGGACGGCCTCGTGATGGACGACGGCACCACCGCGCGCCTCGCCGACGACCATTATGTGATGACCACCACCACGGCCAACGCTGCGAAGGTCTATCAGCATCTGGAATTCTGCCTGCAGGTGCTGTGGCCGGATCTGGACGTTCAGCTCGCCTCCATTTCCGAGCAATGGGCGCAAATCGCCATCGCCGGGCCGAAATCCCGCGAGGTGCTGGCCCAGGTGGTGGATGCCCCGCTCGACGTTTCCAACACCGGCTTGCCCTTCATGGGCGCGGTGGAAGGCCGGGTGATGGGCGGCGTGAAGGCCCGCATCTTCCGCCTCTCCTTCTCCGGCGAGCTGGGCTACGAGATCGCCGTCCCCGCCCGGCATGGCGAGGCGCTGACGCGGGCGCTGATGGCGGCGGGCGCACCGTTCGGCATCACACCCTATGGCACCGAGGCGCTCGGCGTGATGCGCATCGAGAAGGGCCATGTCTCCGGCAACGAACTGACCGGGCAGACCAGCGCGCGCGATCTCGGCCTCGGGAAGATGGCCTCCACCAAGAAGGATTATATCGGCCGCGTCATGGCGGGGCGGCCCGCCTTCGCCGATCGCGACCGCGCGACCTTCATCGGCTTCAAGCCGGTAGACCGCGCCCAGCGGCTGCGGGCCGGCGCCCATTTCCTGCCCCTCGGCGCCGTGCCGGTGATGGAGAACGACGAGGGCTATATGAGTTCGGTCGCCTATTCACCCACCCTCGACCATTGGATCGGCCTCGGCTTCCTCAAGGGGGGACGGGCGCGGATCGGCCAGAAGGTGCGCGCCTATGACCCGGTCCGCGGCGGCGACATCGAGGTGGAAGTGTGCGATCCGGGCTTCGTCGATCCGGAAGGGGAACGGCTGCGTGTCTGAGCTTCTTGCAGAAATTCCCGCAAGCGCCTTGGTGCCCGAAGGGCATTACGGCCCGCGCACGCCTGCGCCGGGTGTCGTAGCTGCGCAGCTCAGCCAGCTCGCGCTCGCGACTGTGGCGGTACGGCCGAATGCCCTCGACCTCGTGGCCGAGCTTGCGCTGGAAAAGCTCGGCCTCGCGCTGCCGCACGGACCGCGCACCGCATCCGCCGGCGATCTGACGCTGGTGGGCACCGGGCCGAGGCGCTTCCTGGCGATCGGCGAGGGCATCACCGGCGATCCGCTGCTGGAGCGCCTCGGGCATGCCTTCGGCAAAACCGCGGCGCTGACGGACCAGAGCGACGGCCAAATGGTGATCCAGCTGTCCGGCCCACGCACGCGCGACACGCTGGCCAAGCTGGTGCCGATCGACCTCGACCCGAGCGTCTTCAAAGCCGGCGATGCGGCGGCGACGCTGGTGGCGCTGATCCCCGTGCTGATCTGGCAGGCGGATCCGGCGCCGATCTACCGCTTCGCGGTGCCGCGCTCCTTCACGCCGGCATTTCTGCGGGCGCTGGTTGGGGCCGGCGCGGAATTCGGGCTTCAACTCACGGGCACGGGGCGAGGTTGAAGGCGGCGCGCCGCGCGCTCTCCGCTCCTCCGCCCGCAATCCCCCTCGACGTGATGGATATTCCATGACCACGCCTTCCGATCATTTCGTCCTTGCCTTCTCGTGCCCCAACCGCCCCGGCATCGTCGCTGGCGTGTCGACCTTCCTGTTCCAGCACGGCTGCAACATCCTGGAAGCCCAGCAATTCGACGACACCGAGAGCGGCCGCTTCTTCATGCGCGTCGTATTCAACGTGGTGGAGGGTGACGCGACCCTGGATACGATCCGCGCCCAGTTCGAAGAGGTGGCCCAGCCGCTGAACCTGCAATGGACGCTGCGCGCGCCGAACGAGAAGCGACGCGTTCTGCTGCTCGCCTCCAAGTTCGATCATTGCCTCGCGGACCTGCTGTATCGCTGGCGCATCGGCGAAATTTCCATGGAGGTGACGGGGATCATCTCCAACCATCCGCGCGAGACCTATGCGCATCTGGATTTCGACGGCATCCCCTTCCACCATCTGCCGGTCACCAAGGCCACCAAGCTGGAGCAGGAAACCCAGATCTGGAGCCTGTTCCAATCCACCCGCTCGGATCTGGCCGTGCTCGCGCGCTACATGCAGGTGCTCTCCGATGGGCTCTCGGCGAAATTGTCGGGCAAATGCATCAACATCCACCATTCCTTCCTGCCCGGTTTCAAGGGTGCCAAGCCCTATCATCAGGCCCATTTGCGCGGTGTGAAGCTGATCGGCGCCACCGCCCATTACGTGACGTCGGATCTCGACGAAGGCCCGATCATCGAGCAGGACGTGGAGCGCATCAGCCACCAGGACAGCCCGGAAGACCTGGTGCGCAAGGGCCGCGACATCGAGCGTCGGGTCCTGGCGCGCGCGCTCTCCTGGCATGTGCAGGACCGGGTGATTCCCAACGGCCACAAGACCGTGGTCTTCCGCGACTGAGCCCCGCACGCGGCGCCCGTCCGCTGCGCGGCCTGCGGATGCAATGAACCAGACCGCTCCTCCGGCGTTTATGACCTTAGGTTAAACAGCTCTGGAGGAGCTCCATGTCTCGCGGCACAACCCTCACCCTAGGCGCCGTCGTGCTGGTCGCGGCCCTGACGGCGGCGGTCTTGTTTTCTGGACGCGGCACGCCCGATCCGACCGAAACCGCGCCGGGCAATGTGCCTGCGGTTACCGAACCCGCGCCGCCCACCACCTCGCCCGCCGCACCGCCGGGGGTTACGCCGTCCAATCCGGTCCGATAGGGACATGCATGCAACGGCATCATTAATGCATACTATATGTGCGTTTGCATAATATTTAGACGCCTGCGAAAGTCTTTTGGGGAACCGCTCCGCCGCTGAATCCGGCGCACCGTACCCGCGAGAGCTTCGCCTTTCCTGTGCCCGCGCGCCTTTGCCGAGGTGCGCGGGACGGGGGTGTTCGGCACCTGGTCTGGCCCGGTTCCTGCTTAGTCCGTGGCGAATACGCTTTGGAGTTCGGCATGCAAACGGTCGCCAGTCTTCTCGCCGCCCACCGCCAAGGATTGCGCTCGCCGAGCGACACCGTGCGCCGCACCTATGCGCGCATCGCCGCCCATGATGACCCGGCCATGTTCATCACGCTGCGCCCGCAAGTGGATGTGCTTGCGGACGCCGCCGCGTTGGAGCGCACCGGGGATACCGGCCTGGCGCTCTACGGCATTCCCGTGGCGGTGAAGGACAATATCGACGTCGCCGGCCTGCCCACCACCGCCGCCTGCCCGGCCTTCGCTTATCAGCCGGCCGCCGATGCCACCGTAATCGCCCGGCTGAAGGCGGCCGGCGCGCTGATCATCGGCAAGACCAATCTCGACCAGTTCGCCACCGGCCTCGTGGGCACGCGCTCGCCCTATGGCATTCCGCGCAACGCCTTCAAGGCTGATCTGGTGCCGGGCGGCTCCTCCTCCGGCTCGGCTTCGGCGGTTTCCGCCGGCATCGTGCCGCTGGCGCTGGGCACGGACACCGCCGGCTCGGGCCGGGTTCCTGCCATGCTTCAGAACATCGTCGGCGTGAAGCCAAGCCTCGGCCTCGTGCCCAATACCGGCCTCGTGCCTGCCTGCCGTACGCTGGACGCCATCTCCATCTTCGCGCTGACGGTAGACGATGCCATGGCCGCACTCCGGGTGATGGCCGGCTTCGATCCGGCGGACGCCTTTTCCCGCGCCCTGCCCCTCGGGCCAATGGCCGCGCCGGCGGCTCCGGTGCTCGGCATCCTGCCGAAGGAGCAACGCGAATTCTTCGGGGACGAAGACGCCGCCACGGCTTACGAAGACGCGCTCGATCGGCTCAAGGCCCTCGGCGCGCGGCTGGTCGAATTTGACTATGCGCCCTTCGCCGAGACCGCCCGCCTGCTCTATGAAGGCCCCTGGGTGACCGAGCGCTGGATCGTCGCCGAAAAGCTGCTCACCACCCATCCCGAGGCGGTGCATCCGGTGACGCGCACCATCACGGAAGCGGGCGCGAAGCCGAGCGCAGCCGACCTGTTCCGCGCCCTGTATCGGCTTCAGGAATTGAAGGCCAAGGTGAAGCCCGTGCTCGCATCGCTCGATGCCATCGTGCTGCCCACCGCGCCCACCGCCTATACGCTGGAAGCCGTGCTCGCAGATAATATCCGCCTCAATTCTCGCAACGGCACCTATACCAATTTCGTCAATCTGCTGGACATGTGCGGCACCGCCGTGCCGGCAGCCATCGCCGGAAGCGGCCTGCCGTATGGCATCACGCTTCTCGCGCCCGCCGGGAACGATGCCAAGCTCGCCACCATCGCCCGCGCCTTTGCCGCCACAACCGGACTGCCGCTCGGAGCGACCGGGGAAACCGCCCCGCCGCTCGCGCCGGCCACCCCTGAGGGTGAAGCGGGCAAGCTCGATATCTGCGTATTCGGCGCCCACCTCTCCGGCATGGGGCTGAACGGGGAACTGGTCGCCCTCGGCGGGCGGCTTGTCGGAGAGGTGCGGACAGCTCCGCTCTATCGCATGTCCCTGCTTGCCAATGGCGTTCCGCGCCCCGGCGTCACGCGGGTCGCCGGAGGCGGGGCGGCGATCACCGGCGAAGTGTGGTCCCTGCCGTTCGAGGGCGTCGGCCGCCTGCTGGCGCAGATCCCCGCGCCGCTCGGCCTCGGCAGCGTCCTGCTGGCGGACGGAACGCACGTCGCCGGCTTCCTGGCGGAGGCGGCGGGCGTTGAGGGTTGCACCGACATCACCGCCTTCGGCGGCTTCCGCGCCTATGTGGAGAGCTTGGCCGCAAAGTCTGCCTGATCCTGCGATGTGGGGCCGTCCGGTGCGGCCTCACACGCTTTCGGCATAGCGCTCGTAGGCGATCTCGACCGTGATGATATGCGCACGCATGGCGTGCGCGGCTTCGGCCTTGTCGCCGCGCAGGATCGCCGTCACCACTTGGTCGTGCTCGGCATAGGAGAGCGCGAGCCGGCCGAGATTGCGGAACTGCGCGCGGCGGAACGGCTGGAGCCGCGCCCGTGTCGCAAGCGTGATCTCGGCGAGATAATCATTGTGCGCCCCGCCATACAGGAAGGTATGGAAGCGCTCGTTCAGGAAGGTGTAATTGGTCTCGTCGCCCCTGCGGGTGAGGTCGGCAAGGTCCGCGTGGATGGCCTGGAGCTGCCCACGCTCCGCCGGCGTCATATGCAGCGCGCACAGGCCCGCGCATAGCGCCTCCAGCTCCGCCATCACGTGCTGGCCAACCCCAAGCGGATCGTCTTCGCCGAAGGCGAGGACCCCAGCGTCATCCGCGCCGCCTACGCCTATCAAAGCGGCGGGTTCGGCAAGGCGTCGGCCACGACTTCGGGAATGTCGATCTCCATCTCCTCCAGCGGCGTGCCGGGCGCGATGCGGCCACCGACGATGTCGTCGGCGATTTGCAGGCGCAATTCCTCGGTGCGCGTGACGCCGCGGGTCTGGGCACGACGCCGGCGGGGCCGCGCGACGCGGGCAGCCGCCTCGGTGGAGGATGCTGGAAGGCTCATGACGCAACGCTACCGGATTCGCGGGACACGGGGAAAACACCTTGCCTGGGGCACTCAGAATGCATCGTCGAGCGGCCGGGGAATGCTGCTGACATGGGCCGCGACCACCTTCCAGCCTTGCGGAAAACGCACCCAGCTCTGCTGCTGGCGACCAATCTGCCCCGGCGTGGAGTCCCGCGCGAACAAAGTGGAGGCGATGGCGAAATCCCGGCCATAGGTGGTGATGACGGTTTGGCTCAACGCGCGCATCAGCCCGGCCGGCGCGCGCGCCCGGCGGAACGCGCGGATGGCGTCCATGCCATAGAGATTCTCACCGCCGCCGTATCGAATGGTGCGGGGATCGTCAAAGAACAGATCCTCCAGCGTCGGCACGTCATTGCCCACCAGCGCCGCCTCATAGCGCGCGAAGGCTTCCGCGACCTCGGCCACGACTTCGGGAATATCGACCTCCATGCGCGCTCCTAAAGCGATGCGACGGGCGCGCGGGCGATGCCGCGCATTTCGAGTTCATGGGCGATCCGCAAGGCGAGATCCTCGCGCCAGGGCGGCGCGATCACCTGCACCGCGAGCGGCAGGCCATCGTCGGGCCACACCGGCACTGCCACCACCGGCAGGCCGATGAAGGATATCGGCTGCGTGAACAGACCGAGATTGGGACGTACCGGCAAGGTCACGCCATCGAGCACAAAATTCTTCTGGCCGAGCTTGGGCGCGCGGGTGGGCGTCGCGGGGGCAAGCAGGATGTCCACGTCCTCGAACAGCGCCAGCATTTGCGCGCGGAAATGGCGGCGGAAACGCTGCGCCGCAGTGGTCCAGGCGGCGGGAATGGCGAGCCCGGCGATCAGCCGGTCGCGCACGGCGGGGTCATAATCCTGCGGGCGGGTGCGAAGGCGCTCGGCATGGAGCGCCGCCCCGTCCGCCGCAGTGATGATGTAGGCCGAGGCGCGGGCGCGGGCGGCGTCCAGGATATCCAGCGTGCGTGTCGCGCCCAGCGCCTGCGCCACGCTGTCCACCGCTGCCAGCGCCTCCGGCATGGCGCGCTGGCGGAAATAGCCGCCGGCGATGGCGATGCGTAGCCCGCCGACGCCCTGCATCAGGCTGGAAAACGCCGGCTCCACCGGCTGGTCGGCAACCGCCGGATCGTCGCCATCCGCCCCCTGCATGGCGTCATAGGCGAGCGCCAGATCGGCCGCGGAGCGGGCGAACGGGCCGAGATGATCGAACGCGGTGACGAACGGAAAGCTGCGGGCCCGCGAGAGCCGGCCATAGGTGGGCTTCAGCCCGAAGATGCCGCACAGGGACGCCGGCACGCGGATCGAGCCATTGGTATCCGAGCCGAGGGCAAGCGGCACCTCGCCCGACGCGATCGCCGCGCCCGAACCGCCGGAGGAGCCGCCCGTCATATGGTCCAGCGCATGGGGATTGCGCGAGGCGCCGTCATGGACATTCTCGCCGGTGAAATCATAGGCGTATTCGCCCATGTTCAGCCCACCCACCAGCACCGCGCCGGCCGCTTCCAGCCGCTCCACCAGGGTGGCGTCGCGGGTGGCGGGCGGCAGTTCGCGATTGATCTTCGAGCCCGCCCGCGTGGGCAGGCCGGCGATATCGAACAGATTCTTCACCGCAAACGGCACGCCGGCGAGCGGGCCGAGGCTCTCCCCGCGCGCCCGGGACGCGTCCAGGGCATCGGCACGAGCGCGGGCACGGTCCGCCGTTACGTCCGTGAAGGCGTTCACCTTGGGGTCGAGGGCCGCGATGCGGGCAAGCGCGGCGTCGATAACGGCGCGGGCCGAAACGGTGCCGGTGGCGACGGCTGTCGCGATTTCAGCGGCGGTGGCCGCGGCCGAGAGGAGATGCGGGTTCGCCGCGGGATCGGCGGTGGCGATGGATGTGTCGGTCATGGGCGATAGACCGGCGCGGGGTCGAACTCGTCACCGAGGTCGATGCCGCGCACCAATTGCGCCGCATCGGCGATGGTGCGCAGGTTCACGAGCGCCTCGGCGCGCCAGTCCGGCTCCACCTTCAGCGCAAAGCCCGCGATGGCGCCGTCGAGCATGAGGTCCAGTGCGGCATCGGGCACGGCCGGGACCGCCCGTTCAATGGGTTTGGACATGAAATCTCCTCACACCGGCGGATGGGGAATGGCGGCGATCAATTCGCGCGTATAGGCGGCCTTGGGGGCTTCCAAGACCTGCTCCGACGTCCCCTCCTCCACCATCTTGCCCTGGCGCATGACGATGACCCGGTCGCACAACAGGCGCACCACATGCAGGTCGTGGGACACGAAGAGATAGCTCATGCCGAGCGTCTGCTTCAGCTCTTCCAGCAGGTTCAGCACCACCGCCTGCACCGACACGTCCAGCGCGGCGGTGGGCTCGTCCAGGATCACCAGATCCGGCTTGAGCGCGATCGCCCGGGCGATGCCGACGCGCGCCTTCTGGCCGCCGGAGAGCTGGTGCGGAAAGCGGTCCAGCAGATCCAGCGGCAGACCGGCCATGGTGGCGAGCTCCTCCACCTTGGCGCGCATCTGCGCGGCGCCGCGAATGCCGAACTGCTCGCCCATGCGCAGCAGCGGATCGGCGATGGCGCGGGCCGCGGTGTAGCGCGGGTTCAGGCTGTCGGTCGGATCCTGGAACACCATCTGGATGCGCCGGCGCATGGGATGGTGCGCGAATTCCTTCGCCGGGATCGCGCCGATATCCATGCCGTCGAAGGTGATCTTGCCCGAGGTGGCATCGATCAGCCGCATGACAATAGTGGAGGTGGTGGACTTGCCGCAGCCGCTCTCGCCAACCAGGCCGACGCTCTCGCCCTTCTTCACCTCGAACGAGAGCCCGTCGACGGCGCGGAAGAGCGCGTCCTCGGGCGGGGCCTTCTTGCCCATCAGGCCGGCGAAAAAGCCCATGGGCACGCCCTGGCGGGGATATTCCTTCAGCAGGTTTTCCACCTTGAGAAGGGGGGCAGCGTGAACGGGGTCAGGCATTTGCGATGAAGTCTGTGCCCCCTCACCCATCGCCTGCGGCGCCGACCTCTCCCCCACGGGGAGAGGTGAAGGAACGGCGGGCGCCTCGGGCAACAAATCGCTGAGCGCAATCCCCGGACGCGGCGTCGCGCGCACCAGTTTCTGCGTATAGGGATGCTGCGGCGCGCGGAAAATCTGTTCGGCCGGCGCGGTTTCCACCACCTTGCCCTTCTCCATCACCACCACCGTGTCGCAATAGGTGGCGGCAAGGCCCAGATCGTGGGTGATGAGGATGGTGGACATGCCGCGCGCCCGCGTCAGCTCGGTCACAAGATCCATCACCGCCTTCTGCGTGGTCACATCGAGGCCGGTGGTGGGCTCGTCGGCGATCAGCAATTGCGGCTGGCAGGCGAGCGCAAGCGCGATCACGATGCGCTGGCACATGCCGCCCGAAAGTTCGAACGGATAGGCATGATAACGCTCCTGCGGCCGCGCGATGCGCACCTGCTCCAGGATTTCGATCACCTTCGCCTTCACATTGCGCGGCTCGGCCTGGAGATGGTGCAGCAGCACGTCGCCGATCTGGTCGCCGACCTTGCGGATCGGATTGAGGGCCGCGCGCGGATTCTGGAAGATCATCGAGATCTCCCTCCCGCGCAGGTCGCGCATGGTGCGCTCGGTGGCGTTGGCGACATCGATGCCGGAGAAGGTGATGGTGCCTTCGGCGATCCGCCCCGCCCGGTCGAGGATGCGCATCAGCGTGTAGGAGGTCACGGACTTGCCCGAGCCGCTCTCGCCCACGATGCCCAATGTCTCGCCCTTGCGGACCGTCAGGTCCACCTGCTTGACCGCGGTGACGATGCCTTTGCGGGTGGCGAACTCCACCGTGAGGTGATGCACCTCCAGCAGTGGGCCGCGCGCTTCCTCGGCGGGGGTGAGGGTCGTGGCCTGCGTCATATCGATCACACCATGCATGGCGCGCCCCCTCAGGTGCGGCGCTGGGGATCGACGATGTCGCGCAGACCGTCACCCAGCAGGTTGAAGCAGAACACCGCGAACATCAGCGCGAGGCCGGGAAACAGCGCGATCCACCATTCGCCGGAAACGATGAAGGCCGAGCCTTCCGCCACCATGATCCCCCATTCCGGGGTGGGCGGGCGCACGCCGAGGCCGATGAAGGAGAGGCCGGCGGCGTTCAGGATGGCGTAGCCCATGGTCAGCGACATCTGCACCATCATGATGGGCAGGATGTTGGGCAGGATCTGGGTGAGCAGGATGCGCCATTCGCCGTTGCCGGTGAGCCGGGCCGCCTGGATGAAGCCGGACTGCCGGCGGATCGCCGCTTCCGCCCGCGCCACGCGGACATAGAGCGGGAAGTTGATGATCGCCGTGGCGATCACGATGTTCGTCACCGTATTGCCCAGCGCCGCCACGATGCCCATGGCCAGCACGAACAGGGGAAAGGCCATGATGGTATCGGAGATGCGCCCGACGATCCGGTCGGTCCAGCCGCCGAAGAAGCCGGCCGCAATCCCCGCGATGCCGCCCGCCGCGAACACCAGGGCCACGGAGAAGATGGCGATGCCCATGTCCAGCCGTGTGGCGACGATGACGCGGGAGAACATGTCGCGGCCGAGCTGGTCGGTGCCGAACCAATGGGCCCAGGAGGGCGCCTGGAGCGCGGCCTTGGTGTCGCTCGCCAGCGGATCATACGGCACGATATAAGGGCCGATGGCGGCCGCCACGATCAGCACCAGGAACATGCCGAAGGCGAGCCCCGTCACCGGATTCTCGGAGATCACATATTTCGCGTGGCGCAGCGTCGCCGCAAGGCCGCTGGAGGATGACGCCGATCCGCGATCGGCCGGGTTGGCGAGGGTCATGCTTCGCTCCGTGCGCGCGGGTCGATGACGCCATAGGCGAGGTCGATCACGAGATTGAGGATGATGTAGAGGATCGCCATGGCGAGCACGAAGCCCTGCACCGGCGCATAATCCGAGGAGATCAGCGCCTCGACCGCATAGGAGCCGATGCCCGGCCAGGCGAACACTTTCTCCACCAGCACATTGGCGCCCAGCAGGAAAGAGAACACCATGCCGAGCGTGGTGATGACCGGCAGCATGGCATTGCGGAACGCATAGACCATGATGACCTTGTAGGGCGTCAGCCCCGCCGCCCGCGCCGTGCGCACGAATTCCGACGATAGCACCGAGAGCATGGAGGCGCGGGTGATGCGGGCGATCGGGGCCAGCGCGAAGATGGCCAGCGTCACGGTCGGGATCGCCAATTGGGCGGCGGCCGAGCGGAAGGTCTCGAAATCTCCGGCGATCAGGCTGTCGATGAGATAGAAGCCGGTGACCGTGGGCGGGGCGGTGAAGAACACATCCAGCCGCCCGAGCGGCGCCGGCGCCCAGCCGAGCTTGAAATAAAACACATAGACCAGCAGCAGGCCGGTGAAGAACACCGGCAGCGAGACGCCCGCGGTGGTGATCACGCGGCAGGCGTGGTCCACCCACGTCCCCTGCTTCACCGCCGCCATGATGCCGAAGGGAATGGCGATGGCGAGCGCCAGGATGAGGCCCGAAAGGGTCAGTTCCGCCGAGGCCGGAAGGCGGCTCGCGATCTCGGTGGCCACCGGCTGGCCGGTGGAGAGCGAGGAGCCGAGATCCCCCTTCGACAGTGCCGTCACATAATCCACGAACTGCACCGGCAGCGGCTTGTCGAGGCCGAGCTTGGTGCGGATCTCGGCAATGGCTTGCGGGGTCGCGGCGGGGCCAGCGAAATAGGCGGCGGCATCGCCCGGCAATACGCGGGTCAGCATGAAGGTCACGATCACCACGCCGATCAGGCTCGGGATCGCGGTGGCGATGCGGCTGGCGATGAGCTTCAACATCACGGCTTCCTTTCAGCCTGGTGCGGGATGACTGCCCCGCCTGCGGCGCCCTTCCCTCCTCCCCCGCGAGCGGGAGAGGCGTGCGCCTTCGAGCGCGATCCCCTCCTCTGCCCCGCATGGCCTTCCCTCTCCCCAATGGGGAGAGAGCCAAGGTGAGGGGGAAGGTTCGCGGATTGACCGACGAAACCTTCAGCTCTTTACGAAAGAGCGATAGTCCAGCCGGCGGTGGAACCAGTATTCGTAGCCGGTGACGTTCTTCTGCATCGCGATGTTCACATAGGGCTGGTAGAGCGGGATGCGGGGCACATCAGCAAACGCGAGGTCGATCATGCCCTTCACGTCGGCATCGTAGGCCGTCTTATCTCCGTTGGCGGCGGCGCTGCGGGCACCGTCGATGAAGGCATCCATCGCCGCCGACTTGTAGCTCATGGTGTTGAACACGGAATTCTGCCCGTGATAGCACCAGAAGAAGAAGTATTCGGGATAATCCAGCCAGCCGGAAAACACGTTGGTGAAAAGCGGCAGATCTTTCTTGTTCAGCTCGGTGCGCCAGTTGGCGCCGGGGATCTTGTTGATCGTGGTCTTGATGCCAAGTTCCTGCAGGTTTTCCTGCAAAAGCACGCACAGCGGCTCGTTCACCCCGGCGAAGCCGAGGTCGAACGAAAGGGTGGTCTCAAGCCCGTTGGGATAGCCGGCCTCGGTCAGCAATTGCTTGGCCTTGGCGAGATCGGTGGTGAACGGGGCGGGCTGCGGCCACACCGCCTCTTTCACGCCGCCCGGAGCCGCACCAAACATGGGCTTGCCGAGCCCGAACAGAACCGCATCCATGATCTTCTGATAAGGAATGGCATAGGCGATTGCCTGCCGAACCTTCAGGTTGTCGAACGGCGGCTTGGTGACGTTCATGCCGATATATTGCAGGCCGTTGGAATAGGGCGTTGAGATGATGGTCAGCTTGCCGCTGTCCTTCAGCTCGACAAAGTCCTTGTTCGGCAGGTCATAGGAGATATCCGCGTCGCCCCGCTCCAGCAGCGCGCGACGATTGCCGGCGGAGGGCACCATGCGCCAGATCACCCGCTTGATCTTCGGCATCGGGCCGCCAACCCATTTGTCGTTGCGCTCGAACACCACTTCGGTGCCGGGGGTCCATTTGGTGACCTTGTAGGCGCCGGAGCCGACCGTGTTCTGCTTGGCATATTCCAGGCCCCAGGGGTCCTGCGCCGTGGCGTTCTTCTTCACCAGCTCGGAATTCATCACGCACGGCACCACCACCGCAAGATCGGGGATGGTGAGGCGATCCTTGCGCAGGAAATCGACGCGGAACGTGTGGTCGTCCACCACCACGAACTGCTCCGGCTTCTCGAGCGAGCCGGCCTTCATCTGGAAGGTGGGGAAGCCGCCGACGCTCACCGCCCGGTCCATGGACCATTTCACGTCCTTGGCGGTCACCGGCGTGCCGTCCTGGAAGGTCGCGTTCTTCTTCAGCTTGAAGGTCGCGGACATGTCGCCGAGGGTCATGTCCTCGGCCAATTCTCCCTCGATCTTGTCGCGGTCGTAATAGGGCGTGCCGTTCACATCCTTCATGGGATGGGTGATCAGGCGGTCGTAGCAATTCCAGCTGACTTCATAGCCGGGCACATTGGTGCCGACGCCCTGAACGTCGAGATTGTTCGGCCCGCTCTCGGAGACGATCAACAGGGTTTCGGAGCGCGCCTGCGCCCGGGCGGAGGAGAACACCGCCGGCGCCGCCACGCCCGCAGCGCTGGCGGTGGCCGTTACGGAAGCCGTTTTGAGAAACTCGCGACGATTCATGCCTTGGATCCCCGTCTGAGAAAGCGTGCCTGCGCTCTCTCATTCAAGGGATGTGCCAATTGCATACCATTTTTTAAAAATCATTATTCTTCTAGGGATTAGGTGTAAATAACGACCACCCCATCCGCGCGCCAAACCTCATATATGCACATTAATTATGCACCTATGGCGCTATTGCATGCATCTGCACGCGATTTTTGTGATGCGAACATCCTATAAATAGGATTGCCGCGGCACAACACTCTTCGCCGCGCGACGCCACGCCGCGCCGCGGGTCTCCGATGGGCTAGAGCTCGGACGGTGGTGGGGCGGCTTCGGTTTCCGCGACATGCGCCGCCATCAGCCGGCGGTAGCGCAGGAAGGAGAAGGGCAGGAAGCCAAGATACAGCAGGCTGCACACCGCAAGCACGGTCCAGGGGTAGCTCGCGAGCAGGCCGACAAACATCGCCACCACCACGAACAGCGGCAGCACCATGTCCCGCCGCACCCGTTTGCCCAGCGTCTTGCCGGAATAGGCCGGCACCTTGGAGATCATCAGCAGGCCGATGCCGAGGCAATAGACCAGCGCCACCGGGGCCGTGGCGGCGCCGCGCGGCAGGCCGAGCAGGTCGAGATAGACCGGCAGCAGCGCTACGATCGCGCCGGCGGGGGCGGGAATGCCGGTAAAGAAATCCGCCGCGAACGCCGGCCGGTTGGGATCATCCAGCATCACGTTGAAGCGGGCGAGCCGCAGGGCGGCGCAGATGGCGAAGATCAGCACCACCAGCCAGCCGATGGAGCCCACCGTGTCGAGACCCCAGAGATACAGGATCAGCGCCGGCGCGCAGCCGAAATTGACGAAGTCGGCGAGGCTGTCCAGCTCGGCGCCGAAGCGCGAGGTGCCCTTCAGCGCGCGGGCGAGGCGGCCGTCCACGCCGTCCAGGATGGCGGCGAACACGATTGCCGCGAGCGCGAGTTCCAGCCGCCCTTCGATGGCCATGCGCACCGCGGTCAGGCCCGAGCATAAGGCGAGCAAAGTCACGAGGTTCGGCAGCAGCACCCGCACCGGGATCTTGCCCAGGCGCCAGACCGGCGGCGCGCCATGCGGGTCGAGCGGGGGAAGGGAAGCGGCCATGTTTCAGCTCACGCGATAGGCGGTGTCGCGCACGCCGGGCGCGGCGAAATCGGCGATGACGGTCTCGCCGGCCGTGGTCAGCTGGCCTTCCGCCACCTGCACCCGCGTGCCGACGGGCAGATAGACATCCACCCGCGAGCCGAAGCGGATCAGGCCGAAGCGCTCGCCCGCGCCCAATTCCTCGCCCTCGCGCACGAAGCACACGATGCGCCGGGCGATCAGGCCGGCAATCTGCACGCAGCCGATGGGCCCTGCGGCGGTACGGAACACGAGGCCGTTGCGCTCATTGTCCTCGCTCGCCTTGTCGAGATCGGCATTGATAAAAATGCCCGGCTTGTAGGCCACGCGTTCGATGCGGCCCGAGACCGGGGCGCGATTCACGTGCACGTTGAACACGTTCATGAAAATCGACACGCGCAGCAGCGGGGTGTCGGAGAGGTCGAGTTCGCGCGGCGGGATGGCCAGGGAGATCTGCGACACCGTGCCGTCGGCGGGGGCGACGACGAGCCCCTCGCGCAGCGGGGTCACGCGCGGCGGATCGCGGAAAAACAGGGTCGTCCAGAGCGCGAGCCCCAGCGCGATCATGCCGAAGAAGGTGGAGACCATCAGCAGGCCGAGGGCGATCACCACCGCGATGGCGATGAAGGGATAGCCCTCGCGATGGATGGGAACGAGGCTCTTGCGGACGGACGCGACGATGGACACTCAAGTCTCCAGATCAGGCCGCGCGTTCGGGGCGCGGAGGAAACAGGTAGTCACCCCCTGCCCCGTCGTCAAATGACGATCGTGCGGCGCGCCCGCCCGGCACGGCCTCTGGGGCGGTCTGGCGGAAGGTGCGGGGGATGGGTACCGGGATTTTCCGCGCGGGCTTTTTCCGGTCCGTTCCGCGCGGGGCCGGCGGGAGGAGCCTGCCGGCCCCCCCGCCCGGCGCGGCTTCTGGCAAAATGTTTCACGTGAAACCAAGGACTTGCGGCGGACGAAGAGCGGTTTCGTGACGCTTCTCCGCGGCGTCTCGCCAGACCAAACCGCCATTTCGGGCGAACGTTCGGCGCCAATTTCGGCATCGCGCACGCGAGTCCGGGCTGCCGGTTTCGCGCGCGAGCGGCGAGAGGCACGGGGAGGCAGCGCCTTTAAATTGGGCAGGTGGTCCCGGGCAGGCTCAGCCCCCTCACCCGCCCGCTGCGTGGGCGACCTCTCCCCGTGGGTGAGAGGTGAAGGGGCGGCCGGTGCGCCGCCCGCCGATGCAAGAAGCCCCCTCTCCCCGACGGGGAGAGGGTTGGGGTGAGCGGCGCGGCCGGCGCGGCTGGTCTCGTCGAGCAGGCTCAGCCCCCTCACCCGCCCGCTGTGCGGGCGACCTCTCCCCGTCGGGGAGAGGTGGAGGGGCGGCCGGTGCGGCGCCCGCCGATGCAAGAAGCCCCCTCTCCCCGTCGGGGAGAGGGTTGGGGTGAGGGGCGCGGCCGGCGCGGCTGGTCTCGTCGAGCAAGCTCAGCCCCCTCACCCGCCCGCTGCGTGGGCGACCTCTCCCCGTGGGTGAGAGGTGGAGGGGCGGCCGGTGCGCCGCCCGCCGATGCAAGAAGCCCCCTCTCCCCGTCGGGGAGAGGGTTGGGGTGAGGGGGAGAGAGGCGCCTTTTCACCCGACCACCCCGATCTCTGCGCCGCGGTCTTGCACACCGCCCCCGCCTTGGCGAAACTGAGGCGGGGACAGGGCTTTGGGGGATATGACCTCTCTCGTCACACGCGCGAGACGCTTGCGTCACGAACAGACCTCGGCCGAAGCGGTGCTCTGGCACCTGCTGCTGGGGCGTCGGTTCGTGGGGTGGAAGTTTCGCCGGCAGCATCCTGTCGGTCCGTTTGTGGTGGACTTTGTCTGCCTTGCCGCATCGCTGGTGGTGGAGGTGGACGGCGTCACCCACGATGGCGTCACGGAGCGCGACCGCGATGGCCGACGCACCGCTTATCTCCATGCGTGCAGGTTCAGACTCGTGCGCGTGTCGAACCAGGATGTGTATGACAATCTGGATGGCGTCGCCGAGATGCTCCGGCTGGAGCTGGAATTGCCGTTCCGCTCAGCCCCCCTCACCCGCCCGCTGTGCGGGCGACCTCTCCCCGTCGGGGAGAGGTGAGGAGCCGGCCGGTGCGGCGTGCGGCATTCGAAAAGCCCCCTCTCCCCGCCGGGGAGAGGGTCGGGGTGAGGGGCGCGGCTCTTCTCATCAAGCAAGCTCAGCCCCCCTCACCCGCCCGCTGCGCGGGCGACCTCTCCCCGTGGGGGAGAGGTGAAGCGCCGGAGTGGCATTTCCCGGTGGAGGGCTGATGGGCGTGGGAGACGCAAAGCCCCCTCTCCCCGCCGGGGAGAGGGCTGGGGTGAGGGGTGCGGCGGCTGGAGAACGCGCGCCGGCCCCCACC
>NCEH01000069.1 GCA_002304505.1 Rhizobiales bacterium 32-66-11 | reverse complement strand
GAAGACAAGATCGCGGCCATGGAAGCGGCCGGCATCCGCGTCTCCCCCTCGCCCGCGCGCCTCGGAAAGACCCTGGTCGAAGTCCTCAAGGGCTGATCGACACCGGCCCGGCGGCCGTGCTGCCGGGCCATTTGCTCCTTTTGCGGGCCTGCCGCGCATTTCGCCACGGCGGCGTGGCCTGCATGGGAGGCAGCTCGGCCCTGCCGATAAAGCTGCCAAAAGGACACGGATTGTCCCTTCCGTGCACCCTGCGGCAGGTTTATGTACGGGGCGTCGATCGTCGCGCCTCCGGCTGAGCTGGGGCGTTTCGGTCGAAAGGCTGGGATCTTAGCCGTCCCAGTCTCAACTTTGTGGCAGCGCTCGGCGCTTGGGGCTTGGTTTTCGGGGCCAGTTGCGCTCTTAAAGCCACGGCGCCAAGGCCATCCGGGATTAAGCCCATGTCGCGTGCGGACCAGAACGAACAGCTTCTCGCCACCTCCTTTCTGTATGGAGGTAACGCTCAGTGGATCGACGATCTCTATGCCCGCTACGAAGCTGATCCAGCTTCGGTGGATGCGCAGTGGCAGAGCTTCTTCGCCGCCCTGAACGATGATCCCGCCCAGGTTCGCAAGAATGCCGACGGCGCCTCTTGGAAAAGGCCGAACTGGCCGATCCATGCCAATGGCGAACTGGTCTCGGCCCTCGATGGAAACTGGATCGAGGTCGAGAAGAAGGTCGCGGACAAGGTCCAGGCCAAGGCCCAGAAGGCCGGCATCGAATTCTCCTCCACCGACGTGCAGCAGGCGACTCGCGATTCCGTGAAGGCGCTGATGATGATCCGCGCCTATCGCATGCGCGGCCATCTGCATGCCGATCTCGACCCGCTCAAGCTCACCCCGCCGCGCGAGGCGCCCGAGCTGGACCCGGTGTCCTACGGCTTCTATGAGGCCGACCTCGACCGCAAGATCTTCATCGACAACGTGCTCGGGCTGGAATTTGCCACCGTGCGCGAGATGATCGCGATCCTGCGCCGCACCTATTGCCGCACCATCGGCGTCGAGTTCATGCACATCTCCTCGCCCGAGGAGAAGGCCTGGATTCAGGAACGCATCGAGGGTCCGGACAAGGAAGTCAGCTTCACCCGCGAGGGCAAGCGCGCGATCCTGAACAAGCTGGTGGAGGCCGAGGGCTTCGAGAAGTTCCTCGACGTGAAGTACACCGGCACCAAGCGCTTCGGCCTGGACGGTGGCGAAAGCCTGATCCCGGCGCTGGAGCAGATCATCAAGCGCGGCGGCAGCCTCGGCGTCGAGGACATCGTGTTCGGCATGGCCCATCGCGGCCGCCTGAACACGCTGACCCAGGTGATGGGCAAGCCGCACCGCGCCCTGTTCCACGAGTTCAAGGGCGGCTCCTGGGCCCCCGACGAGGTCGAGGGCTCGGGCGATGTGAAGTACCATCTCGGCGCGTCGTCCGACCGCGAGTTCGACGGCAACAAGGTCCATATCTCGCTGACCGCCAACCCCTCGCATCTCGAGATCGTCGATCCCGTGGTGCTCGGCAAGGCGCGCGCCAAGCAGGACCAGCTGAAGGACAGCGAGCGCGTGAAGGTGCTGCCGCTGCTGATCCACGGCGATGCCGCCTTCGCCGGCCAGGGCGTGGTCGCCGAATGCCTGGGCCTCTCCGGGCTGAAGGGTCACCGCACCGGCGGTTCGATCCATTTCATCATCAACAACCAGATCGGCTTCACCACCAATCCGCGCTATTCGCGCTCCTCGCCCTATCCCTCCGACGTGGCGAAGATGATCGAGGCGCCGATTTTCCACGTGAACGGCGACGATCCCGAGGCGGTGACCTTCTGCGCCAAGGTGGCGATCGAGTTCCGGCAGCGCTTCCACAAGCCGGTCGTGATCGACATGTTCTGCTACCGCCGCTACGGCCATAACGAAGGCGACGAGCCCTCGTTCACCCAGCCGCACATGTATAAGGTGATCCGCCAGCATCCCGGCGTGCTCGACCTGTATTCCAACCGCCTGGTGGAAGAGGGCGTGCTCGAATCCGGCGAGGTGGACAAGCTCCGCGCCGCCTGGCGGGACCGGCTGGAAGGCGAATATGAAGCGGGCCAAGCCTATAAGCCCAACAAGGCCGACTGGCTGGACGGGCGCTGGGCCGGCTTCAAGGCGATCCACGAGGAGAAGATCACCCGCGTGCCGGAGGGCTTCACCGTCCACCGCACCATCCAGCGCTTCCTCGACAATCGCCGCAACGCGATCGAGACCGGCGAGGGGATCGACTGGGCGACCGGCGAGGCGCTCGCCTTCTGCAGCCTGCTGGAGGAGGGAAATCCGGTCCGCCTGTCCGGCCAGGACGTGGAGCGCGGCACCTTCTCCCAGCGCCATTCGGTGCTGACCGACCAGGAGAACGAAGCGCGCTACAAGCCGTTCAACCATCTCACGGCCGACCAGGCCAAATACGAGGTCATCAATTCGATGCTCTCGGAAGAGGCGGTGCTCGGCTTCGAATATGGCTACACCCTCTCGGAGCCCAACACGCTGGTTCTGTGGGAAGCCCAGTTCGGCGACTTCGCGAACGGCGCGCAGGTGGTGTTCGACCAGTTCATCTCCTCGGGCGAGCGCAAGTGGCTGCGCATGTCGGGCCTCGTGTGCCTGCTGCCGCACGGCTATGAAGGCCAGGGGCCGGAGCATTCCTCCGCCCGCCTGGAGCGCTATCTCCAGATGTGCGCGGAAGACAATATGCAGGTGGCGAACTGCTCCACGCCTGCCAATTACTTCCACATCCTACGCCGCCAGATGAAGCGCGAGTTCCGCAAGCCGCTGATCCTGATGACGCCGAAGTCGCTGCTGCGCCACAAGCGGGCGGTGTCCAGCCTGGCGGAATTGGCTGAAGGCACCACCTTCCACCGCATCCTGTTCGACGATGCCCAGTCGCATCCGACCGCGGATTCGGTGAAGCTGGTGGCGGACGACAAGATCCGCCGCGTCGTGCTGTGCACCGGCAAGGTCTATTACGACCTCTATGAGGAGCGCGAGAAGCGCGGAACCACCGACGTGTATCTCATGCGCGTCGAGCAATTGTTCCCGTTCCCGCTCAAGACCCTGGTCCAGGAACTTGCGCGCTTCAAGAACGCGGAAGTGGTCTGGTGCCAGGAAGAGCCGAAGAACCAGGGTGCCTGGGCCTTCGTGCAGCCGTATCTGGAATGGGTGCTGGAGAATATCGGCGCCGCTTCCAAGCGTCCGCGCTACGCCGGCCGTCCGGCGTCCGCGGCCACTGCCACCGGGCTCATGTCCAAGCATCTCGCGCAGCTGAAGGCGTTCCTCGAGGACGCCCTCAGCTGAGGACTGGCTCTCTCGCTCGATAACCCGCCCCAACGAAAGAAGACGATCCCCATGGCCACCGAGATCCGCGTTCCAACGCTCGGCGAATCCGTGACGGAAGCGACCATCGGCAAGTGGTTCAAGAAGCCGGGCGAGGCGGTGAAAGCCGACGAGCCGCTGGTGGAGCTTGAAACCGACAAGGTCACCGTGGAAGTGCCGGCGCCCGCCGCCGGCGTGCTGGCCGAAATCGTCGCCAAGGATGGCGAGACGGTCGGGGTGGGCGCGCTGCTCGGCATGCTCGGCGAAGGCTCGGGCGCTGCCGCGGCGCCCGCTCCCAAGGCCGAAGCCCCGAAGGCCGAAGCGCCCAAGGCTCCGCCGGCCGGCCAGCAGGCGCCTTCCGCGCCGAAGCCCGCGCCCGCCAAGGCCGCCGCCACCGACGCCAACGGCCCCGCCGTCGCCCGCATCGCGGCGGAGAGCGGCGTGTCGCCGGCCGGCGTGGACGGTTCCGGCAAGGACGGCCGCGTGACCAAGGGCGACATGCTCTCGGCCATCGCCGCCGTGCGGGCCGCGCCCGCCCCGGTCGCCGCCCGCGCGCCGTCCTCGGCGAACGACGCCGCGCTCGAAGAGCGCGTGAAGATGACCAAGCTGCGGCAGACCATTGCCCGCCGCCTGAAGGACGCCCAGAACACCGCCGCCATGCTCACCACGTTCAACGACGTGGACATGAGCGGCGTCATGGGCCTGCGCGCCCAGTTCAAGGACGCCTTCGAGAAGAAGCACGGCACCAAGCTGGGCTTCATGGGCTTCTTCACCAAGGCCGTGATCCAGGCGCTGAAAGACATCCCGGCGGTGAATGCCGAGATCGACGGGCAGGATCTGGTCTATAAGAATTACTACAACATCGGCATCGCGGTCGGCACCGAGAAGGGCCTCGTGGTTCCGGTGGTGCGCGACGCCGACCAGATGTCGGTGGCCGGCTCGGCATCGAGGACATGCAGGGCGGCACCTTCACCATCACCAATGGCGGCATCTACGGCTCGCTGATGTCCACCCCCATCCTCAATGCGCCGCAGTCGGGCATTCTCGGCATGCACCGCATCGAGGAACGGCCGGTGGCCATCAAGGGCCAGGTGGTGATCCGCCCGATGATGTATCTCGCGCTCTCTTACGACCACCGCATCGTCGACGGCCGCGAGGCCGTGACCTTCCTGGTGCGCGTGAAGGAAACCCTCGAAGATCCGGCGCGCCTCGTTCTGGATCTGTGAGTTCAAGCAACATCTTCCGCCGTCATGCCCGGGCAGCGCCCGGGCATCCACGCGACGCCCGGCGGACGTGGATGGCCGGGCCCGGCCGTGGCGACCCGATCGGAGTAGTCTCATGTCCTACGATCTCATCGTCATCGGCACCGGCCCCGGCGGCTATGTCGGCGCCATCCGCGCGGCCCAGCTCGGCCTGAAGGTCGCGGTGGTGGAGAAGCGCGCCACCCATGGCGGCACCTGCCTGAATGTGGGCTGCATCCCCTCCAAGGCGCTGCTTTATGCCTCCGAATTCTTCGAGGAAGCGGGCCACAAGTTCGCCTCCATGGGCATCGGCGTCAGCACCCCCACGCTCGATCTGCCGGCCATGCTCGCCTTCAAGGACAAGGGCGTGGACGGCAATGTGAAGGGCGTCGAATTCCTGCTGAAGAAGAACAAGGTCGACGTGTTCTTCGGCACCGGCAAGATCCTTGGCGCCGGCAAGGTGGAAGTCACCCTCAATTCCGACGGCTCCACGCAGGTGGTCGAGACGAAGAATATCGTCATCGCCACCGGCTCCGACGTGGCGCAGCTTCCCGGCGTGACCATCGACGAGGAGCGCATCGTCTCCTCCACCGGCGCGCTGACCTTGGCGAAGGTGCCCGGCAAAATGGTGGTGGTGGGCGCGGGCGTGATCGGCCTCGAGCTCGGCAGCGTGTGGCGCCGCCTCGGCGCGCAGGTGACCGTGGTGGAATATCTCGATCGCATCCTGCCCGGCATGGACGGCGATGTGGCGAAATCCTTCCAGCGCATCCTCGCCAAGCAGGGCTTCGACTTCAAGCTCGGCACCAAGGTGACGGGTGTCGACACGTCCGGCGCGACGCTGAAGGTGTCCATCGAGCCCGCCGCCGGTGGCGCGGCCGAGACGCTGGAAGCGGACGTGGTGCTGGTGGCCATCGGCCGTGTCGCTTATACCGCCGGGCTCGGCCTTGCCGAGATCGGGGTCGAGACCGACAAGCGCGGCCGCGTGGTGGTGGATACCCACTTCAAGTCGACCGTGGACGGCATCTATGCCATCGGCGACGTGATCGCCGGCCCCATGCTCGCCCACAAGGCCGAGGACGAGGGCGTCGCGGTGGCGGAGATCCTGGCCGGCAAGGCGGGCCATGTGAATTACGACGTGATTCCCGGCGTGGTCTACACCTTCCCGGAAGTGGCCTCCGTCGGCAAGACCGAGGAAGAGCTGAAGGAGGCCGGCATCGCCTATAACGTCGGCAAATTCCCCTTCACCGCCAACGGCCGCGCGAAGGTGAACAACACCACGGACGGGTTCGTGAAGATCCTGGCCGATGCCACCACCGACAAGGTGCTCGGCGCCCATATCATCGGTGCCGAGGCGGGCGAGCTGATCCACGAATGCGCCGTGCTGATGGAATTCGGCGGCTCGTCCGAGGATCTGGCCCGCACCTGCCATGCCCATCCCACCCGCTCGGAAGCGGTGAAGGAAGCGGCCATGGCGGTGGAAAAGCGCGCCATCCACATGTGAGCCGAAGGGCTGGCCGCCATTCCGGTGGCCGGCCCTTTTGCCAAAGCTGTGGCGCGAGAGCGGCGTCGCCGCGGCGAGGTCAGGTGCGCCTGCTGGGGATCGGCGCGGAAACCGTAGCGGTGGACTCCGTGGTGCTGATACCGGCCGCGGCATCGGGCGGGAAATTGGCGAAAGCCGGACCCGCCGGGGCGATGGCGACGGCGCCAACGGCCGAAAAAGCCAGGATCGAGAGCGCCCGCAGGCCGATTGCAGTCGGTCTCATTCGTCACACTCCCGTTGCATCCAGGGTGTGAGGCTAGACCCGCGATTGCGCGCCGGCGAAGCCTGAATAAAGCGCATCTGCTCGCGAAAACGGCAAATCACCGGCCTCCGCGCTTTCGATCACGCAAAGGTGAGCCCCAACGCTGGGTTGCGCCGTTCGACCCATCGGCGGATGGCACGCAAGCCGGCGCGCGTCCCCGGCCGGGCTTTCAAACCGGCAAAACCCGAGCCCCCCGCCAGGCCGCATGGGCGGCGCGGGGGTCATGCGCGGGCGAAGTGCCGGCCCCGGCGGGCCGGCTTTTCGCTGCCAAGCGGCGCGCGCCGCTCTCAGTCCGGGCTGAAGGTCACGGCCTCGATCCGCCAGCCGTCCGGGTCGGTGAGGAAGCCGGCATAATAGCTTGGGCCATAGGCCGGGCGCGGACCGGGCGCGCCGTTGCAGGCGCCGCCGGCCGCGAGGCCCGCCGCGTGGAAGGCGTGCACGCCGGCCCGCTCTGCCGCCTTGAAGCACAGATGCGTGCCCGCCGGACAGGCGATGGCGGCGCCCTTGCGCTCCTCCAGCCAGAAGGGCGGCGTGTCCTCCGGTGCCGCCGTGGCGCGGCCGAAGCCGGCCGAGCGGGTGCCGGTGGGCTCGTTATAAAGCACGGCGGTCACGTAGCCGAGGGGTGCAAGCGCGCGCTCGTAGAAGGTGAGGGAGCGGTCGAGATCGGTAACGCCGATCGAGATATGGTCGAACATGAAAAAGCGGTCTCCGGAAATGTCACGACGGAGGCGGCGCCCCGGCGGTTTTCCGAGCACAAGACGTCTTGCACCGCGCGCCGGCCGCAGCCCCCCGCGAATGATTTGCAATCCGCGCGCCAATTGCGGCGTCGACCACGCGGCCATTGAAACGCAGCCTGCAATGGGCCATGTCTGGGCCATGGTTTCTTCCCCTCCGCCGCCCGAGGCGCGCAGCCGCCTGCATCCGCTGTTCGTGGTGCTCGCCGTGGTCTTCCTCGTGGAGGCGTGGCTGTGGCGCAAGCTGGCGCCCCTGGTGCGCTGGTGCGCGGACCTGCTGCCGTTCGAGGCGTTCAAGGCCGCCCTTTCGCGCTGGGCCCATCGCCTGCCGCCCTATGGCGCGTTCGCCCTGTTCGTGGTGCCGCTGCTGCTGGTGGAGCCGCTGTACGTCGTCGCGCTCTGGGCGTTCGCGCATGAGCGCTGGATCCTCGGCAGCTTCGCCGTGCTCATGGAAAAGCTGGTGGGCGTCGCGCTGATGGCGTTCCTGTTCGATGTGTGCCGGGCGCAGCTTCTGTCCATCGGCTGGTTCGCGCGGATATTTAACTGGCTGGTGCGGGTCAAGAATTGGGCCGAGGCGGAAGTCGCGCCGGTGAAACTGCGCATTCAGGAGATGATGGCGCGCATCCGCGCGGCAACGCCCGGCGGCGGCGTCTGGCTGCGGGTGCGGGCCCTGCGGCGCCGGGCCTTTTCCTCGCGGTCCTGAGTTTCACGTTCCTCAGGCGCGGGGATGGGCGGCGCGATAGGCCGCCATCAGATGGCTCTCGTCCAGCGCGGTATAGATCTGCGTGGTGGAGAGCGAGGCGTGGCCCAATAATTCCTGGATGGCGCGCAATTCTCCGCCGCGCGAGGCCGAGCGCGCCGCGCATGCGCTCCACCGCGAGCTGCACGATGCGGGGCGAGAGCGGGCCGCCGCGCGTGCCGACAAACAGCGGGTCGGTGCGCTCCAGCGGGTGGGGGCAGGCGGTCACATAGGCGCGCACCGCGTCCACCACCGGCGCGATCAGCGGCACCATGCGCGTCTTGTTGCCCTTGCCGGTGACGATGATGTGGTCGACCGGCCCATCGGGCGGGATCTGGCCGGCGGTGAGGCCGAGCGCTTCGGAAATGCGCAGGCCCGCGCCATAGAGCAAAGCAAGCACCGCCGCGTCGCGCATCAGCACCCAAGTTTCCCGTTCTTCTCCGGCGCGGGTCTGCGGGTCGGTGAGCGCGCGGGCGGCACCGACGCCGACCGGCCGCGGCAGCGCGTGCGGCACCTTGGGCGCCCGCACGGCGGTGAGCGCGCCCACCGCGCCCTGGCCCTCGCGTTCCAGATGGCGCGCGAACGAGCGCGCGGCGGCGAGCAGACGCACCAAGGTGCGCGGGGCAACGCCCTCGGCCTTGCGGCCGGCGATCACGGCGCGCACGTCGGCCGGGGTGAGGGCGGCAAGATCGGCGAGCGTGGGCGCGCCGCCGAGATGCAGCGCGAGCCGGTTCAGCACCAGAGCGAGATCGCGCGCATAGGCCTCCTGCGTCTTGGCGGAGAGCCGCCGTTCATGGGCGAGGCGCGCGAGCCAGGCTTCCACGGCGGTGCGCATCTGCGCGCTCAGGGGCGCGAGCAGGCACTCGATGGCGCGGGCCGCCTTCTGCGCATCGGTCATGGCCATGGCGGCGTTGTCTCCCTGCTGGTCCCGCAACATCCCTGCGCATCCTAACATGCGCCCTTTAACGAAGGCGCACACTCCCTCTTGCGGAAAAGATATATCTAACGATATAAAAAGGCGTGAACCTATCTTTAGATATATCTCAGGAGTCCAAAATGTTTGGATGCAGACACCACGGCGGCGGACACCACGGCGACGGACACCACGGCGAAGGCCGTCGTTTCGAAATGGCGCGCGGCGATGAAGGCGGCTTCGGCCGGGGCGGCGGCCATGGTCGCGGCCGGGGCGGCGGCGGCGATATGTTCCGCCTCGGGCGCATGCTGGCCCAGGGCGATCTCAAGCTGCTGGCCCTCGCGCTGATCGCCGAGCAGCCGCGCCACGGCTACGAGCTCATCAAGCTGATCGAGGAAAAGACCGCCGGCTGGTATTCGCCGAGCCCGGGCATCGTCTATCCCACCCTCACCTTCCTGGAGGAGGCGGGCTATGTGACGGCCGAGAGCGAGGGCGCCAAGAAGCGCTATGCCATCACCGCCGAGGGCGAGGCCTATCTGGCGCAGAACCGCGATTTCGCCGATGCCCTGCTCGGGCGCCTGGCCGAGATCGGCAATAAGATGCGCGCTGGAAAACCTGCGCGAGGTTTCCGGCCAGCGTCTGGAGGCCAATCGCGGCACCGAGACGCGGATCGTCGAGATCCTCGCCCGCGCCGCCGCCGATATCCGCGAGGCGTGAGCGCTTCGCTCAGCTCCGCTGCTCGCGCGAACCGGACGCCGGTTCGCGGGTCCACTCAGCCTCCCGGCGCCCGCGCCGGGGCGGCCGTTCGAGCCCCCGATGGCGCGCGCATGCGGTTCGCATGCGGTCCGGATTCATGCGCGCCGAACATTCGGCCGAAATCGCGGTTTCATGGGCCGCAGACCTGCGGAGAAGCGCCAGGAAACCACAGTTCGTCCGCGCTAAGTCATTGTTTCACGTGAAAAATTTTTCGAGAACCGCGCCCCGGCGCGCGGTTTTGCCAAGGTTTATTTGCCACCTGCCGCACCATAGCCGGCCCGTTTCAGCCGCACGATGGCGAGATCCAGCGCGGACAAGAATTGCGAGCGATCGCGCGGGGAAAACGGCGGCGGCCCGCCGGTGGTCGCGCCCGCGGACCGCAGCTCGTCCATGAGGTTGCGGGTCGCCAGCGCCATGCCGATGCTGTCGGTGGTGAACGGCCGCCCGGTGGGGCTGATCACATCCGCCCCCGCCTTCACGCACCGGCTGGCGAGCGGCACGTCGGCGGTAATCACCACATCGCCCTTGGAGACCCGCTCGGCGATCCAATCGTCCGCGACGTCAGGTCCGCTCGGCACCAGCACCCGCTCGATATCCTCGGAGCGGGGCAAGGCGATGGGGCTGTTGGAAACCACGAACACCTTCAGGTGGTGGCGCTCGGCCACGCGATAGATTTCCGCCTTCACCGGGCAGGCGTCGGCATCCACATAAAGCGCGATGGGTGCTTCCCTTGGGGCCTGTTTCGCGGGCACGATCATGCCGCTGCATCGCATCCTTCCCCGCCCGCCGCAACCCGCCGCGCATCGGCGCGTTGACCGGCGGGGCGAACTTCTGCATGGGACGGGCATGAATACGCTGCTGACCGCCCTGCGCACCCGCCTCAAGACCGTTCCGCTGCTTGGACCCGTGTTTACGCGGGTGAGCGGGCTGGAGCGCACCACCCTCGCCATCGTCGGCCTCACCGCCGCCACGCTCTATTTCTTCCTGGCCCTGGCCGGCGAGGTCATGGAGGGAGAGACGCGGGGCCTCGATGAAGCCATCCTGCTCGCTTTGCGCAATCCCGCGGACACGTCCGATCCCCTCGGGCCGCCCTGGCTGGAAGAGAGCATGCGCGACCTCACCGCGCTGGGCGGCACCACGGTCCTGGTGCTGGTGACATTGGCGGTGATCGCCTATCTGCTGCTGGTGCGCCGGCGGCTGACCGCGCTGATGGTGCTCGGCTCCATCGCCGGCGGCGCGGTGCTGAGCAGCACCGTCAAGATCCTGTTCGACCGTCCCCGGCCGGATCTGGTGCCGCACGGCATGGCGGTCTATTCGGCGAGCTTTCCGAGCGGCCATTCCATGATGTCCGCCGTCCTCTATCTCACGCTCGGGGCCTTGCTTGCCCGCGCACAGGTGCGCCAGAGGGTGAAGGTGTACCTGCTGGGGCTGGCGGCCTTCGTCACCGTGGTCGTCGGCCTGAGCCGGCTGTATCTCGGCGTGCACTGGCCGACCGACGTGCTCGGCGGCTGGGCGCTGGGCGCCGCCTGGGCCGCCATCTGCTGGCTGGTGATGCTCTGGCTCCAGACCCGGGGCGAGATGGAGCCGGAAGCCCCGACTCCAGCGGAAACCGGCGAGGTCGACGTCTGAACACGACAGGCGCCGCCCGAAAGGCGACGCCTTTGTAAAATGGGTCGGGGACGGGTCAGTCGAACAGGCTGGAGACCGATTCCTCGTGCGCCGTGCGGGCTACCGCCTCGCCGATCAGCGTGCCGATGGACAGCACGCGGATGTTGCGCGCCACCCGCACCGCCTCGGTGGGCTGGATGGAATCGGTGATCACCAATTCCTTGAGCTTGGAGGCGGTGATGCGCGCCACCGCGCCGCCGGAGAGCACGCCATGGGTGATATAAGCGTGCACCTCCTTGGCGCCGCGCGCCAGCAGGGCCTCCGCCGCATTCACCAGCGTGCCGCCGGAATCGACGATGTCGTCCACCAGGATGCAGGATCGGCCGTCCACATTGCCGATCACGTTCATCACTTCGCTCTCGCCCGGCCGCTCGCGCCGCTTGTCGACGATGGCGAGCTGGGCATCGATGCGCTTGGCGAGCGCCCGGGCCCTCACCACGCCGCCCACGTCGGGCGAGACCACCATGACATTGTCGAGGTCGAACCGGTCCTTGATGTCGCGCACCATGACCGGCGCGGAATAAAGATTGTCGGTGGGGATGTCGAAGAAGCCCTGGATCTGGCCGGCGTGCAGATCCAGCGTCATCACCCGGTCGGCGCCGGCATGGGTGATGAGATTGGCCACCAGCTTGGCGGAAATCGGCGTGCGGGGACCGGGCTTGCGATCCTGCCGGGCATAGCCGAAATAGGGCAGCACCGCCGTGATGCGCTTGGCCGAGGCCCGGCGCAGCGCATCGGTGATGATCAGCAATTCCATGAGGTGGTCGTTGGTCGGGAAGGATGTGGACTGCAGGATGAACACATCCTCACCGCGCACATTCTCTTGAATTTCAACGAAAATCTCCATGTCGGCGAAGCGCCGCACCACCGCCTTGGTGAGGGGCGTGGAGAGATAGGCCGCGATGGCTTCGGACAGCGCGCGGTTCGAATTTCCAGCCACAAGCTTCATGGATGCGTTCTCGGTCGACACTGGCACGCCGCCCGCACGATGCAGGGCCGCCTTAGAATTCGGGCAAGCTGTAGGCACCCGCCACGGCTTTTGTAAAGCCTCTGAAACTCAGTGCTGCGCGAACGCCAGCGTTGTCGTCGGCTGCGGTGCGTCCTGCGGCTCCGCCTGCGCGATGGGCGGGCCATCGGTGCCGATCGGCGCGCCGGCCGGGGTGGCCGGTGCTGCGGCGGGGGCCGGATCCACGGCCGCAGGGGCCGCCGCCTGGCTGGCCGCTACTTGGCTGGGTGCTGCGGGCAGGCCGGCGGAAACCCGGCCGCTTGCCGGCACCCCCAGAGTTTCGGCGAGGCTCGCCATGGACTTGCCGGCGATCTTGGCGAGCAACTGATCGTCGCAGACCGCCCAGGCATCCCCCTTCACGCGCTTGGTGGTTTCCTCCCCTGTGATGCGAGCGACGCGCTGCTTGTCGGCGTCGAACACGTCCCAGGCATAAGCGACCGAGGTGGTGGATTTGTCCGAGTGGATCGCAAGATAGCCACGGACCCGATAGGCGGCCTTGTCGGTGCGGGAGACCACCGGCACCTGCTGGACATCCGCCTCCGCGCTGAGTCGCGTCACCAGCTTGTCGAAGGTGGGCTTGGGCGGGCCGTCGATGGATTCGAACGACAGGGTGCGGCTGGCGGAACTTGCCGTGCCGCCATCGGTCTGGCAGCCGGCGAGCGCAAGTCCAACACAAAGGACCAGAAGGCGCGAACCAAAGCGCACCGTTTTCCAGCGTGTGTTGGTGCTTGCGTCCGGCATGCGGCGCTCCCCATCTGTGATCCACAGGAGGGTTAGCGGCAATCCGGCATCAGGTCCAGAGAAACGGTTAAGGCATCGTTAACGGGTGCGAAAATCCTGTGCGCCGGCTCAAATCAGGGCGATCGCCGCCACCATTCGGCCGTAATCCGCCTCCCGCCGATGGGTCGAACGGCGATAGCTGAAGAAGCGGTCGGGATCGCAATAGGTGTCGAGCTTCAGGTCCTCCACGGCGGTAACGCCGGCCTCGGCAAGGCGATGGGCGATGAAGCCCGGCAGGTCGAACAGCGCATGCCCTTCCCGCTCGGCGGCAATGAAGAAGCGCGCGAAACTGCGGTCGGTCTCGATGAAGCGAACGATGAAGTCCTCGCCCACTTCATAGCTCGGCTGGCGGATCAAGGGCCCGATGGCGGCGCGGATGTTGGCGCGTTTCGCGCCCAATTCCTCCATGCGGCGCAAGGTGCTTTCGAGGACGCCGCCGAACGCGCCCTTCCAGCCGGCATGGGCCGCGCCCACCACCCGTGCCTCGGGATCGGCGAACAGAACCGGGCCGCAATCGGCCACCGTGATGGTGGCGCCGAGGCCCGCAACGGCGGTCACCACCGCATCCGCCTGGGGCGCCTCCTCCCGCGTCCAGGGGGTGGAGAGGATCACCGCGTCCGGGGAATGCACCTGCCAGCAGGCGACCAGCGCCTGCGGGGCGACGCCGATCTCGCGCGCCATGCGGGCGCGGTTTTCCAGCACATTGGCGGGATCGTCCTTGGAGCCGAGCCCGCCGTTGAGGCTGTCGTAGAGCCCCTGCGAGACCCCGCCGCGCCGGGTGAAGAAGCCGTGGCGGATGCCGGGGAGGGCGGCGAGCGAGGGGGCTTCGACCTTCATGGCATGTTCTCCGCAAAAACTTCGGACGGGGCAAAGCCCGGCGGTGGATCAAGCGGCGCGGCAAAAGCCGGGCCGGTGAGGCAGAGCACCTTGAACAAGGCGCCCATCTCTTTTTCCCCGGTGCCGGCCAGACGGGCGAGGGCAGCGGCGATGGCGTCAGCCTGGAGGGGAGATGCGGTCGCCTGAAGGCGCTCGGCCCGTTCGCGCAGGCCGAGGCGCAGCAGGAACTCGCCCTGCGGCACCGGCCCGAAGGCGCCGGCCCCGGCCGCAAGCGCGGCGCGGGCGAGGGCCGCGAAATCCACATGGGCGGTGAGGTCCGCTTCCCCCGGCTCGGCCAGGGGATCGACGAAGGCATGGGCCTTCATGGCCTGGAGCGTATCGCCGAAGGCGCTTTGCGCATGGCCATAATCGATCACCAGCGCCGCGCCATCCTGCGCCGCGAGGCGGGTTGCGAGCGCTGCGATTGCCGGGCTTTCCAGCCGCTCCAACAGGACGCCGGGCGGATGCGGCGGCGGGATATGGCGCGCCAGCACCTCAAGGAGGCGGGCGGGGTGGGGATCGACGCCGAACGTGAGGTCGCCTGCGGCATCAAGGCCGATCCGCCGCTCGTGCCAGCCTGCGGTGCTGCGGATGAACTGGGAAATGGGCAGGGCGTCGAAGAATTCGTTGGCAAGCACCAGGACTGGGCCGTCGGGCACCTCCTCCAGCCGCGTGTGCCAGGAGATCGGATGGGCGGTCGCCGCGTTTGCAAGGGTCGCCTGTTGCCGCGCGCGCAGCACCGGGCTCATCTCCACCAGATGCACCCGTACCGCATCGCCGAAGCCGGGCAACAGGCGGGTGGCGCGCAGGGCATCGGCCATCAGCGTGCCCCGGCCAGGGCCGAGTTCCACCAGATGGAGAGGGGTGGGGCAGCCCATCTGCTGCCAGGCGGCAAGCACCCACAGGCCGAGCAATTCCCCGAACATCTGGCTGATCTCGGGGGCGGTGATGAAGTCACCGGCCGCGCCGAACGGGTCGCGGGTCATGTAATAGCCGTGCCGGGGATGGCCGAGGCAGAGGTCCATGTAGCGCGCGAGCGAGATCGGCCCCTCGCTCGCGATCAGGGCCTTGATCTCCCGCGCCAGGGGGCTCGTCACCTCTGCGGACCCGGATCGAAACCGTGCACGGGACGGCTCAGGGCATAGATCACAATGCCGAGACCGGCGATCACCACCGGCAGGGAGAGGATCATCCCCATGGTGGTGCCGAAGGCGAGATAGCCCACCTGCGGGTCCGGCTCCCGGAAGAATTCGCCGGTGATGCGCCCGAGCCCATAGCCGATTCCGAAGATGCCGGCGGCAAGGCCGGGACGGCGCAGGCCGCCGAGCCGCACCACCAGCAGCATGATCAGGAACAGGAGCAGCCCTTCCATCGCCGCTTCGTAAAGCTGGCTCGGGTGGCGCGGCACATTGCCGCCGGTCGGAAAGATCACCGCCCACGGCGCATCGGAGGGGCGGCCCCACAATTCGCCATTGATGAAATTGGCGATGCGGCCGAAAAACAGCCCGATGGGTGCCACCACGCCGGCCACGTCCAGCAGCGAGGGCACGGGGATTCGCCGCGCGCGCGCGAACAGAACCAGCGCCAATATGGTGCCCGCCAGCCCGCCGTGGAACGACATGCCGCCCTTCCACACCATGACGATCTCGGCCGGATGGGCGAGGAAATAGGGCAGGTTGTAGAACAGCACGTAGCCGATGCGGCCGCCGAGGATGACGCCGAACGTCGCCCAGAACAAAGCGTCGTCGAGATCCACCGGCTTCATGGGCGGGCGCCCGCCCCACAGGGCGTTGCGCGTCACCAGCCAGCGCGCGAGCTGCCAGCCGATCAGCAATCCGGCGATATAGGCCAAGGCATACCAGCGGATGGCAAGCGGGCCGATTTCGATCAGCACCGGGTCCAGGGCTGGGAAGGGAATGGCGAAATTGATCATGAAACCCCCAGCAGGAGGTGGGCCGGACGGGCGTTCACCACGGGCGGGCAGTTGCCCGCCGACCCGTGGCATGTGCCCGCAGGCGCGCCGTCCGTCAAGGTGACGCAGGGGCGCTCTTGCAGTGCGGCGCGGCTATGCCCATTGTCTTTCCAGGTATAAGGCATGCGCCGTGTGCGCAGTGGAACGAGAGTTTGCCCCCATGACCCAGACCACAGGCCGGATTTTCGACGAGATGGCGCGCCTGGTGAATGACGCGGCCGGCGTCGCCCAAGGGATGCGGCGCGAGGCCGAAACCGTGGCGCGCTCGCAGATGGAGCGGTTCCTGCGCGACATGGACCTCGTGAAACGCGAGGAATTCGACGTCGTGAAGGACATGGTCGCCGCCGCCCGGCTGGAGAATGAGCGCCTCGCCCAACGACTCGCCGAACTGGAGGCGAAGCTTGCCGCACAGGCGCCCCATGCGCCGAGCGAGGGCGGCTTTTCCGGCACGCCGGGCGCCGGTCCCGGCCCGGTGTGAGCAAGGTCCTGGCAAGGTCTAAAGATTAAACCACAATCTGTCGTAGCGGTGCCACGTTGCGCCGCGATATAGTGGGTCTATTGGCGATTCGTAGCCGGATCGTCGCGCTGGGCGCGACGGGGCGCAGCGTCGTCAAGGCAAACCGGTCTGAGGCGGCCGGTGCAGCCGCCGGTACGCTGCGTCGCGCAAATCCTGGCTGGCTTTGAGTGCCCTGGCTTTGAGTGTCGTTGCGGCCGTAACCGACCCTCTCCGCGTCCCTCAAACCGCGAGGTCGAGGCATGTCTCTCATCGACATCGAAGCTGAAGCTCCGGCTAATCCCGTGGATCTGGTGGAACGGCTCGCCGCCGTCCACGACTGGTCCTTCGAGCGTTCCGACGAGGACGAGATCACCCTCTCGCTCAACAGCCGCTGGACGGACTGCCATGTCTCGTTCCAGTGGATGGATGAGATCGAGGCGCTGCATCTCGCCTGTGCCTTTGACTTCAAGGTGCCGGACAACCGCCGCACCGAGGTGCTGAAGCTGCTGGCGCTCATCAACGAGCAAATGTGGCTCGGCCATTTCGACATTTGGTCGCAGGAGAGCGTCATCATGTTCCGTCATGCCCTGGTGCTGACGGGCGGCGCCACCGCCAGCGACCGCCAGTGCGAAGCCATTCTCGGCGCCGCCATCGATGCCGTGGAACGCTATTATCCGGCGTTCCAGTTCGTGGTCTGGGCCGGCAAGTCCGCCCGCGAGGCCATGGACACGGCGCTTTTCGATACGGTCGGAGAAGCTTAAGACTGGGTCACCCACGATCGCGCGCGGAGCCGGGCACCGGCTCCCGCGCCCATTCAGGTGTGCCCATGTCGGTCGATCTTCTGAAGTCTTTGAACGGTCCCGTCGTCCTCGTGGGCGCCGGCAAGATGGGTGGGGCTTTGCTCGACGGCTGGTTCCGTCTCGGCCTCGAGCCCGCCAAGGCGGTGGTGCTGGATCCCAATCTGCCGGGGCCGGCCGCCGCGGCGCTTCTTGCCTGTGGCGCGCATCCCAATCCCGAACTCTCGCAGATCGCCGATCCCGCCGTGCTGGTCCTGGCGGTGAAGCCGCAGGTCGCCCCGGTGGTGCTGGCGACCGTGCGCTCGCTGGTGAAGCCGGGCACGGTCGTGGTCTCCATCATGGCCGGCCGCACCCTCGGCTTCCTGCAGGAAGCCCTGCCGCGCGGTACCGCCGTTGTGCGCACCATTCCCAATACCCCCGCCGCTATCGGTCATGGCATCACGGTGGCGGTCCCTAATGCGGCGGCGAACGCGGCGCAGCGCGAGGTCGCGGCGGCGCTGCTCGGGGCCGTCGGCCCGGTGGAATGGATCGAGGACGAGGACCTGATGGACGCGGCGACCGCCGTCTCCGGCTCCGGTCCCGCTTATGTGTTCCTGCTGGCCGAGACCCTGGCGAAGGCCGGCATCGCGGCCGGCCTGCCGGCGCCGCTCGCGGATCGCCTCGCCCGCGCCACCGTCTCCGGAGCCGGCGCGCTGATCGCCCAATCGGGCATCGAGCCTTCGATCTTGCGCGAGAACGTCACCTCGCCCGCCGGCACCACCGCCGCCGCGCTGGGCGTGCTGATGGATCCGACGACCGGCTTCGCACCGCTGCTGGAAAAGGCGGTGGCGGCGGCGACCCGCCGTTCGAAGGAGCTGGCCAACTGATTCTGCGCTCCTCTCCCCTTGCCGCACGCCGGTGGAGGGGCCACCTGGATGCGGGGCCTCAAGGAATACGCCATGACTTGCGAGACCACACGGGACGCGTGCCTGCGGGCGTTTCTCGACCTCCTGGCGGATCGTCCCTTCGAGCGCATCGCTCTCGGCGACGTGGCCGAGCATGCGGGCGTGCCGCTCTCGCAGCTGCGCGTGGAGTGTGCTTCCACCCATGACCTGCTGGAGGCGTTCGCCCGCGCCACGGATCGCCATGTGCTGGCGGAAAGCGGCGCGGACCAGTCCGGGCCGATCGAGGGGGAAAGCCCGCAGGAGCGCCTGTTCGAAGTGCTCATGCGGCGGCTCGACGCACTGGAACCGCATCGCGATGCGGTCCGCTCGCTCCTGGCTTCGGCCCGCCGCAACCCGCTGCTGGCGGCGCATTTGCTGAAGATCGGCACCCGCTCCCAGCATTGGATGCTGGCGGCCGCCGGCATCGATACCACGGGACTAGCCGGTGACGTGCGCGCCCATGGCCTCGCGCTGCTGTTCGCGCGCCTCCTCGACACCTGGCTGAAGGACGAGGACCCCGGTCTCGCCCGCACCATGGCGGCGCTGGACCGCGAATTGGGCACCGGGGCGAAGATGCTGGATATGCTGGATGATCTCGCCTTCATCGCGCTGCCCTGGCGCAAGCGGCGGCGCTCGGCGGTCGAGCCGCCGACCCCGGACGCGCCGGCCGGCACCGCTTGACCGGCCTTTCCCGCCCACGCTTAAGTCGGCGCGTACGGGAGAGCGAATGATGAGCGACGACACGACGACCGGGACAGCGCCAATCAGCTATGACGATTTCCTGAAAGTGGACATCCGCGTCGGCACCATCATTGCCGCCGAACCCTTCCCCGAGGCGCGCAAGCCGGCGCTCAAGCTGCGCATCGACTTCGGGCCGCAGATCGGCATCAAGAAGTCGTCGGCGCAGATCACGGTTTATTATACGCCCGAGGAATTGATCGGCCGGCAGGTGGCGGCGGTGGTGAATTTTCCTCCGCGCCAGATCGGCCCCTTCATGTCCGAAGTGCTGACCCTCGGCTTTCCCGATCCCGACGGCGCCGTGGTGCTGATCGGCCCGAGCCATGTGGTGCCGGACGGCGGCCGCCTGTTCTGAAGAGGCGAGCAGCCCGGCGGACCGGGCTGTCTTGAGGGGGCAGGCTTCTTAGGAGGCCGCGAAAGGGTGATGCGCGGTCTTCGCCTTCGCCACCACGTCCGCCGCCTTGGGCTCGCCGCTCACCGCGCGGGCGATGGCTTCCTTGGTGGCCTGGTAGTTGAATTGCTGGATCTTCGCGTCGTCGGTGGCTTCCCAATGGATGAACACGCCGACGCAGATGAAGATGTCGTCGGCTTCCTCGGCCGGGATGGTGCCGTCCTCGACGGAATCGGTCACCGCCTTGGCCACCGCATATTGGGCCGGGCCGAACATCTGCACCGCCTGGCGCGCGTCCTTGATGGTGACTTTGTTGAACAGCACCGTATTGGGCTTGGCCAGCAGGTTCGGTTCCACCACCGCGAGCAGGGTGGTGAAGCCGTCCTTATTGTTGGTCAGCGCGTTGACGAAGGCGGTTTCGGCCGAGGAGCCGCGCGGGCCCATGATGAGGTCGATATGCGCCACTTCATTGCCGTCGCCGACGAGGGATTCGCCGACCAACAGCTTGTTGATCTTGGCCATGAGAGCGTTCTCCATGCGTGAAAAGACCGAGACACCGCGCCTGGATACGTGGTCCGTTATGCCTCGGCTATCCTTGTTGCGGCGTTCGGCGTCGTGTCGAACCGGTTGGCCGGATAGCGCTTTGACCCGGCGAGCCTAAGCCCGCGCCGCGCCTGGGCGCAAGCCACGCGCAGGGCTGTGCCCCGGAGCCGCGCAAGCTCACGCCGGGGGCCGCGCGCTTGCGACCGCCGCCGGCCGGCATGGGCGATCTATCGGACCTCGAACGGAATATTTCCGGTGGCGGCGGCGCCGCGCCCATCGCGCAAGGTCACGAACACGCGATAATGTCCTGCGGCAAGCCCCTGGATCCGCACGCTGGTCAGCGTCGGATCGTGCAGCCCCTCGGGAAACAGCGGGGGCACCGGCTCGGCATCGCCGCCGACGCCGCGCACGGCGGTTTCGCCCATGATCTGCCATTCCACCTTCAGCGGGTCCCCATCGGGGTCGGTCGCGGCGAGCGCCACCTGCACGCCGCCCGCGCGATCGAAGCTGTTTGGTCCGCGCAATTGAAGCGAGAGGATACGCGGCGCGTGATTGATGCCGATCGGCAGGCTGCCGTCCAGCTTGCCCTTCGGATCGGCGGGCGGCTGGCCACCCCAGGATTCGGCCATGGCCTCCACGGTCTCGGTCCATTCGCCGGAGGGCACGAACAGGCTGTGCCAGGTGGGCGTCACCTCCTGCTTCTGGCCCCAATAGAACGGCAGGGCGCCGGTATGGCTCTGCTTCAGCGCCGTCAAATACCGCCGCACCTGGTCCGCTTTGGCGGTGGAGGTGGGTTCGATGGGGGCGCCCCACGGGGTCTTGCCGGCCTGCCATTGGCCGATCGCGCCGAGCTCGGTGATGATGATGGGGCCGGTCCACCCCTGCGTGCGGGCGCGGCCGACGATGGTGAGCAGGCTGTCGCCATAGGCATTGAGGCCGAGCACATCGATGCTGGGGGCGAGCCGCTTGAGGGTCGCCACCTTGTCGGTGCCGGTGTCGGCCAGAACGGCCATCACCGGATGGGCGGGGTCCAGCGTCTTGACGAGTTTCGCGGCCTGCTCGATGGCGGGCCACACCGGCTCCGCCTCGGCGGGGGTCAGTTCGGTCTCCACTTCATTGCCGACGCCCCAGAGCAGCAGCGCCGGATGGGTGCGATAGCGCTCGACCATGCGCTGCAATTCGGCCAGCTGGCCCTCCGCCGCGGCGCGATCGCCATAATTGAAGCCGCGCCGGGGATGCTCCAGCCAGAAGCCGACGATGACCTTCAGCCCCGCGCGCTGGGCGCTGTCGAGGATGTCGCCGGGGTCCTGGCCGTAGGTGCGCACCACGTTCGCGCCGGTCGCCTTGAGGTCCGCGAGCCGTTTCACGCCGGCCGCGCCATTGGGCACGAAAGGCACGCCGTCCAACAGCAGCTCGGTGCCCCGCACGGTGACGCCGCTCGCCATCACCGGGGACGCGCCCGCGAGCGCGAGCAGAAACGAAAGGGCGGACGCAAGGGTAAGACGCACGGGCGACTCCTGAGGAACGGGCGCTGACTGCAGATAAGATCCATGACGCAGAGGAAGACAAGCGAAGCAACCTCACCTTATTGTGGCAAGAGCCGCTCTGCGCGCGAGGCAGACAAGACGGCAAAGGCTCGCACCGGGCCGAATAACAGGAGGACGCCCCCCATGAATCTTGCCCGCAAACTCAAAGCCCGTGCCGCCGAAGGCCGCCCCGTGCGGGTCGGCCTGATCGGCGCCGGCAAGTTTGGTTCGATGTTTCTCGCGCAGGTGCGCACGACGCCGGGCATGCAATTGCTCGGCATCGCCGACCTGTCGGCGAGCCGGGCCCGCGCGGCCTTGACGCAGACCGGCTGGGACGTGGAGGCCACTGTCGCCACCGACTTCGATACCGCCCGCCGCACCGGCGGCACGGTGATCACCGAAGACGCGGATGCGCTGATCGCCGCCGACGGGCTGGAAGTGATCGTGGACGCCACCGGCAGCCCTTCCGCCGGCATCCGCCACGCGCTCGCCGCCATCGAGCACGGCCGCCATGTGGTGATGGTGACGGTGGAGGCGGATGTCCTCGCCGGTCCGCTGCTGGCGCGCCGCGCCGATGCGGCGGGGGTGGTCTATGCCGCCGCTTATGGCGACCAGCCGGCCCTGGTCTGCGAGATGGTGGACTGGGCGCAGACCTGCGGCTTCCGGGTGGTGGCGGCGGGCAAGGGCACGCGCCATCTGCCGATCTTCCACCAATCCACCCCGCAGACGGTGTGGAAGAACCTCGCCATTTCCGAGGAGATGGCGCAGGCCGGCGGAATGAACCCGCAGATGTTCAACTCGTTCGTGGACGGCACGAAATCCGCCATCGAGATGGCCGCGATCTCCAACATGACGGGATTGAAGGCGCCGCGCGACGGCCTGCTGTTCCCGCCCTGCGGCGTCGACGACCTGCCGCGCATCCTGTGCCCGCGCACGGACGGGGGCATTCTGGAGGAGGCGGGCATGGTGGAAGTGGTCTCCTCGCTGGAGACTGACGGGCGGCCCGTGTTCCGCGACCTGCGCTGGGGCGTCTATGTGGTGCTGGAGGCGGACCCCTCCCAGCGCGGAGATTATTCGCGGCGTTGCTTCAAGGAATACGGGATGATCACCGATCCCTCCGGCCGCTATACTGCGCTTTACCGTCCGTTCCATCTCATCGGCATGGAGCTCGGCGTCTCGGTGGCGGCGGCCGCCTTGCGGCACGAGGCGACCGGCAGCGCCATCGGCTTCTTCTCGGATGTGGCGGCCACCGCCAAGCGCGACCTGAAGGCGGGCGAAATGCTCGACGGGGAGGGCGGCTATACGGTCTACGGGCGGATCCTGCGGGCGCAGGATTCGCTGCGCGACGGCGTGCTGCCGATCGGCCTTGCCCATCATGTGAAGCTCAAGCACGACGTTCCGCAAGGGCGCGCGGTGCGCTGGGCGGACGTGGAGATCGCCGACAGCGACACGGTGCGCTTCCGCCGCCAGATGGAGGCGGACTTCGCCACCGCGGAGCCGCTTCCGGCCTGAATTTACGGAACTTTCCGGCGCCGGCGCGAGTCCTGCTCGCGCCGGCGCGAACGATGGTTTAAGCAGGGCGCCGCAAGGATCGGAAGGACCGCCCGCAATGTTCGTGCTCGCCCATCTCTCCGACCCGCACCTTGGCCCCATTCCCGAGGCGCGGCTCTCCGAAATCCTGGGCAAGCGTTTTTTCGGCCTCATGAATTGGATCGGCGCGCGGCGTCGGAACTTCGGCGCGACGACCCTCGCCGCACTCATGGACGACCTCAAGCTCCAGGCCCCGGATCATATCGCCGTGACCGGGGACCTGGTGAATCTCAGCCTGCCGACGGAATTCGACACCGGCGCAACCTTCCTGGCTTCGCTCGGAACCCCGCAGGATGTCTCGGTCATTCCCGGCAACCATGATGCCTATGTCCGCTCCGCCTTGAGCTATCATCTTGAAAGATGGGCGCCTTTCCTGGCAGGCGACGAATCCTGCCCGGATACGCCGCTGGATGTGGGTTCGTTTCCCTATGTGCGCCGGCGCGGGCCGGTGGCGCTGGTGGGCGTCTCCACCGCCATTCCCACGGCGGTGTTCCTGGCCAGCGGGGAAGTCGGCGAGGCGCAGTTGCAACGCCTGCGCGAAATCTTGATATCGTTGAAGAAAGAAGGCCTGTTCCGGGTGGTGATGATCCATCATCCGCCGGTGGGCGAGCGCCATTATCACCGCGATCTGCGCGATGCGGCGGCGTTCCGGCGGGTGGTGGCGGAGGTGGGCGCCGAACTCGTGCTCCATGGCCATGATCATCGCGCCTCGCTCGGCATGATCGAGAGCGTGGACGGGCCGGTGCCGGTGGTGGGCGTTCCCTCCGCGTCCGCCGGGCCGCAGGACGGGCGGGGGCCTGGCCGTTATAATCTCTATCGCATTTCCGGCGAACCCGGCGCCTGGCAGTGCCAGATGGAAAGCCGGGGCTATCTCGCCGGCGACACCGAAGTGGCCCAGCGCGACCTGCGCCAGCTCGTGGGCGCGCAGCCTGGAATCTGACCACGCATCACCACCGCGCCTTTCCAAAGTGTAATGTTGATGAACATGTATTCAGTAACGTCTTAAGCAGAGCTATATTTAAGTTACCGAAGTTTAAGTTGCGAAATAACGCTGCGAATTTAAAAGTCGGGTCATCCCAGGAGGATGACATGAAGACCTCGATTATCGCCGCTGCCACTGCCGCCGTTCTCGCCAGCTCGCTTGCCGGTTTCGCGACCGGCGCGTCCGCGCAGAGCGCCGCGCCTGCGACCCAGGCGACCCCCGCCCAGGCCGCGCCGGCGGGCAAGGGTCAGGCGCCCGGCTCGGAAGATCGTGGCGGCTGGCGTCCGAACCCGGCCGACCGCGCTGCGCTGACCGACGCCCGCATCGCCGCCATCAAGACCGGCCTGAAGCTGACCCCGGAGCAGGAGAAATTGTGGCCGGCGGTGGAAACCACCCTGCGCGACGTCGCCAAGGAGCGCGCCGCCCGGTTCGCCGCCTTCCAGGCCGAGCGCAAGCAGGGCACCAAGCCGGACGCGATCGAGCGTCTGCGCGATGCGGCCAAGGGGCTCAATGCCCGCGCGGCCGACCTGGTGAAGATCGCCGATGCCGCCGATCCGCTCTACAAGACCCTTGACGAAGGCCAGAAGCGCCGGCTCCAGATCCTGGTGCGCCAGGAAATGCCGCGTGGCCCGGGCCACAAGATGCATGAGGGCCGCCCGCATCAGCGCGGCTGACCATGCGGCCGGCGCGGCGGTGAGCGACCTCGCGGCCGGTGCCCCGCGCCGAACCAAGCCGAAGCAAGACACGCGAACTCTAACGCCAGCCGGAAGGCTGGCGTTTTGCTTTTGCCCGCCGCGGGCTCGCGCCGGTCGGGTCCTGTTCGGTCAATGACGGTGGCTGCAGATGCCTCGGTCTTCATTGGTTCACGAGTTCGAACCCATGCCTCACTCATGAACGCCACGCATGGACGATGTGAAGAAGATTGATTTTTCGTTGGTTCCGCTCGGTCATAGTCTGCGCTAATCGGAAGATGGGAGTTCCCTGGCGGTGCGTGCGGTGTCGGCGCGCCGCCTGGGCCTCTCCGCTCCTGAAATTCCCGGGTCTGGGAAAATCCGCTCCACGCCCGCAGGTGACCGGCAATGCGCTCTTCCATGGAACCCCGCCCTCCGGCGCATGCCCCCGCCGATGCCCAAGCGCGCGCAGCCCAGACACCGGGCTTCCCGCAGAAGGGCGGCGCGGCGGTGCCGGTGCTCCTGGTGTTGTGCGCCGGATGCCTCATCGCGCTGATTTCATTCGGGCCGCGGGCCTCCTCCGGGTTTTTCCTGCTGCCCATGTCGAACCAGTTCGGCTGGGGCCGCGACGTGTTTGGCTTCGCGCTGGCCTTGCAGAACCTGTTGTGGGGCCTCGGCTCGCCGTTCGCCGGGGCGATCGCGGACCGGTTCGGCATCGTGCGGGTGATGTGCGCGGGCGCGCTGGTCTATGCGGCGGGCCTCGCCCTGATGTCGGTCGCGATCACGCCGGGCCTGCTCAATCTCAGCGCCGGCGTGCTGGTGGGCTTCGGTCTTTCGGCCTGTTCGTTCAATCTCGTTCTCGCGGCTTTCGGCAAGCTGCTGCCGGAGCGCTGGCGCTCGCTCGGCTTCGGCGCCGGCACCGCGGCGGGCTCGTTCGGCCAATTCCTGTTTCCCCCGCTCGCCACCGGCCTGATCTCCCAGGTGGGCTGGCAGGAAACCCTGATCGTCTTTGCCGCGGTGATTCTGCTCGTGGTGCCGCTCGCGTTCGCGCTTTCGACCCGCGGCACCGAGGTGGACCGGGGCGGGCCGGTGGCCGCCCCGCGCCAATCCATTCGCGGCGCGCTCGGCGAGGCCTTCGGCCATCCCAGCTATGTGCTGCTGGTGCTGGGCTTCTTCACCTGCGGCTTCCAGCTCGCCTTCGTCACCGTTCATATGCCGGCCTATCTGGCGGACAATGGCATCACCGCCGGGGTCGGGGCCTCCACCCTGGCGCTCATCGGCCTGTTCAACGTGGTCGGTTCGCTGAGCGCGGGCGCGCTTTCGAATCGCTTTTCCCGCAAATATCTCCTGGCGGCGATCTATGCGGCCCGCGGCGTCGCCATCGCCGCCTTCATTCTTTTTCCCATCACGCCGCTCACCTGCCTGTTGTTCGGCGCGACAATCGGCCTGCTGTGGCTCTCCACCGTTCCGCCCACGTCCGGGCTGGTGATGCTGATGTTCGGAACGCGCTACATGGCCATGCTCTATGGCTTCGCCTTCTTCAGCCATCAGGTGGGCGGCTTCCTGGGTGTATATCTGGGCGGCGTGCTTTATGAGGCGTTCGGGTCCTATGACGTGGTGTGGTGGCTCTCGGTGGCGCTTTCCTTTGCGTCGGCGGTGATCAACCTGCCGATCCGCGAGCGGCCTCTGGAGCGCGTGGTGCCCAGCGGCGCCTAATGGGTTGCCGCGCCAATTCCAGGGTTTTCCGGCGCTGCCAGGGACTTGCGCGCCGCGGCGCGGGCGGGGGGCGGCGCGGATCGGCAAAAGCCGGCTTTGCATCCTTGCCCCGGCCGGCGAGTCCGGTGCATGGTCTTTGTTAACCAAAATCGCTTATCGAAGAGACATGCGAAGCATTTTCCTTGCAGCCGCCGGATGGACCTTGATCGGGATAGGGTCTGTCAGCGCTCAGAGCCTCAATCCCGATCAGGCGCGCGCCTTCGTCGTGGGGCGGACATTCGCGTTCAATTGCTTTGAAGGCACGACCGGTGCCGGCCGTATCTTCCCTGACGGTTCCGTTGCGGGAACCATTACGATGCGCGCCCAGGGGTCGGCGCGCTATGTGCGCCTGCCGCCCAACACGGTGCGCGTGCGCGGTGAGAATGTGTGCGGCTTCATTGAGGGCATGACCTTCGAGCCGTGCTTCGAGGTCAACAAGACCGGCGCCGCCACCTTCCGCGGGTCGCTCGCCGGGGTGGAAACCATGTGGTGCGAATTCACACGCCTCGGCGCCGACACGCCGCAGGTCGCCACCCGTCGCCGCCCCAAGGCGCGGGACAATGCGGTGGCGCAGAGCTCCGCCGAATAGGCGCCAGCGGCGCCCGGCCCTGCGGTATCGCAGGCGAAGGGAACAGCGCCGCGTCAGTCCGTATCTGTGGGCGGGAGCCCGTCTCCCGCCTCCGGGGCCAGATCCCATGCGCCCGTTCTTCGCGCCGGCGATGACGGCCCCTGCGTCAGCTCGCTCTCCGGCGGGCGGGCTTCTTCCTTTCCCTCGATGGCGGAGCGGTGGCGCATCAGCTCGCGCCCCACGTGATCCATGAAGGCGCGCACCCGCGCCGTCGCGCGCAGGTCCGGATGGGTCACCAGCCACAGGCTCGCGATCATCTCGGCATCCGGTGCCACGAGGCGCACCAGGCCCGGCGTCGCCGCGCCGATGAAGCAGGGCAGCACCGCGAGCCCGATGCCCGCCGCGGCCGCTTCCGCAAGACCGAGCACGGTGTTGACCCGATAGACGATACGATCGTCGCCCGCGCGCTCGCGCAGCCATTTCATGGCGCCGACTTGAGCGAAGTTCTCGCTGAGCCCGACCCATTGGTGCGCCCGCAGGTTCGCGGCATCGAACGGGGCCTGGGTCAGCAGGTCCGGCCGACCGTAAACGCCCCAGCCGATGGTCGCGATGCGCCGCCCCACAAGCGTGTCGCCGGGCCGCTCGCTGGCGCGGATGGCGATGTCCGCATCGCGCTTGGTCAGGCTGAGGGATTGGTTGGAGACCAGCACTTCCAGCCGGATTTCCGGATAGGCCGCGTGGAACGAGGCGAAGATCGGCGTGAGCAGGTGCACCAGCAGCGTATCATTGGTGGTGACCCGCAATTCGCCCGAGGGCCGCAGGTCCTGGCCTGTGATGCGGCGCTCGACCGAGAGGATGCCAGCGTCCCCAGGCGGCGGAACACCGTGGAATGATTGACGCCGAGCATTTCCGCCGCCCCGGCAAGCGAGCGGGTTTCGGCCACCGCCTTCACGAGGCGAAAATCATCCCAGGCGATCATGTGTGCATCCGCGCAAGCGAAACCAGGCAATTCCGAGTATGGCTGTGCGTGAAAGGAAAAGCTACCTAGAGACCAGTTCAAATCTCTGGAGGTTCCAATGATCGATCTTCGTACCGCTCCCTATGGCCTGTTTCTCCTGCGCGTCGCCCTCGGGGCCATGTGGGTATCGCATGCGCTCATCAAGTATTTCGTGTTCACCGTTCCAGGTTTTGCCGGCTATCTAGCAAATGTGGGCATGCCGGGGTTCTTGGCGGTGCCGGTGATCGGGGTCGAGCTGATTGGCGGGTTGCTGATCATCGCGGGCGTCTACGCCCGGCCGGTCGCGCTGCTTCTCATTCCGGTGATGTTGGGTGCGCTTTCGGTGCATGTGGGCAACGGGTTCCTGTTCTCCAGCGCCGGGGGCGGCTGGGAATATCCCGCGTTCCTGATAATCGTCTCGGTTGTAGTGGCCCTGGCGGGAGAGGGCGCCTTTGCGCTGCGGCGGGGCGCGCTGGGCAGCCGGCTTAATTTCGCAAGCTAAATTTATCAAGGTACTCAGTTAAAGGAATCGATTCTGGACTGGTCTCCTCAATTGGCTCCGAAATGGCGGCTTTCTTCCTCGCTGGAGAAAGCCGCCATTGCCAACGAGGCGCGCTCGAAGCGCGAGAAAGTTAAATAGTACCGACCTTCTGTGCCATTTTGAACGCCTTCCCTGTCAATCTGGCCTTTGCCGAAAAAAGCGGCAAAAAAATCGCGCGCACAATTAGCGCCCTCTGGCATGAAACCTGCCGCCATATTTTCTCCACTCCGCCTGCATCCGGAGGTGAAGAACCGACACGATCCGCGTTACGCATTGTATTTATTTTCGATTTCATTGCGGCAATTTAGGAAAAAAAGAGTAAAACAAACTTTGTCGCGTGGCTATTTGAATTATGACGCAATAGATTTTGGAATATAGCTACCTTTTAATAAAAAATAGAAAATTATATACGAAATTCAAAAGGCCAATTGGGCAAAAACTGGGTCTATCTTGTTGAGCTTGTGCGTTGCCGCGAAGCATTGGGCAATTGACGTGGGTCGGCCGGGCAGGCATAGTTTGTGAGTGAAAATTCTGGGGCGAAATGGGGGCTTCTGTGGCGGCTGACGGCGACATCAGAGTGTCGAGCGTGAATGTGGAGCCGGGACTCTACATTCTTCGCTATGCCTCCGGCGCCGCTGCCCGGGTCTCTCCGCTCGTGGAGGTTGCATGCGATCCGCGCGCGCAGCAATTCGTTTCGATCGTATCCGATCCGCGGGTTGCGGGTGGGGTGCTTTCGGCGCCGGGTGCGGCGCTTGTGGTTCGGGCTGTGGCGCAGGCGAGCTTGCGTCTGTCTGTCCGGGCGGCTGAGCCGGGTGGTTCGCTGGAAGCGCGCATCACGCTCGAGGCAGATCTGGCGCGGCGCGGCGATGTCCGGGTCGGTTCAGGCGAATGGCTGGGCGGTCCTGCGGCGCCGCTCCCCATCGAGGGCGTTGCGGTTGCGGGCGTGCCGTCGTCGCTTGGTCTTGAATATCAGGTACGGAGTGGCGCGCGGAAGGTGCAGTGGTCCCCCTGGGTTCCTGCTGGGAGCTTTGCGGGGTCTCGCGGCCGGGCCATGCCGCTTCTTGGAATTCGGTTCCGTCTCGGATCTTCCGGGGCGGAGCTGCGGGCGGAAGCCCTGTTTCTCGGCTCACCTGTTGTATCGCGTAGCGGGTCTGAGGTGGAGCTGGTGGGATTGTCGGATCTCGATCCGATGGTCGGATTGTCTTTGTCCTTGACGGACGCCGAAGTGAAGTACGCGGGTGACGTTTCATCCGTGACGCGAGATGCGCCAGCCAAGGTTCGTGTGTTCAGGGCCGGTGCGCTTTAAATTCCTATTTTTTGATTTCGTCACGCTGATGGCGAGCGGCGTGGTGGGGGTGTTTCATGGCGATCTATAATCTGACCGAAGCGCAGTTGGTGGATGGCGCCCCGGCCCAGGGGTGGGAGCCGTTGACTGACAGCGGAGTGATCACTTCCGAGCAGCAGGAGCAGATCATTGCCGCGCTGACGCAGGCTGGCGTCTATAATAATGCAGACCCTGACGCCACGGCGAAGATCGAGGCGTTTAGCGGCAGCGGCACGGGCGTCATTCCGACGGACCCAACCGTGAATGCCGTCATCTACGAGACGTCCGGCAACGTGGAAGTGGATATTCCCGCTACCAATTCCGCGGCGGGGCTCATCTATGTGACCGGTAGCGGCGACGATGTGCTGGCGACTAGCGCCACATCGACGGTGTTGATCGCAGGCTCTGGTAGCGACTTTCTCGATGCATTCTCGACCGGCAATGTCCTTTACGGCGATGATGGCGACGATGGCCTCATCTCAGAGGTCAGCGGCAACACGCTTTATGGCGGCGGGAATGACGACACCATCCTCACCACCATCGGGTCGAACCTAGTCTATGGCGATGCTGGGTCCGACACCATTACGGGCGGCACGCAGGGCGAAGCCGGCGTTGGCGTCGACACGCTCTATGGCGGCGATGGGGCGGACTTCATCACGTCGGTCGGCACCTACAGCCTGCTGTATGGTGATGCGGGCAACGACGACCTGACCGGCTTCAGCGGGCAAGATACGCTCTATGGCGGCGCTGACAATGACGTGCTGTCGGTCTCCACGGGCAACAACCTGCTCTATGGCGACGCGGGCAACGACTCGCTCAATGGCGGTTTCGGCACCGGAACGGATACGCTGTATGGTGGCGACGGTGCCGATTGGCTGAGCGCCATCGGCAGTCACGGCTTGCTGTATGGCGACGCTGGCACGGACATCCTTCAGGGCTTCAGCGGGCAGGACACGCTGTTTGGCGGCGCCGACAACGATTCGCTGACGGTCACCAGCGGCAGCAATCTGCTGTATGGCGATGCGGGCGATGACGTGCTCAATGGCGGGTCCGGCGGCGGCGTAGACACCCTTTATGGCGGTGACGGCGCGGACTCTCTCACCGCTATCGGTACCAATGGTCTGCTGTATGGCGAGGCCGGCGCGGATTTGCTCCGGGGCTTTAGCGGCAGGGACACGCTGTACGGTGGTGACGACGGCGACAGCCTGTCTGTGCTGTCCGGCTCGAACATTCTTTACGGCGACGGCGGCAATGACAGCTTGGTCGGCGGCACGGGCGCCGCGCCCGGTGTCGGCAGCAACCAATATTATGGTGGCGAAGGCAACGATCAGATCACTTCCGTCAATTCCTACTCCTCGCTTTACGGCGGCGCCGGCATTGACGCCCTGACGGGCTTCAGCGGCCGGGATACGCTCTATGGTGGCGATGACGGCGACAGCCTGACCGTCGCGAGCGGCAACAATCTTCTCTATGGTGATGCCGGCAACGACACCATGTCCGGTGGCAGCTCCGGCGGGACGGATACGCTTTATGGCGGTCTGGGCAACGACTCGCTTTATGCCGTCGGGTCGCATGGATTGCTGTATGGCGACGCCGGAACGGACGTCCTGGCCGGCTATAGTGGACAGGATACCCTTTACGGCGGTGACGACGTCGACAATCTGATCGTCGGATCGGGCAGCAATCTCGTCTATGGCGGCACCGGGGCGGACGTGATCCAGGGCGGCGTCGGCGGCACGCCCGGGGCGGGTGTGAACCAGCTCTATGGCGATGATGGTAACGATTACATCACCTCGGTGAGCGCCGCCTCCGTATATGGCGGCGCCGGAAGCGACTCGCTCGTCGGATTTAGTGGCCGCGATACTCTCTATGGCGGCGCCGACGGCGACGTTCTGGGCGTCTTCAACGGAAACAATCAGCTGTATGGCGATGACGGCAACGACGTGCTGAACAGCGGCACTGGCGGCGGCGGCGTCGATACCCTGTACGGCGGCGCGGGCACCGATAGCCTGTATGCCCTCAGCTCGAACGGCCTTATGTATGGCGATGCGGATGCGGATCGTCTGTACGGCTACAGCGGCCAGGATACGCTGTATGGCGGCACCGAGAACGACTACCTGTTCACGTCAGATGGTAGCAACTCACTGTACGGTGGAGATGGCGACGACACGCTGTCCGGTGGTACGGGCGCGGCGCTCGGCGTGGGCAGCAATCTGTTCCACGGCGATGATGGCAACGACACCATCACCTCGGTCAATTCCTACTCGCTGCTATATGGCGATGCCGGAACGGATACGCTGACCGGCTTCAGCGGCCGGGATACGCTCTATGGCGGGGCCGACAACGACGCCCTCTCTGTCGCGTCCGGAAACAATGTTCTGTATGGCGATGACGGCAACGACACGCTGAATGGCGGCAGCGGCGGCGGTACGGATACCCTGTACGGCGGCGCCGGCATCGACAGCCTCTATGCCACCGGTTCTCATGCGATCCTGTATGGCGATGCTGATGCAGACAGCCTGAACGGCTTCAGCGGACAGGATACGCTCTATGGCGGCACCGAAAACGACAGCCTGACGACCTTCGACGGCAGCAACCAGCTGTACGGCGGATATGGCGACGATACGCTTGTCGGCGGTACGGGCGCGGCCCTCGGCGTGGGAAGCAACCTGTTCCACGGCGACGCCGGCAACGACACCATCACATCGATCAGTTCCTACTCGCTGCTGTATGGCGACACCGGCAACGACCTTCTGAACGGCTTCAGCGGCCGGGATACGCTCTACGGCGGTGACGATAACGACACCCTGACCGTCGCCAATGGCAGCAACCTGCTCTACGGCGATGGCGGCTCCGATCTCATGTTCGGTGGCAACGGGGTCGGGATCAACACGCTCTTCGGCGGCCTGGGAGATGACCAGATCTATACCGGTGGATCCAATGGCCTGTTGTATGGCGAGGCGGGCAATGACCTCCTGCGCGGCTATAGCGGGGCGGATACGCTGTATGGCGGCGACGACAATGATAGCCTCCAGGTCATTACCGGCGGAAATCTGCTCTATGGCGATGGCGGTGCCGACACGCTGACCGGCGGCACGGGCGGCACCATCGATCACCTGTTCGGCGGCGCCGGTGCAGACTATCTCACATCGCTCGGCACCCATGCCGAACTCTACGGCGACGATGGCAACGACAACCTGACTGGATATTCGGGCCAAGACACCTTGTTCGGTGGGCTCGGCACCGATCAGCTGGTCGTGGTGAACGGCAACAATCTGCTGTACGGAGATGATGACCGCGATTATCTGACGGCCGGCTCCGGAAATGACACGCTGTATGGCGGCTCTGGGAACGATCAGCTGAATGTGCTGGTGAACGGCACTTCGACGCTCTATGGCGGCGACGGCAATGATGTGTTCTTCCTGTCCTCTCACACGGGTAATCATACCGTTGATGGCGGTATCGGCGGCGATACCCTGTATCTCTTCGGTCGTGACTATAATCCCGCAGAGGTCAGCACCAATCCGTCCACGGGCCAGACCACGATCACCTTCTCGGATACGAGTCAGATCATCTCGGTGGAAAATGTCCAAGATGTGTATTTCGTGGGCTCGACCACCCAGCATATCACTCTGCCCGGCAGCTGAGGCGCCGAAGCACATACTTGCTCTTGACACTCTCAAGACGCCCCGGCATTGCCGGGGCGTTTTTGTTTCCTGAAAGACCGCTTTATGTTCGACGGGCTTTATTCGCACCTGTTACGATTGGAAGGCGATGTGGGAAATCGCCGGATCTTCTCGCCGTGGGCTTATCAAGTGGTCCGCGAACAGCAGATGATTCCGGTCGTGCACATGGAGGCGCTGGACCTAGCGGCTTGGTATCCCCTCGTGTGGTTGCGCGACGAAGGCGGAGCCGAGCTGCTTGCGCTCCGCTCGTTTCTGACCCGCGGCGAAGGGCATGCGCCCAATGCGTTGCGCATCACCCGCGCG
>NCEH01000068.1 GCA_002304505.1 Rhizobiales bacterium 32-66-11 | reverse complement strand
GTCGAACTGCCCGACTGGATGATGGGCTCGCTCCCCGTCACCGACACCATCGACGTGCAGATCAACGGCCTGTTCGTCATGGGCCTCACCACGCTGATCGCCGGTGCGGTCTATCTGCTGATGTATCGCTCGCGCTGGGGCCTGCAAGTGCGCTCCGTGATGCAGAATCGCACCATGGCGGGGGCGGTGGGCATCAATACCGAGCGGGTGGACCGCGCGACCTTCGGCCTTGGCTGCGGCATCGCCGGCATCGCTGGCAGCGCCTTCACCATGATCGGCTCCACCGGGCCGACGGCCGGCCAGCTCTATATCGTCGATACCTTCCTTGTGGTGGTGTTCGGCGGCGCGGCGAGCCTGCTCGGCACCATCGCTTCGGCCTTCACCATCTCCCAGGCCCAGTCGACCATGGAATTCTTCATGTCCGGCTCCATGGCGAAAGTGCTGACCCTCATGGTGGTCGTGGGCATCCTGATGGTGCGCCCCGAGGGCCTCTTCGTCCTCAAAGTCCGCCGCTGAGGAGCGCACATATGCAAAGCGAATCTTTCACCCTGCGCTCCAAGGACCTTATCGGCGTTCTGATCCTGGCGGCCCTGCTGTTCGTGATCCTGCCGGCGATCCTGGATCCCTTCCGCCTCAACATGGTGGGCAAATATCTCACCTATGCCTTCGTCGCCGTGGGCCTGGTGCTGTGCTGGGGCAATGCCGGCATTCTCTCGCTGGGCCAGGGCGTGTTCTTCGGTCTCGGCGGCTATTGCATGGCCATGTATCTGAAGCTGGAATCCTCCAGTATCGAAGCAACCAAGATCCAGTCCACGCCCGGCATTCCGGACTTCATGGACTGGAACCAGATCACCGAGCTGCCCTTCTTCTGGGTGCCGTTCAAATCGCTGGGGTTCTCGCTGGCAGCGGTGGTTCTGGTGCCGGCCATCCTTGCGCTGATCATCGCCTTCGCCCTGTTCAAGCGGCGCGTCGGCGGGGTCTATTTCGCGATCATCACCCAGGCGATGGCGGCGATCGTGACGATCCTCATCGTCGGCCAGCAGGGCTATACCGGCGGCATCAACGGCATCACCGACCTGCGCACCCTGCACGGCTGGGACATCCGCACCGATGGCGCGAAGACCATCCTTTATTTCGTCAATGGCGGGCTGCTGATCGGCTGCATCCTGCTGTGCCAGTTCATCCGCCGCTCGAAGCTCGGCCGCATCCTGGTCGCCATGCGCGACAAGGAGGACCGGGTCCGCTTCTCCGGCTACGACGTGGCCAGCTACAAGATCTTCGTATTCTGCTTCGCGGCCGCGCTGGCGGGCATTGGCGGGGCCATGTTCACCTTGCAGGTGGGCTTCATGTCGCCCTCCTTCGTCGGCATCGTGCCCTCCATCGAGATGGTGATCTATGCGGCGGTGGGCGGGCGGCTTTCGCTGCTCGGCGCGGTGTATGGCACGCTACTGGTGAACTGGGCCAAGACTTCGTTCTCCGAAAGCTTCCCGGAATTGTGGCTGTTCGGCCTCGGCGGCCTGTTCATCGCCGTGGTGCTGCTGTTCCCGAACGGGCTTGCCGGCCTCTACCGCTCCTATGTGGAGCCGCGCATCGACGCGCTGTTCACCCGCAAGCGCAGCCCGGGCGCCGATGCCGCCCCCGGCGCCGCCCCGACCTTGGCCGAGTGAGGAGCACGACCCATGAACGCCACGCCCATCACCGACCAGATGGCCCCCGACTTCCTCCTCGCCGTGGAGGGGCTCACCGTCTCCTTCGACGGTTTCAAGGCGGTCGACGACCTCTCCTTCTACGTGGATGAGAACGAAATTCGCGTCATCATCGGCCCCAATGGCGCCGGCAAGACCACGGTGCTGGACCTGATCTGCGGGCGCACCAAGGCGACCTCGGGCTCGGTCAAGTTCAAGAGCACGGAACTGACCAAGCTGAAGGAATATGAAATCGTCCGCAAAGGGGTGGGACGCAAGTTCCAGAACCCGTCGATCTATGACGACCTGACCGTATTCGAGAACCTGGAAATCTCCTTTCCCCGCGGCCGCGGCGTGCTGGGCGCGCTCGCCTTCAAGCGCGACGCCGAGGTGCGCGAGCGGGTGCAGCACGTGGCGGAGACTATCTTTCTCGCCGACCAGCTGAACCGCAAAGCCGAGTTTCTCAGCCACGGGCAGAAGCAATGGCTGGAGATCGGCATGTTGCTGATCCAGGACCCGGAATTGCTGATGCTCGACGAGCCGGTGGCGGGCATGAGCGTTGCCGAGCGCAAGAAGACGGCCGAATTGCTCAACACCATCATCAAGGATCGCTCGGTGATCGTGATCGAGCACGACATGAAGTTCGTCGAGGACATCGCCCACAAGGTCACGGTCCTGCACCAGGGCAAGATCCTCTCCGAAGGATCCATGGCCAAGGTGAAAGCCGATCCGAAGGTGATCGAAGTCTATCTCGGCCATTGAGGGGGCTCAAATGCTCGACGTTTCCAACCTCGTCGTCTCCTACGGGCAGAGCGAGGTTCTGCACGGCCTGAATTTCACCGTCGCACCCAATGAGATCGTTGCCATCATGGGCCGCAACGGCATGGGCAAAACCACGCTGATGAAATCGCTCATGGGCGTGGTGCCGACCCGCTCCGGCACGGTTTCTCTCGCGGAGAGCGAGATCACGGCGCTGAAAAGCTATGAACGGGTGGCAAAAGGCATCGCCTATGTGCCGCAGGGCCGCATGATCTTCTCCGCCATGACGGTGGAGGAGAATATCGAGACCGGCCTGGTCTCATCCGGCGCGAGCAAGGTACCGGGCGACATCTACGAGCTGTTTCCGGTGTTGCTCGATATGAAGAAGCGGCGCGGCGGCAATCTGTCCGGCGGCCAGCAGCAGCAATTGGCCATCGCCCGCGCGCTCGCCACCAAGCCCAAGGTGCTGCTTCTGGACGAGCCGACCGAGGGCATCCAGCCCTCCATCATCCGCGACATGGCGCGCACGCTGAAACGCATCCGCGACGAGAAGGGGCTCTCCATCGTGGTGTCCGAGCAGGTGCTCTCCTTCGCCCTCGATATCGCCGACCGGGTGCTGGTGCTGGAGAACGGCACCATCGTCCATGAAGACCTGCGGGCCGATATCGACGAAGCCAAGGTCGCCAAATTCCTCTCGGTGTGAGGCGCCCGCCTCACGCCGTCCCTTCGCCCAAGAGAGTCAAGCAAGCTGGGAGCTGTCCATGGCCGATACTTTGATTAAGGTCGATGTGCACAATCGCTGGCACCCGGACATTCCCATGGTGGCCTGGGTGAAGCCGGGCGACGATTTCATCGTCGAGACCTATGACTGGACCGGCGGCTTCATCAAGAACAATGACAGCGCCGACGATGTGCGCGACATTGATCTTTCCATCGTGCACTTCCTCTCCGGCCCGATCGGGGTGAAGGGTGCCGAGCCCGGCGACCTGCTGGTGGTGGACCTGCTGGATATCGGCGCCATGCCGAGCAGCCAATGGGGCTTCAACGGGTTCTTCTCCAAGGCCAACGGCGGCGGATTCCTCACCGAACATTTCCCCTCGGCGCAGAAATCCATCTGGGATTTCAAAGGCATGTTCACCTCGTCCCGGCATATCCCGGGGGTGAATTTCGCCGGCCTCATCCATCCGGGCCTGATCGGCTGCCTGCCCGATCCCAAGCTGCTGGAGACCTGGAACAAGCGCGAGGTGGATTTCATCGCCACCAATCCGACCCGCGTGCCCCCGCTCGCCAATCCGCCGTTCGGCCCCACCGCGCACATGGGCCGGCTCACCGGCGAGGCGAAGGCCAAGGCGGCGGCGGAAGGCGCGCGCACCGTGCCCCCGCGCGAACACGGCGGCAATTGCGACATCAAGGACCTTTCGCGCGGCTCCAAAATCTATTTCCCGGTCTATGTGGACGGCGGCGGCCTCTCCATGGGCGATCTGCACTTCTCCCAGGGCGACGGCGAAATCACCTTCTGCGGTGCCATCGAGATGGCCGGCTGGGTGCACCTGAAGGTGGACGTGCTGAAGGGCGGCATGGCGAAATACGGGATCAAGAATCCGATCTTCAAGCCCTCGCCCATCACCCCCAATTACAAGGATTATCTGATCTTCGAAGGCATTTCGGTGGATGAGGACGGCGCCCAGCATTATCTGGACGTGCATGTCGCCTATCGCCAGGCCTGCCTCAACGCCATCGAATATTTGAAGAAATTCGGATATTCCGGGGCCCAGGCCTATTCCATCCTCGGCACGGCGCCGGTGCAGGGGCATATTTCCGGCGTTGTGGATATTCCCAACGCCTGCGCCACGCTCTGGCTGCCCACCGAAATCTTCGATTTCGATATCAATCCCACCTCCGCCGGGCCGACCAAATTCCTGGACGGCTCTATCGACATGCCGCTGTCGCCCGATTTGTAAGCGCTGCCTGGGCCGGGGCGATGGCCCCGGTCCTCCCTTTTCGGAGAGAGCTTATGCCGGTCTATGATTATATGTGCGACGCCTGCGGCCCCTTCACCCAGATCCGGCCCATGAGCGAATACAACCACCCGCAGGACTGCCCGGAATGTGCGGCTTCTTCGCCCCGCGCCATCCTCAGCGCGCCACGGCTCGCCACGATGGATTCAGGCCGCCGCACCGCGCTTTCCACCAATGAGCGCAGCGCGAACGCGCCGATGAGCGTCGGCCAGTTCGCGGCGGCGCAGGCCTCCGCGAAGCACGGCCCCGGCTGCGGCTGCTGCTCGGGCAAGATGAAGAGCCGCACCAAGACCGCCCAGAACGGCGCCAAAAGCTTCCCGTCCGCGCGTCCCTGGATGATCAGCCATTAGGCCGGCGCGCAGGAAAAACCCTTAATCGGCGGACTGCCCGATGGGGGCATAGCCCTCTTCGCCGGGGAGCGGATCGGCCTTGCCGCGAAAACCGGTCGCCAGAACATAGAGTTCGGCGGAATCCGCGCGGCTCGCGGCCGGCTTGAGATGCTTCACGGAGGTAAAATCCCGCTTCAGGTCGGCCAGCAGCACGCCTTCGGTGCCGCCCTGGATCACTTTGGCCAGAAACGTGCCGCCGGGCGCCAGCACCTGGCGGGCAAATTCCACCGCCAATTCGACGAGGGCGACGATCTTGATATGGTCGGTCTTCTTATGCCCGGTGGCGTTGGCGGCCATGTCGGACATGACGATATCCGCCCGCCCGTCCAGCAATTCCAAGAGCCGCGCCGGCGCTTTCTCGTCCAGGAAGTCCAGCTGCTCGAAGATCACGCCGGTCACCGGCTCCATCTCCAGCAGGTCGATGGCGACGATCTTGCCGCGGCCTTCCTCCAGGCCGATCTTCTTGGCCGCCACCTGGCTCCAGCCGCCGGGGGCCGCGCCGAGATCGACAATGCGCATGCCTTTTTTCAGCAGGTGCGCCTTCTCGTCCATCTCGATCAGCTTATAGGCCGCGCGCGAGCGATAGCCCTCCCGCCTGGCGCGGGCGACATAGGGGTCGTTGAGCTGCCGTTGCAGCCATTTTTGCGAGGAGGTGGTGCGGCTGCGAGCGTTTTTCACACGCACTTTCAGCGGCCGCCCATCCGGGCCCCGGGTTGGATTGGTCACGCGATGCTCCTATTGGGGCCGATGGCGACGCCAGGCCCCGTCCGCCCGCATCAACTGCACCAGCATGCCTTCGCGCAAGCCCCGATCGGCGACGCGCAGCCGATCCGTGGGAAAAGCCTCCCGCACGGCTTCCATGATGGCACAGCCGGCAAGCACCAGATCCGCCCGCTGCGCCCCGATGCAGGGGTTGGAGACCCGTTCCTCGAACGACATGCCCACAAGGCGGTCCACCACCTCATTGATGTCGCGGGCATGGAGCCAGGCGCCGTCCACGCGGGCGCGATCATAGCGCTCAAGCCCGAGATGGATACCGGCGACGGTCGTCACGGTGCCGGAGGTGCCGAGCAGATGGATGCGCCCGGGCGGGCGCACGCCCCAGCTTTGGCGCACGCCTTCCAGCATATCAAGGACTTCGTCCACCATCTTGAGGAACAGTTCGCGCGAAACCTTGACCCCGCCATGGCGCTCGGCCAGCGAAACCACGCCCACCGGCATGGAGGCCCAGGAGCGGATGCGGGCGCGCGGCGGTCCGTCATCCCCCGCCGCGCGGCGGCCGAGCCAGACCACTTCGGTGGAGCCGCCGCCGATATCGAACAGAATGGCGCCGTCGCAGGAGGGATCCACCAGAGGGGCGCAGCCGGAGGCGGCAAGGCCGGCTTCCGTGCGGCGGTCCACCACTTCGAGCACGAGGCCGGTGCGGCGCTCCACCTCGGCGCAGAAGTCGGCGCCATTCTCGGCCGCGCGGCAGGCCTCTGTCGCAATGATGCGGGCGCGCGAGACACCGCGCGCGGCGATCTTGCCGGCGCACACTTCCAGCGCCGCGATGGCGCGCCCCATGGCCGGGGCGCCCAGGCGCCCGCTGCCCGAGAGGCCTTCGCCGAGGCGCACGATGCGGGAGAAGGCATCCACCACGCGGAAATTGCGGGCGGTGGGACGGGCGATCAGCAGGCGGCAATTATTGGTGCCGAGATCAAGCGCGGCATAGATGCGATCGCAGGAAGGCACGGCCTGCTGGCCCTCCCCCGCATGGGCCTGGGAGGATGCGGGATCGGGCATCGCCGGACCGCGCGAGTCCTCGCTCTCCTCGGTGCCGCAGGCATCCTCGGCGCGCGCGGGGCCACGGCTCCCAGCGCTTCTCGGCTCCGCCGGGCGCTGATGCGACGCCTCTCCCTGGACCGCATCCGCGGGACCGCAGGCCGCGTCATCGCGCCAACCCAAGGCCTGTGCAGGAAAGATCTGCGCCCCATCGGAGCAAGGCGGGGCGCACGGGTCCGCTTGCGGGCCTGGATCAAGCACCGCCTGTTCCGCCATATCCCCGCCAAAGGCGGTGCGGATCGAAGGAAAGCAAGGCTCGACCTCGCTTTCCTGGCAAGAGCGCTCCGGGTCCCGATCGGACCCGTGCGTCTCGTCCCTCATCTCAAACCCCTCGCCGCCCTGTGCCCGTGCCGGTTTTCAGCTTCGCGCGCCTGCGGTCAAAATGTCGCTTCGACACGAAGTGTAACACCGGGTGAGGAAGGCGCAATGCGCCTGCCCTCCTGAGGCGGGAGAAAGCCGGGCCGCGCCCTATTCGGCGGCGCGGCGGCTGGAAAGATCGAGCGTCAGGCCGGTGGCCAGCGCATCCGCCCGGAACGCCTTGACGGCATCGAGGGACAATTCGTCGGCGGTCCGGCTGCCGAGCGCGGGCAGTTTCTTCAGCACGTCCGCCGGGGCGGTGATGATCTGGCAGCCGAGACGGTCGGCCTCGATCACGTTCCACACCTCGCGGGTGGAAGCCCAGATGACTTCCACGTTCGGCGTCGCGCGGGACAATTCCACCGCCTTGGAGATGGCGGGCACATAGTCGATGCCGAGATCCGCGAGGCGGCCGGCGAACACGGAGATGATGGAGGGCGCCCCGCCCGCCAGCGCCGCCACGCCCAATTCCACCTGAGGCACGGCGAAAATGGCGGTGAGGTTCACTTTCACCCCGTCCTGCACCAGGTCGCGCACCAGGTCATACAGGGTCTCGCCGCGGGTGGTGGAGACCGGAAGCTTCACGTGCACATGCGCGCCCCAGGTGGCGATGACGCGAGCCTGGGCGCGGATTTCGTCGATCTCGTCGGAGAACACTTCAAAGGAAATATGCCGGTCGGGCACGGCTTCGACAAGGTCGCGGGCATAGGCCTCGTAGTCGGAAACGCCGGCTTTCCGCAGCAGGGAGGGGTTGGTGGTGAAACCGGCGATATGGGCCTGCTTCGCCATCTCGACGATCTGCGCCTTGTCGGCTCCGTCGGTGAACAGCTTCACCTTGAGATCAGCGAGCGTCACGGCCATGGCTTCTTCTCCCGTCGCGTTTTGCGGCATCCTATAGCGCGCGGACGGGGCCGCGTCACGGAAGAAGGCGGCCCCGTCGCGGCGCGGGCGCATGCTTTTTTAGAGCCGGAACGGGGCCCGCGAACCCGCCCGTCCGGAAAAATGTTTCACGTGAAACAAGCGCTTAGCGCGGACGAACAGTGGATTCGTGAGGCTTTGCGGCGGCTTTTCGGGCGATGACACCGCCCATTCGGGCGAATGTTCGCGCAAGATGAATCCGCCGCCCCGAATTCCCGCCGCGCCGGCCCGACATCGAGGACGCCCTCAAGGTTTCGGCGACAGCGGCTCCGCCATCAGGCCGAGCGGGGTCGCGCCGGGGGGAAGTGCGCGCGCCGCCGGCAGGGCCACGAGGGCGTCCGCGCCCGCACGCGCCAGCACCGTACCGCCCGCAGGCGGGGTGCCGGACAGGCGCACCAGCACGAGGTCCGCGCCGGACGGGTCGGCTTCGCTGCGGGTGACGATCAGCGCCTGCGGAGGCGCATCCGCCGGGCGCAGCAGCGGCGCACCGGCGACGATGCGCAGGCCCTGCGGCAGATCCAGCCACCAGGACCCGGCGGACGGCAGGACGGCGGCATCGGCCCGCCCTGCCACCAAGGCGTCAAGCGCTTCGGCGGATTGGGCAAAGCGCGATTGGGGAATGGCGGCGCCGAAAAAGGACTGGGCGAGAAGCGCCTGGTCCGCATCCCCGGCCACGGCCACGCGGAAATCGGACTTCTGCTGGAGAATCGAGCCGGCGATGATGGCCGTCCACACCTGCACGAGCGTCTGCGCCGTCTGGGTCTGCGGAGTCTGGGTCTGCGCCGTCTGCGGCCCGGCATTGCGCTCCACCAGGCGGCGCAGCAAGGCGGCCTGCCGTCCGGGCCGGAACACCGGGCCCCCGCTGGTGGCCTTGCCGGCGCCCACTTCCGCGACAATCCCGGCCCGCGCAGTGAGCAGGGCCAGCATTTCGCCGTCCACCCGGTCGATCTCCGCCCGCAGCGCTTCGAGAGGCCGCGGCGCCGGCGCGCCCTGCGCCTTGGCCCCGGCGCTCGCGGCAAGAGAAAAACACGCCGTTAAAACAATCAGATAACGCGCACGCATGAGAGTCGGCCCCGCTCCGCGCCGCAGCGGCGCTAACCTTTCATTGACCAAGCCACAGGATCGGCCGGCCGGGCAAGCGGCAAAGCCTCGGCTGGAAAGAGTCCGGAAACCCCCGTGCCGCATCGTGCGGGGGTGCCTATGGGGCAGGGATATGCCGGCAGGCACATGCGGGCAAAGGCATGCGGCGCGAAGAGGGTGCGATGGTTTCTGCGGATCTGGTGCAGCGGATGGCGAAGAAGGCTCACGCGGCCGCGCGGGCCCGCTATCCCTTGCTCGAACCGTGGGATCGCCTCTCCCCCGAGCGCCGCGCCTATCAATCCCGCCTCATGAGCCAGGCGCTCTCGGCGCTGACCGCGCGCGACCGCCCGAGGTGATCGCCCTGCCCGCCGAGCCGAGCCCGTTCGCGCTCGCCGAATTGCAGGAAGCCGCCATCGGCGACAATGGCACGGTCAGCGATGCGCGACGCCGCTATCGCTCGCTTCTGGCCATCGCAGCGCGGCCGCTGCGGCTGCGCCGCGCCGGGCAGCCCAATTCCTAGATCGGTTTCGACGCACACCGGTTCGCGTGAAGAAAATGCGATACCGCCCTAAGCGGGCGGGCGCGCACCCCTCAGCCGTCCCATTCCTGCCGGGCCACGAGCCGGGCCTTCAGACATGCCAGCCCGCCGATCATGCCATAGCCGCCGACGCTGCCCGCATAGGCATAGGTCACATTTTGATCCTTGTGCAGGAAGGTTCCGGCAAGCCCGACCAGTTCGCCCGCGCGGGCGGCCTCCAGCAGGCGCTCAAGCTCCGCAACGACGGTCGGGTTCGGCGTCGACGCGGCGGGCGGCAGGGCTGTCCCGCGCAGACTGATGACTTTCTCGGACATGGCCGGTCTCCTCGTTCCACTCCAAGACAAGCAAGGCCCGTGCCGAAAAAGGGCGACCCGAGGGCCGCCCTTTCTTTTTTTGCAGAAGGCGCGCCTGTTCCGGCCTGAACCGGACCAAGCTCCCTCAGCGCTTCACGGTACCGGGCACGCTCGCCTGGGTTCCGCTCGCCTGAACTCCGCTCGCCTGGGTTCCGCTGGCCTGGGTCCCGCTGGCCTGGGTCCCGCTGGCCTGGGTTTCCCCAGACGGCGACGCCGTGCCATGCAGGGACGAGCTCGCGCCCGAGCTCTGCGCGGCATTGCCCCGGCCGAGGCCGGAGGAGACGTCGCGCACCCGCAAATTGTTCTGCACGTGGCGGACGCCGGAAACCTGCTCCGCCACATCCTCCGCGCGACGCCGCTGGGCACGGTCGGCGACGGTGCCGGTCAAGGTCACCTCCCCGCTGCTGGCGTTCACCTCGATTTCCGAGGCATCCACCTGCCAGTCGTCGGTCAGGCGGTCGCTCACATCCTCGCGGACACGATCGTCCGAGCGGTTGTAATTCTTGGGGCCACGGCCGCGATACTGATCCTCGCGCCGGCGCCGCTCGGCGCCCTCGTCGCCGAACCAGGACGAGACTTCGTCGCTCGCCCGGTCCCAGAGGCCGCGATCCTGGCCGCGGTCTTGCCCACGATCCTGGTCGTATCCCTCGCGGCCATAATAGCCTTCGCGGCCATAGCCGCCGCGCCCGGTCTGCTGGGGTCCGGACATGCCCCATTCCTCACGCCCCCAATTGGGCCGGCGGGCCTGCCGGTCGCGGGAGAAGCGATAGGCATCGTCGTCGCGCGCATGGCCATAGGAGAATTCGGAGCGGGGATAGGTGCCGCCGCCGAAATAATGGGTCTCGCGCATGTCCTGGCCGCGCGTTTCCTGGCCGCGCATGTCCTGGCCGCGCGTTTCCTGGCCGCGCGTTTCCTGGCCACGCATGTCCTGGCCACGCGTATCGGTTCCGCGCCCGGCGCCGTAATCCTCATACGGGCCGCGCCCGTAATCGCGGTTCGGGCCGCTGCCATAATCCTGATAGCGCCCCTGCTCGCGGGCGCCGGACGGGTCGCGCCAGCCGGGGCGGTTGCCATAATGGGATTCGGACGAGAAATAGCGTTCGCCGCCGCGTCCATGATCGTCGCGATAGCCCTGGTCCCGGCCGCGGGCATAGGCCTCGCGATCATTGCCGCCGCGCGGGCCGCTGCGGAAGCTGTCCTCGTTGCGCCAATCGGAACCGGACCGATCATCGTTGCGGTGCCGATCGTCTTCGGCGCGCCAATTCTGAGGCATGCATTCCTCCTGCTTGGAAATTTTCCCCTCGCAGAAAAAACAGCCTCCGCACGAAGAGGTTCCGGTAAAGAGCGCCAGCATTGCTCAAATGAAATGCAATTGCCTCAAGTTCTTGCATGCCTTCTGAAAGGCAAGCGCAAGCGCGGCAGAAGGTCCCCGCCGCGCTTCATCGCGACGGTGTCACACCATCGCCGGCCGCGCGACCTGATGGCCGACCGCGAACAGGCGCCGATAGCGCTCGATTTCGGCCGGCGGCCCCATGGCCTTGGTGGGATTGTCGGAAAGCTTCACCGCCGGCAGGCCGTTGGCGGAGATCACCTTGCAGACGATGGAAATGGGATCGAGCGCGCCGTGCGGGGCAAGGCCGCGGAAATCATTGGTCAGCAGCGTGCCCCAGCCGAAGCCGAGGCGCATGCGGCCGGTGAAGCGGGCATGGATGCGCGCCACCTCGTCCACGTCCAGCCCGTCGGAGAAGATGGCGAGCTTCTCGCGCGGGTCCTGGCCGCGCGATTTCCACCAGGCGATCACCTCCTCGCCCCCCTCGATGGGATCCTTGCTGTCGATGCGGATGCCGGTCCAGGCGGTCAGCCAATCGGGCGCATGGGCCAGGAACCCGGACGTGCCATAGGTATCCGGCAGCATGATGCGCAGATTGCCTTCATAATCCTCCTGCCAATCCGCCAGCACCTGATAGGGCGCACGCAGCAATTCCGCGTCGCTGCGGGCGAGGGCGGAATAGACCATCGGCAATTCGTGCGCATTGGTGCCGGTCGCCTCCACCTCGCGCTGCATGGCGATCAGGCAATTGGAGGTGCCGAGGAAGGTTTCGCCCAGCCCCTCCATGAGCGCCTGCACGCACCAATCCTGCCACAGATAGCCGTGGCGGCGGCGGGTGCCGAAATCCGCGACATTCACCGGGCCGAGCGCCTTGATGGCCTCGATCTTCTCCCACACCCGCGTCATGGCGCGGGCATAGAGGATCTGGAGTTCGAACTTGCCGAGATCCTTCAACACCGCGCGCGAGCGCAGCTCGTTGATGATGGCGAGCGCCGGGATCTCCCACATGGTGGTCTCGACCCACGGCCCCTCGAACACCAGCTCATATTGCCCGTCCCACTTCTCCAGGTGGTAGGCGGGGAAGCGGAAGCTCTCCAGCCAGGCCACGTAATCGGGCGAGAACATCTGCCGCTTGCCGTAGAACATGTTGCCGCGCAGCCACGTGGATTCGCCGCGCGTCAGGCTCAGCGAGCGGACGTGATCCAATTGCTCGCGCAAGGCGCCGATGTCGATGATGTCGCCAAGCCGCACCCGGCTGGTGCGGTTGTGGATGCCGAAGGTGACCTTCACATCCCGGTGGCGGCGAAAAATCGTCTGCCCCATCAGGAGCTTATAGAAGTCCGTATCGAGCACCGAGCGGACGATGGGGTCGATTTTCCAGGTATGATTGTAGACGCGCGTGGCTATGTCGGTCATGGGAATCCCGAGGCGGCGGAAGACTGCTATACCACCGCGTCCGTGGTGTACATCCACTTTGCCTTATTTGGACGCCGCTGATCCGCTGGACCGGCTACATTCATTATATTCTAAATTGAATGGCACCTGTTGGGCGCGTGGAATTTATGTTAGCAAATGCCAGACGAATGGCGGGATCAGTCTCGATGGTTGAACGCCAGGAATTATGAGTATTTTCACGGTTTTTTCGTCGTGATACTCGAATAATCCGGCATTTTTCTGGAGAAACACTTGAGCGAGGCGCGGTGCGGCGAGGTCATGGGCGGAGACTGGGCCAAAGCGTTGGATGCCGTGAGGCAACTCCTTGGCCTCTCCAACTGCACGATAACCGAAACCTATGACCATTACCTGACCACCGCGCGTGCGATCTTCGGCATGGATATCGCGATCATCGGCTCGGTGAAGGACGGCACGTTTACACCCTTGCGGATACAATCCACGCATCCGCCGCCGGTCGCAGCGGGGCAGGCCCTTGCCCTGGAAGCCACGTTCGTGGTGGAGGCGATCCGCACCGGGCACGCCATCTCCTGCCCGCACGTGGCCCGCGACCTGGTTTTGCGCGGTCATCCGATCTATGCCGACACCAAGCTCGAAAGCTATTTGGGTGCGCCGATCCGGATCGGCGACGAAATCATCGGCGCATTGAGCCTGCTGGACCCCACGCCGCGCGATCACCCTTTCAGCCCGGATTCGGTGGCCCTGCTGGAATTGCTGGCAGAAACCCTCGGCCGCGCGATCGAGCGCGACCGGCTGGAAGCCGAGCGCCGGGAAGCCGACAAGGAGCGCACGGCCGCCATCGCCTTTTTCCAGACCGCCTTCGCCAATGCCCCCATCGGCATCACCGTGGTCGACCTCGACGGCAAATTCCTGCGCGCCAACCCGGCGGCTTGCCGCCTGTTCGGCTATTCGGAAGAAGAATTGCAGGCGCGGGACTTCCAGTCCCTGACTTATCCCGAAGACTTGAGCATGGATCTGATGCAGCTGGAGGAGATCAAAGCCGGGCTCATATCCGAATACGAGATGGACAAGCGCTATGTGCGTCCGGATGGGACCATCGTCTGGGCTCAGTTGAATGTCGCCCTGGTGCATAATGAAGACGGCTCGCCCCGCTGCTTCATTTCGCAGATCCACGACATCACCGCAGAGCGCACCTTGATCCGGGAGCTCGACCAGAAGCGCAGGCAGCTGGAAGAAGCCAATCAGAAGCTCACCCAGCTCGCCTCGCTGGACCCGCTGACCGGCACGCTGAACCGCCGCGCGCTGCGTCATCGGCTCGACCAGGAAATGGCGCGCGCCAATGCCCAGGGCACGCCGCTCGCCTTCATCATGGTCGATGTGGACGATTTCAAACCCTATAACGACCGCTACGGCCATCTGGCGGGCGATATCGCCCTGAAAGAGGTGGCGCAATGCATGCGGGCCGCCTCGCGGGCGGATGACGCGGTCTGCCGGTTCGGCGGCGAGGAATTCCTGTTGCTGCTGCCCCAGACTCCCCAGGCCGAAGCCAGGAAGGTGGCCGAGCGCGTGCGCCAATCCATCGCCACCAGCACCGCTTTGCCCGAGCGCGTCACGGTCAGCGCCGGCGTCCACGTCTATACCCCCTCGGAAAGGGGCCTGCCCATCGACCGGCTCATCGCCCAGGCCGACGCGGCGCTCTATGAAGCCAAGCGCAACGGCAAGAACCGCGTCGAAATCATGTAACCGCGCCGGGCGCGCCGGGCCGGCGCGCCGCCGCGTTCAACCAGCTTCAGCACCTCACATTGCCTGCGCGATCATGCAGGGCCGGCCATCGGCGCCGGAGGTCCACAGCTCCAGCCCCTCGGCGCCCTCGGCGGCGTTGAGGCGCATGGGCGGCCCGTCGAAGATCGGCCGCACGCTGCGGAACGAAAAGTGCTTCAGCGGCCGCCCCAGCAGGCGCGCGGCGAATTCCACCAGCAAGGTCGCCTGCAACGGCCCGTGCACGACGAGGCCGGGATAGCCCTCCTCCTGCTGGCAATAGGTGCGGTCGTAATGGATGCGGTGGCCGTTGAAGGTGACGGCGGAATAGCGGAACAGCAGCACCGGGGAGGTGTCCACTTCCTCCTGCCAGGTGGCGACCGGCGGCGGCTCGCTCTTGCCCGCCCCGCCCGCCGGCGCATCGACGCCGCGATAGACGATGTCCTGCCGCTCGGCGATGGCGAGGCCGCGGGGCGTGTAGACATTGTGGGCGACGGTGACGAAGCACAAAGTGCCGGTGCGCCCTTCCTTTACCACCACATCCTCGATGCGCGACAGGCGCCGGGCTTCATCGCCCACCCGCAGCGCATCGTGGAATGTGAGCGCCCCGCCCGCCCACATGCGGCGCGGCAGCGGCACCGGCGGCAGGAACCCGCCGCGTGCGGGATGCCCGTCCGGCCCCAGCCGATCCATCTCCACCGTGATCGGCGAAAGGCACCAATGGGCGGTCAGCGTCGCCTCCTCGCCGGCGACGGGATCGCCGGGGTCGCGGTTCAGCGTGGCGCGCATCTCGCGCACCGCGCGGGCGGTCACGAGGTCGCTCACCTCGTTGGTGCGGCCGATCCAGCCGCGCAGGGTTTCAACGTCCAGGGGCTCGCTCATGTCGACCTCAATAGGAGCGCGGCAGGCCGAGCACATGCTCGGCGATATAGCTCAGGATGAGATTGGTGGAGATCGGCGCCACCTGATACAGGCGGGTCTCGCGGAACTTGCGTTCCACGTCGTATTCCTCGGCAAATCCGAAGCCGCCATGGGTCTGCACGCAGGCTTCCGCCGCCGCCCAGGAGGCGTCCGCCGCCAGCATCTTGGCCATATTGGCCTGCTCGCCACAATCCAGGCCGGCCTCAAAGCGCTCGGCCGCCTTATGGACCATCAATTCCGCCGCGCGCATCTGGGCATAGGCCTTGGCGATGGGAAACTGGATGCCCTGGTTCTGGCCGATGGGCCGGCCGAACACCACCCGCTCCTTGGCATAGGCGGTGGCCTTCTCGATGAACCATTTGGCATCGCCCACGCATTCCGAGCCGATGAGGATGCGCTCGGCATTCATGCCGGAGAGGATGTAGCGGAAGCCCTTGCCCTCCTCGCCGATGAGGTTCTCGGCGGGAATGCGCACATTGTCGAAGAACACTTCGGTGGTGGAATGATTCATCATCGCCCGGATCGGGCGGATGGTGAGGCCGGCATTGCGGGCTTCGCGCATGTCGAGGATGAACACCGAGAGGCCGTCGGTGCGCTTCTTCACCTGGTCTTTCGGCGTGGTGCGCGCGAGCAGCAGCATCAGATCGGAATATTCCGCCCGCGAGGTCCACACCTTCTGCCCGTTGACCACATAATGGTCGCCGCGCTTTTCCGCGAAGGTCTTGATGGAGGAGGTGTCGGTTCCCGAGGTCGGCTCGGTGACGCCGAACGCCTGGAGGCGCAATTCGCCCGACGCGATCTTCGGCAGATAGGCCTGTTTCTGCGCTTCGTTGCCGTGCCGCAGCAGGGCGCCCATGATGTACATCTGGGCGTGGCAGGCGCCGCCGTTGCACCCTGCCCGCTGCACTTCCTCCAAGATGGCGGCTGCGGCGGACAGGGGCAGGCCGGCCCCGCCATAGGCTTCCGGTATCAGGGCAGACAGGAAGCCGGACTGGGTCAGCGCAGCCACGAACTCGGACGGATAGGCCGCCTCGCGATCGAGCCGTCGCCAATATTCGCCCGGAAAGCCTGCGCAGAGCTTGCGCACCGCATCACGGATATCTGCGAATGTTTCCTCGTCCTGACCCTGCATGAAAAAACTCCAAAGCAAACCACCCCTTCCCTAGCAAGGGATTGGGTCATCTTGGAAAGTGATAAAAGTGATCGCCCGGTGAGGGTAAAAGTTATACCCGCTCCGCGATCCGCGCCCGCCACTGCGCCGGGCCCAGCGTGTGCACCGATTGCCCGGCGCTATCCACTGCCACCGTGACCGGCATGTCCTCCACCACGAATTCGTGGATCGCCTCCATGCCGAGGTCCGCGAACGCCAGCACCCGCGCGCTCTTGATGGCCTTCGACACCAGATAGGCCGCCCCGCCGATGGCGATCAGATAGGCCGCCTTGTGGCGCGCGATGGCCTCGATCGCGACCGGCCCGCGCTCGGCCTTGCCGATCATGGCAATCAGCCCGGTGCCGGCCAGGATCTCGTCGGTGAAGCCGTCCATGCGGGTGGAGGTGGTGGGACCGGCCGGGCCGACCGCCTCCTCGCGCACCGCATCCACCGGGCCGACATAATAGATCACCCGGTCCTTCAGGCTCACCGGCAACGGTTCCCCGGCGCGCAGCATCTGCGACAGGCGCGCATGGGCGGCGTCGCGCCCGGTGAGCATGCGCCCGTTCAGCAGAAGCTTCTCACCGATGCGCCAGGAGGCGACCTCGTCGCGCGTGAGCGTGTCGAGGTTGACCCGCCGCGCGACCGCGCTCGTCTGGTCCAGCACGATCTGGGGCCAGGCGGAGAGGTCCGGCGGATCGAGCTTCACCGGGCCGGAGCCGTCGAGCACGATGGTGGCATGGCGGTTGGCGGCGCATTGGGGGATCAGCGCCACGGGCTTGGAGGCCGCATGGGTGGGGAAGGTGGCGATCTTCACATCCACCACCGTGGTGAGCCCGCCCAGACCCTGCGCGCCGATGCCGAGCGCATTCACCTTCTCATAAAGCTCGATGCGCAATTCTTCTTCCCGGCTCGCCGGGCCGCGCGCGAGCAGCTGCGTCATGTCGATCGGTTCGAGCAGGGATTCCTTGGCCAGCAGCATGGCCTTTTCCGCGCTGCCGCCGATGCCGATGCCGAGCATGCCCGGCGGACACCAGCCGGCGCCCAGCTCCGGCACCGTCTTCAGCACCCAATCCACCACCGAGGCGGAGGGATTGAGGGTGGCGAAGCGCGCCTTGTTCTCCGAGCCGCCGCCCTTGGCCGCCAGCGAGATTTCCACCGTGCCGCCCGGCACCAGCTCCGCATGCACCACGGCGGGGGCATTGTCGCGGGTGTTGCGGCGGGCGAACAGCGGGTCCTCCACCATGGAGGCGCGCAGCGGATTGTCCGCGTCGAGATAGGCCCGGCGCACGCCCTCATTGACGAGATCGGCCAGGGAGCGCGCGGTATCGAACCGCACGTCCATGCCCACCTTGATGAACGCCACCACCAGCCCGGTATCCTGGCAGATCGGCCGATGACCGAGCGCCGCCATGCGCGAATTCACCAGGATCTGCGCGATGGCATCCTTCGCCGCCGGGGATTCCTCGCGCTCATAGGCCTGCGCGAGGTGGACGATGTAATCGGCGGGGTGAAAATAGGAGATGTATTGCAAGGCGTCGGCGACGCTCGCGATCACATCTTCCTCGGCGATGACGACGCTTGGTTTCATGTCTCCCTCACCGGCCCAGCAGATGCGGGACGAACAGGGTGATCGCCGGGATATAGGTGATGACCAGCAGGAAGGCGATCATCGCCAGCAGCCAGGGCATCACCGCCACGGTGAGTTCGCTGATGCCCATGCGCGTGATGCCCGACGCCACGTAGAGATTGAGGCCCACCGGGGGATGGCACATGCCGACCTCCATGTTCACCACGATCATGATGCCGAAATGCAGCGGATCAATGCCCAGCCGCACCGCCACCGGGGTGAGGATCGGCGCCATGATCAACACGATCGAGGTCGGCTCCATCACATTGCCGGCCAGCAGCAGCAGGATGTTGACCATGAGCAGGAAGCCGATGGCGCCAAATCCGAGGTCCACCATCCATTGCGTCATGGCCTGGGGGATATTCTCATTGGTCATCAGGAACGAGAACAGGGCCGCGTTGGAGATGATGTAGAGCAGCATCGCCGACATGTTGGCGCTCGAAAGCAGCACCCGCGGCACGTCCTTCAGGCTCATGTCGCGATACACGAACACCGCGATGACGAAGGCATAGACCGCCGCCACCGCCGCCGCCTCCGTGGGGGTGAAGACACCGCTATAGATGCCGCCCATCACGATGACGATCAGCGCAAGGCCCCAGATGCTCTCGCGGAACGCCCGCCAGCGCTGGATCATCGACGCGCGCGGCATGCGCGGATAATCATTCTTCCACGCCCGATACCAGGTGGTGACGCCGAGCAGAACCGCCAGCAAAAGCCCCGGCACCACGCCGGCGATGAACAGATCGCCGATGGAGGCGGAGGTGACGCGCTCGCCGTTCGGCCCGGTCATCTGCAGGCCGGTGGTCGCGACCGAATACATCACCATCACGATCGACGGCGGAATGAGGATGCCGAGCGCGCCCGAGGTGGTGACCACGCCGGCGCCGAATCGCGGCGGAAAGCCCTGCGCCTGCATGGCGGGAAGGATGATCGAGCCGATCGCCACCACGGTCGCCGGCGAGGAGCCGGACACCGCCGCGAACAGCGCGCAGGCGAGCACGCCGGCAAGCCCCAGACCGCCCGGCCAATGGCCGATCAGCGAAGTGGCGAAATTGATCAGCCGCCGCGCCACCCCGCCGTGGGTGAGGAAATTTCCCGCCAGGATGAAGAACGGGATCGCCATGATCTCGAACTTCTCGATGCCGGTGAACAGCTTCTGCGCGACGATGTCGACCGGGATGGTCGTCAGCGTATAGACGAAGGTCAGAACCGTCATGCCGAGCGCGATGGAAATCGGCATCCCGGTCATCATCAGGAGCAGGAACAGGCCGAAGATGATGAGGGCGCTCACCGGCGGATCTCCTTCGGAAACAGATCGGAGGAATCGGCGCCGGGCAGGTCTTCATCCAGCCCGTCCACATGCCCGTGGTCGTGCACCGGCAGGTGACCCGTGCGCCAGAACGACAGCGCCACCTGGAGAAAGCGGAAACACATGAGATAGGAGCCGATGGGGATCGCCAGATAGACGATCCAGGACGGCAGCTCCATTTCCGCCGTCATGTCGCCGAAGCTATAGCGCGCCATCACGAATTTCACGCCGAACGTACCGACCACCGCCGTGAACAGGGCGCCGCACAGCAGCCCGAACAGGATCAGCCCGGCGCGCGAGCGGTCCGGCAGGCGGTTCACCAGCACATCGACGCCCACATGGATGCCGGTGCGCACGCCATAGGCGGCGCCGATCTTGGCCATCCACACGAACATCAGGATGCACGCTTCCTGCGCCCAGCCGAGATTGATGTGGCCCACATAGGGATAAAGCAGCTTGGTGCCGGCCGCGTAACGCTGGAGCACGGCCACGAAGATCAGCAAGGTGGCCGTGCCGATCAGCACCGCGATCAGCGTTTCCTCCAGATGATCGAGGACATGGAACAGTGCGGTGCGCGCGCCGTCGGTGCGGATCATGATCGCCATGTAGATGACGAACACCACCGCCGTGAACGCGAGCATCGTGTAGAGCTTGTACAGCGGATCTTCCATGGCCTCCCCTCTCGGGCGCGTTTCGGCGGCCCGGTGACCGGGCGCCTGAACGATGCTCTTCTTGTCGAATGCGGTCGGTCGAATGCGGTGCGCGCGGCACCGGCGCGGCGCCGAAGGCCGCGGATAGGCCGGCGCACCCCGCCCGGCGGCGGCGCGGCGCGCGCCGGATCCCGGCTGGTGCGCGCCGCGGCGCGGGCTGGACGAAACCTAAAGGCCGCGCCGCGCGGGGCGGGCGGCCTTCAGGTCAGGCGATCAGTTGGCCTTGGTCTCTTTCAGCACCGCGTCGATGGTTTCCTTGCCGATGCGGCTTCCCATCTCGGTATAGACGACTTCCATCGCCTTGCGGAACGCGGCGGTGGCTTCCGGGGTCGGGGTCGAGATCTGGATCTTGCCGGACTTCTTCATCGCTTCGAGCGCGTCGTCATTCTCGCTCTGCGAGATGGAATTGGCATAGGTGGTGGCCTCCGCCATGGCCTTTTCCAATTGCGTGCGCACGTCGGCCGGCAGCCCGTCCCAGAACCGCTTGTTCACGATCACCGCATAGCCGATGTAGCCGTGATTGGTGACCAGCGCATATTTCTGCACTTCATAATGCTTCTGGGTATACATGTTGGAAGGCGTATTCTCCGAGCCGTCCACCACGCCGGTCTGCATGGCCTGATAGACTTCCGAGAAGGCCATCACTTGCGGCAGCGCGCCGATGGCGCGGAATTGCGCGTCCAGAACCTTGGACGACTGGATGCGCATCTTCAGGCCCTGGAAGTCCGTGGGCTTGGCGATCGGCGTATTGGCGCTCATGATCTTGAAGCCATTGTCCCAATAGGCAAGGCCCTTGATGCCCTTGGGCTCGAGCTTGGCGAACAGCGCCTTGCCCACCTTGCCGTCGGTGACCCGGCGCAGCGCGTCCTTGTTCGGGAAGATATAGGGCAGGTCGAACACCTCGAACTCCCGCACGCCGAGCGGGCCGAACTTGGCGAGCGAGGGCGCGAGCATCTGCACGGCGCCGAGCTGAAGCGCCTCCATCTCCTCCTTGTCCTTGTAGAGCTGGGAGTTGGGGTAGATTTCGACCTTCACCTTGCCGTTGGTGAATTTCTCGGCCAGTGCCTTGAACCTCTCGGCGCCCATGCCCTTGGGGGTGTCGGGGGTGGTGACATGGCTGAACTTGATCACGATCTGCTGGGCGAAGGCGGCGGGCGCCCCGATCAGCGCAGCCGCCATCACGGCACCGAATACGAACCTCTTCATCGCGTCTCTCCCACTTCGTGCCGCCAACGCGGCCCCTCTTGATCGCGGCGGGTTCGCCGGCGACATTGGGGACCTTCGCGAGCCATAATGGACCCGCCAGCGTCATCTGCGCCGGCGCATCTTGAAAATGCGCGACGCCAGAAGCAAAGACTATTTAAAGCTGCTTGTGATCGCAATTTATTATAGCGCGGCCGAAAACAGTATTCCCTAAGGTAAAGATACGCGCGGAAATGGTGTTCCGGCATTTTGCGCCTCCACGGCAGGGCTGCGCACGTGGAATAAAGGGGTGGGGTTCGGCCGCAGGCGACAGATGGGTCCCTCTGTCGCGCTCTAGCGCGCCTCCTCCATATCCTCGGCCAGGGAGGCGCTCCAGGCGCCTTCGCGCACCAGGCGAATCAAGGTGGCATGGGCCAGCGCGTCGATGGCGCGCACGGCGTTGGAGAGCGGCCGGTCGCAGGGCCGCACGATGTGCAGGTCGCGGGTCAGCACCGGCACGCCCAGCGGCCAGGCGAGAAGCCGCCCCTCCTCCACCTCGCGCCGCACCGCCGCCGCCGGCAGAATCGCATAGCCGAGGCCGCCTTCCACCAGCAGCTTGATCTGGCCATACGTGTCGATGTCGATGACGGTGCTCAGCAACGCCCCCTCGGCCATGGCCCGCTCCTCGATCAATTCGCGCAGGCCGTGGCCCAGGCTCGGCAGAATCAGCGTGAGCTGCGCCACCCGCCCCAGCGGCACCGGCCCGCCCGAAGGATGGCTTTCCCCATCCGGCGGCACCTTGGGGCCGATCAGGCACAATTCCTCGGACAGCACGCGATGGGCAGTCAGGCCGCGATCATTCACGGTGCGATAGAGCACGCCGAGATCGATCTTGCCGTCGCGCAGCCAGTCCAGCACGAAGCCGCTCATGGCCTCGGCGACCCGCAGCTTGACCTTGGGATAGCGCCGCCGCGCCTCGCTCAGCAAAGGCACGCACAACATCTGGCTGATGGTGCCGGGCATGCCGAATCGCACTTCGCCGGCGGGTTCCGCCTGCCCGCCCTTCACCGCCTCGCGCGCCACCTCCATCTGGCCGATGATCAGCCGGGCATGGCGCAGCAGGGTTTCCCCCGCCTCCGTCGGGCGCACGCCCTGCGGACTGCGGAACAGCAGTTCCACCCCGAGATCCATCTCCATGTTGCGCACATGCTGGCTCAGCGCCGGCTGGGCCACGCGCAGGCGATGGGCGGCCTTGGAGAAGGAGCCCATCTCCACGATGGTGGTGAAATAACGAAGCTGGCGCAGGTCCACGGTCGGCGTCTTCCCTAAGGGTCAGAAGCCGGGATTATACGCAAAGGGTCGCGAAGAAGGGAAATCTATGGGGCGGCGATGCCCAGCCGGTGCGCCCGGTGCGGCTGGACGAGGCGGAAGCTCTCTCCCTCCGGCACCGCATTGGCGCTGAACAGCTCTTGCAGCACGCCGCGCTTCTCGACGGTGGCCGGGACACGGGCGGGGTCCACGGCCACGAGCTTGGCGATGAAGGCGTCGAGCCCGGAGAATGTGCGCAGATCGTCATATTCCACGCATTCGACAATGCGCAGGCCCTCGCGCTCGACGGCAGCAAGCGCCGCCTGGGCCTGGGCGCGAATCTCGGTCTCGTCCTCCACCGGCAGCATGGAGGCGAAGAAGGTGCCCTCCGCCAGCGGCTCGATCACCACCACATTGCCGCCGCTCACCCGCGCCGCCTCGCGCAGCGCCGCCGCCATCAGCGGCTGCGGCACGTGGTGCAGGCTGTTGAGGAACACCGCCGCGCCGAATTCCCCGTCGGCGAACGGCAGGTCCTGCGCACCCGCCTGCTCGAACCGGGCCCCGGGCACCGCCTGGCGGGCCGCGGCGATCGCGTCCGCCTGGGGATCGATGCCGGTCACATGGGCGCCGCGCGAGCCGAGGGCACGGGCGAGCGCGCCGGTGCCGCAGCCCACATCCAACACCTTTAGCGCCGGAAAGGGGGCAAGCCAGCGCTCCAGGAGGCCGAGCGCGGTGCCGGCGGGCCGAACAGTCATGGCGTTTTCTTCCCTGCTTTATTGCCTCAGGCGGAGGCCGGCGCAGGGGCGAAGGCGGCCCGCACCGCTTCGGTGTGGGCGCCGAGCCCCGGCACCGCGCGGAATTCCGCCGGCTTGCCATCCACCACCGCGCCGGGCGCAAGGCAGCGCACGGGGCCGGTGGGGGTTTCCACGTCCACATAGCGGTTTTGCGGATGGGCCGCGACATCTTCCAGCGTGCTCACCCGGCCATAAGCAACGCGGGCGCGCTCCAGCCGCTCCACCGCCTGCGCGCGGGTCAGGGTGGAGAACACCGCGTTGATGGCTTCATCCAGCGCCGGACGGGAGGCGACGCGATGATTGTTGCTGTCGAAGCGCGGATCCACGGCGATCGCGGCATCGCCCAGCACCTCGGCGCAGAACATCTGCCATTCCCGCTCGTTCTGGATCGAGAACAGCACCGCCTTGCCGTCGGCGCAGCTATAGGCGCCATAGGGCGCGATGGTGGGGTGGTTGAGCCCCGCCCGCTCCGGCACCTTGCCGCCATAGACATATTGCAGGTAGGGCACGTTCATCCAGTCGGACAGCGCATGATAGAGCGACACCGCGATGTGCCGCCCGACGCCGGTGCGCTCGCGGGCATAAAGCGCCTGCATCACCGCCTGGAGCGACGTCATGCCGGCGGCGATGTCGCATACCGAGACGCCGACCCGCGCCGAGCCGTGTGCGTTGCCGGTGATGGAGGAGAGTCCGCTCTCCGCCTGCACCAGCAGGTCATAGGCCTTGAGATCGCGATACGGACCTTCATCGCCATAGCCGGAGATGGAGCAGGTGATCAGGCGCGGATTTTCCGCCCGCAGCTTTTCCGGCGCAAAGCCTAGCCGGTCGATGGCGCCGGGGGCGAGATTCTGGATGAAGATGTCCGCCTTGGCCACCATCGCCCGCAGCACCGCGAGATCGTCGGGGGCCTTGAGATCCAGGCAGATGGATTCCTTGCCCCGGTTCAACCAGACGAAATAAGCGCTCTCGCCATGCACCAGGGAATCGTAATTGCGGGCGAAATCCCCCTCCGGCCGCTCGATCTTGATGACCCGCGCGCCAGCATCCGCGAGGCGGCACGACAGATAGGGAGCGGCGACCGCCTGCTCCACGGAGACCACAAGGATGCCTTCAAGATCGTTCTGCATCGGGACCGGAAAAGTTCGAGGAGCCGTCGCGGCCGGCGCGCACGCGCCGTGCGGGTCGCATGGGAATGACACTCGCCCTAAAGCGGGCCAGAGCACAAATACGCATCTGGCCTAGGCACCATATGCAAATCATATAGCGCCCGTCCGCCCCGCGCGACGCTCGCGCCGGACAGGCCTTCTCCCCCCCGGCTATGGGGGCATAGGTCTTTGCTATGAGCGGGCATAGCAATTCCCTATTTGCGCCGGCCCGGCCGCGCGGCACTGTGCGCGCTCATTGGTTCTGATCCAGGGGCGTTCATGTCCTCCTCGCTGTTCGACGCGCGTCTCGTGGTCCTGTTTGTTCCCGGCGACCGGCCGGAACGGTTCGCCAAGGCGCTGGCTGCCGGTGCCGATGCCATCATCCTCGATTTGGAGGATGCGGTGGCGGTGGCCGAGAAACCCCATGCGCGCGAGGCCATCGCGGCCGGCTTTCCGGCGGGCGGCGGGCCGATCTTCCTGCGCGTCAATCCCGTCGGCACGCCCTGGCATGGCGAAGACCTCGCCCTGGCGCGGCGCCTGCCGCTGGCCGGACTGGTCCTGCCCAAGGCGGAACATGTCGCCGACATTCCCGATCTCGACGGCCTGCCGGTGATGGCGCTGGTGGAGAGTGCGCGCGGCATCGCCAATGCCCGCGCCATCGCCGCCGCCCCGCAGGTGCGGCGCCTCGCCTTCGGCTCCATCGATTTCGCCGCCGACATCGGCAGCGCCCATACCAACGACGCCTTGCTCGCGGCGCGCAGCGAACTGGTGCTCGCTTCGCGCCTCGCCGGGCTTGCCGGCCCGCTCGACGGGGTCACCGCCGGGTTCGACGATGCCGCGCTGTGCGAAGCCGAGGCGGCTTATGCCGCGAGCCTCGGTTGCGCCGGCAAGCTGTGCATCCATCCCCGCCAGATCGCCCCCGTGATCCAGGGCTTTGCCCCTTCGGACGCGGAACTTTCATGGGCGCGGCGGGTGCTGGAAGCTTCCGCTGCCGGCGGCGCGGCGGTGAAGGTGGACGGGGCCATGGTGGATACGCCCGTGCGCCTGCGCGCCGAAGGCATTCTGGCGCGCGCGCAGGGCACGACGGCGCTTCAGGGAGACGCCAAATGAGCGACGAAACCAACATCCTCGCCCGCTATGTCGCCGATCTCGCCTTCGCCGACCTCCCCACGGAGGTGGTGGCGCGGGCCGAACGGCTGGTGCTCGACTTCTTCGGCAATATCGCGCGCGGCGGGGCGGATGCGGAATCCAGCGCCAGCGTGCGCGCCATGCTCGCCCGGCTCGGCCTCGACGGCCCCGGCGCCTGCACCGTGGTGGGCGCCACGCGCACCTATGCGCCAGCCATCGCCGCGCTGCTGAACGGCGTCTACGGCCATTCGCTGGATTTCGACGACACCCATGCGGAATCCTCGCTGCATCCGAGCGCGCCGGTGGTCTGCGCCGCCTTCGCCGCGGCCGAGATGACGGGGGCCAGCGGGCGCGATTTCATCACCGCCGTGATTGCCGGCTATGAAGTGTGCTGCCGGCTCGGCGTCGCGCTTGATCCCACGGTGCATTATGCGCGCGGCTTTCATCCCACGGCCACCGCCGGCACGTTCGGCGCCGCGGCGGCGGCCGGCAAGCTGCTGGGGCTCGATGCCGCGCGCATCGCCTGCGCCTTCGGGGTGGCGGCGAGCCAGGCGGCGGGGTCGCTGCAATTCCTGGTCAATGGCGCCTGGAACAAGCGCTACCAAGTGGGCGCGGCGGCCATGAACGGGCTGATCGCCGCCACCCTTTCGGCCGAGGGCTTCAAGGGCGCCTCGGACGCCATCGAGGGCAAGCACGGTTTCCTGCACGGCTATAGCGACGGCGCAGACCCCGCCAAGGCGGTGCGCGACCTCGGCACCGTGTACGAGACCATGAAGATCGGGCTGAAGCCCTATCCCAGCTGCCGCTATACCCATGCCGCCCTCGATGGGCTGCTGTCGCTGCGGGCCGAACACCATCTCACCGGCGCCGACATCGTGAAGGTGCGCGTGGGCCTGCATCCCAACGGCATCACGCTCACCGGCGCGCCTCTGGCGGAAAAGCGCCGGGCACGCACGGTGGTGGACGGGCAATTCTCCATGCCCTTCACCGCTGCCGTCGCGCTCGACCAGGGCGCCTTCGGTTGGGACGATTACGACCGGCTCGGCGATCCCGCCATTGAGGCCATGTGCGATCGTATCGACGTGGAGGCCGATGCGGCGCTCGAAGGCCGCGCCCATCCGTTCGGCGCGCGCCTCACCGTGACCACGACCGGCAGCACGTTCGAGCTGGACATTCCCGACCCCTCGGGCGAACCCGACCTGTTTCCCGCCGACGCGGCGCTTTCCGCGAAATTCACCACGCTGGTGAAGCCGGTGCTTGGGGAGAAGACCCCGGACCTCGCGCGCAGCCTGCTGCAGAGCACGGACATCGCCGACATGGCGCAAGTGGCGGCCCTGGCGCGCGGCTGAGGCGGGATCATCGGCGCCCGCGCGCTCCGAGGAGGGGCGCGCGGCGGGCACATCACAACGGCGGCGGACGAACGGTCCGGCCGCCGTTTTGCGTTGCGGAGTAATGCTCTCGCCCCCTCCCCGCCCAGCGCCCGCCTTCCCCTCCCGCGCGGCACCAAGCCCGCCCAAACCCCTTTCGCAGCGCACATGCTGCAGCGCCAAACTATTCAGCCGACACGGCTTTTTTGCCATCTTTGCCTTTTCGGCATCAATGTCGTTCCATATCTTCGATAGTGGAACGAAAGGCACGGGAGTATCCAGGGGACAATTCAGAAACAGGGAGGACACCATGCCCCGCATGCGTGCCATAGACGCCGCCGTCCGCGTTCTCGAGAAGGAAGGCATCACCTGCGCCTTCGGTGTTCCCGGCGCGGCCATCAACCCGCTTTATTCCGCCATGAAGCTGCGCGGCTCCATCCGCCACGTGCTGGCGCGCCACGTGGAAGGCGCCTCCCACATGGCCGAGGGCTATACCCGGGCGGTGGCCGGCAATATCGGCGTGTGCATCGGCACGTCCGGGCCCGCCGGCACCGACATGATCACCGGCCTCTATTCCGCCTCGGCGGATGGGCGGTCACCGTGCGCGAGCCGGCGCTGGTGCCCATGGTGTTCCAGCAGGCCTTCCACGTCATGCGCTCCGGCCGCCCCGGCCCGGTGCTGATCGACCTGCCCATCGACGTGCAGCTCGCCGAGATCGAATTCGACGAGAGCACCTATGAGCCCCTGCCCGTCTACAAGCCCAAGGCGACCCGCGCCCAGGCCGAGAAGGGCCTCGAATTCCTGCTCTCGTCCGAGCGCCCGCTGATCGTCGCCGGCGGCGGCATCATCAATGCGGACGCCTCCGACCTGCTGGTGGAACTGGCCGAAGTGACCGGCGTGCCGGTCATCCCCACCCTCATGGGCTGGGGCACCATTCCCGACGATCACCCGCTGATGGCCGGCATGTGCGGCCTGCAGACTGCGCACCGCTACGGCAATGCGAACATGCTGGCCTCCGACTTCGTGCTCGGCATCGGCAACCGCTGGGCCAACCGCCACACCGGCTCGGTCGAGGTCTACACCAAGGGCCGCAAGTTCGTGCATGTGGACATCGAGCCGACCCAGATCGGCCGCGTGTTCGGCCCCGATTTCGGCATCGTCTCCGACGCCAAGGCGGCGCTGGAGCTGTTCGTCGCCATCGCCAAGGAATGGAAGGCCGCCGGCAAGCTGCCCGACTATTCCAAATGGGCCGACGAATGCCTCATGCGCAAGCAGACCATGCTGCGCAAGTCGCATTACGACAACGTGCCGTTGAAGCCGCAACGGGTCTATGAGGAGATGAACGAGGCGCTCGGCCGCGACGTCACCTATGTCACCACCATCGGCCTCTCGCAGATCGCCGGCGCGCAGTTCCTGAACGTCTACAACCCGCGCCACTGGATCAATTGCGGTCAGGCCGGCCCGCTCGGCTGGACCCTGCCCGCCGCCCTCGGCGTGCGCGCGGCCCGGCCGGACGCGAAGATCGTCGCGCTCTCGGGCGATTACGACTTCCAGTTCCTGATCGAGGAACTGGCGGTGGGCGCCCAGCACAAGCTGCCCTATCTGCACGTGGTGGTGAACAATTCCTACCTCGGGCTGATCCGCCAGGCGCAGCGCGGCTTCGAGATGGATTTCGAGGTCTCGCTCTCGTTCGACAACATCAATTCCGAAGAGATCGGCGCCTATGGCGTGGATCACGTGGCGGTGGCCGAGGGCCTCGGCTGCAAGGCGATCCGCGTGCGCACCCCGAACGAGTTCAAGGATGCCTTCATCACTGCCGAGAAACTGATGCAGGAGCATCAGGTGCCGGTGGTGCTGGAATTCATCCTGGAGCGCGTCACCAACATCGCCATGGGCGTCGAGATCGACAAGATCAACGAGTTCGAGGAGATCCTCGACGTGCCGGTGGACCAAGTGCGGCAGGTTGAGCCGGCGGAGTGATCTGCTAAAGCTTTGCACCGTCCCGCTGCAGCCGGCTCCCGCCGGCCGCGTGCGGGCGAAGTGATGCCGTCGGCGCCTCGTGCTGCGGCGGCAGGCTCCAAACGGGCCCTGCCGCGCTGCTCCATCCCTGCAACAGGGCCGGCGCGACCGCGGCCGGGGACCGGCCGACCCAAGACCAACCCGACGCGGATCTTGCCTTCCGCCGGGGAGTTGAGCGCAAACGTCCAAAAGGCAGGCTAAGCCAGCGGAGAGGTGAATGCCCAAACTCGCAGCGAATCTCACAATGCTCTGGAACGAGCTTGATTTCACCGAACGCTTCGCCAAGGCGGCGTCGGTGGGCTTCAAGGGCGTCGAATATCTGTTTCCCTATGCCTATCCCGCCGAGCAGCTCGCCGAGAAGCTCAAGGAGAACGGCCTGACCCAGGCGCTCCACAACCTGCCCGCCGGCGACTGGGCCAAGGGCGAGCGCGGCATCGCCGTGCTGCCGGACCGGGTCGGCGAATTCCAGGACAGCGTCGGCAAGGGCATCGAATATGCCAAGGTGCTCGGCACGCAGACGCTGAACGTGCTGGTGGGCCTCACCCCCAAGGACGTGCCGGCGGAAAAGGTGCACGAGACCTTGGTGTCGAACCTTAAGTTCGCCGCCGCTGAAATGAAGAAAGCGGGCATCCCGCTGGTGGCGGAAGCCATCAATACCCGCGACATCCCCGGCTTCTACCTCACCAACACCAAGCAGTCGCTGGCGCTGTTCGACGAAGTGGGTGCGGACGACATCTTCTTCCAGTACGACATCTACCACATGCAGATCATGGAAGGGGACCTCGTCCCCACGATCCGCGCCAACCTTGCCCGCATCAAGCATATCCAGCTGGCGGACAATCCCGGACGCGGCGAGCCGGGCACGGGCGAGATCAATTATCCGTTCGTGCTGAAAGCCATCGACGAGGCCGGCTACACCGGCTGGATCGGCTGCGAATACAAGCCCAAGACCACCACCGATGAAGGCATCGGCTGGATCAAGGATTACCAGTAAGCCGTCCGCGGGCCGGACACCCTCGGCTCCGGCCGCAAATCAAACGCCCCTGCCCCGCCCGGCGGGGGTGAAATCAATCCAGGAGATACGCACATGAACGTGGGTTTCATCGGTCTCGGCATCATGGGCACCCCCATGGCCAACCACCTCATCGACGCCGGGCACACGCTGTTCGTCTATGACGTGTTCAAGATCCCCGCCGAAGTCACCGACAAGGGCGCGACCGCCGTCGCCTCCTCGGCCGAAGTGGCGAAGAATGCCGACATCATCATCCTCATGGTGCCCGATACGCCGCACGTGGACGAAGCCCTGTTCGGCAAGGGCGGCGTCGCCGAGGGCCTCACCGCCGGCAAGATCGTGGTGGACATGAGCTCCATCTCGCCGGTGGAGACCAAGAAGTTCGCAGAAAAGATCAATGCGCTCGGCTGCGATTACCTCGACGCCCCGGTCTCGGGCGGCGATGTGGGCGCCAAGGCCGCCTCCCTCACCATCATGGTCGGCGGCCCCGATGCCGCCTTCGAAAAGGTGAAGCCTCTGTTCGAGAAGATGGGCAAGAACATCACCCTCGTCGGCGGCAATGGCGACGGGCAGACCACCAAGGTCGCGAACCAGATCATCGTCGCCCTCACCATCGAGGCGGTGAGCGAGGCGCTGCTGTTTGCTTCCAAGGCCGGCGCCGATCCGGCGAAGGTGCGCCAGGCGCTGATGGGCGGGTTCGCCAATTCGCGCATCCTGGAAGTGCATGGCGAGCGCATCGTGACGCGCAATTTCGGCCCCGGCTTCCGCATCGAGCTGCACCAGAAGGACCTCAATCTGGCGCTCTCCTCGGCCCGCGCGCTGCAGATCGCGCTGCCCAACACCGCCACCGCCCAGGAATTGTTCAATGCGGTTGCGGCCCGTGGTGGCGGCAAGCTCGACCATTCCGCCATGGTGCAGGCCCTGGAACTGCTGGCCAATCACGACGTCGCCTGAAAAAGCCCAAGCTTAGCCGAAAGTCATAGAACTTTCGGCTAGGACCTTTATGTAAATGCGATACCCCCGGCCAAGCCGGGACGGGCGGGCAGGGACGAACGCCGGATGGCGCCAGCCCTGCCCAAGCCTCAAGAAGCCGCGACCATCGGCCGGATCCAGATCAGCGGGCGGCCAACCGAACGCATCAACGGGAGGAGACGAGAATGTCGACGAAGCGCGCGCGTGCCACCAAGATCGTGGCGACCGTCGGGCCCGCCTCCAACAGCCCGGAAAAGCTGAAGGAATTATACCTGGCCGGGGTGGATGTGTTCCGCCTCAACTTCAGCCACGGCACCCAGGAAAACCACGGCGAGGTGCTCGCCCGCATCCGCGCGCTGGAACAAATCGCGTGCCGATCCCCCATCCCGACATCATCGAGGCGCTGGTGATCGGCTCCACCGTGCTGTGCGACGACGGCAAGGTGCGGCTCAAAGTGGTGGCCAAGGGCCCCGGCTGGCTGGATGCCCAGGTCATCAGCGGTACGAAGCTCTCGAACAACAAGGGCTTCAACATTCCCGACGTGGTCCTGCCGCTCTCCCCGCTGACGGAGAAGGACCGCAAGGATCTCGATTTCGCCTGCAATCTCGGCGTCGAGTGGATCGCGCTCTCGTTCGTGCAGCGCCCCGACGACATCCATGAGGCGCGCGCGCTGATCGGCGATCGCGGCGCCGCCATCATGCTGAAGATGGAGAAGCCGGCGGCGGTGGAGCATCTCACCGAGCTGGTGAAGCTCTCCGACTCGATCATGGTGGCGCGCGGCGACCTCGGCGTCGAACTCTCCCTGCCCGAGATCCCGGCGATCCAGAAGCGCATGATCGCGGAATCGCGCCGCTACGGAAAGCCGGTGATCGTGGCGACCCAGATGCTGGAAAGCATGATCACCGCGCCGGTCCCCACCCGCGCCGAAGTCTCCGACGTCGCCACCGCCGTCTATGAGGGCGCGGATTGCGTGATGCTCTCGGCCGAAAGCGCGGCCGGGCAATATCCGGTGGAAGCGGTCGCCTTCATGGATGACATCATCCGCCATGTGGAGCGCGACCCCGGCTATCGCCAGACGCTCGACGCCACCCAGGCCGAATGGGGCAAGACCATCGGCGACGCGGTGACCAAGGCCACCTATCAGACCGCCATCGCGGTGGATGCCTCCGCCCTCGTCGCCTACACCCTCTCCGGCACCACGGCGCTGCGCGCCGCGCGCGAGCGCCCGCCGATGCCGATCCTCGGCATCACCACCAGCCTGGAGACCGCCCGCCGCCTCGCGCTCTCCTACGGCGTCCATGCGGTTCATGTGGAAGAAGACATCCACTCGTTCGGCGAGATGGTGGACACGGCGGTGCGCATTGCGGTGGAAGAGGATCTCGGCAAGCCGGGCGACCGCCTCGCCATCACCGCCGGCGTGCCGTTCGCCAAGCCCGGCACCACCAACATCATGCGCGTGACGACCATCGGCGACACCAACCCGCCGAGCAAATTCGACGGCGTGCAGAGCTGAACGCCTTCGGCCGGGTGGCCACCGCGCCCCCCGGCCTGCAATCCGCGCGCGCCTTGGAAGAAATAAAAACCTGCGCGCGCAGCGGGGCTTGAGATTTTGTCGCATAAAACAGTCAAAGCGCGCTATTTTGGACGCAGTCCTCCTTCTGCGCACGGCCAGAAATGTTTTTGAGATAGCGTCCTCGATCCAGATGCGGGAGAGTTCGTCGCTCGATAATCTGGATCGCGCATGCCCGTCGAAGTCGAACGGAAATTCCTGGTGACATCCGACGCCTGGCGCGAGGATGCGCGCGGCGCACGCTTTTCGCAGGGATATTTGTGCATCGGCCCCGAATGCACGGTGCGCATCCGCCGCGCGGGCGACCAAGCCTTCATTACGGTCAAGGGCCGCACGGAAGGCATGTCCCGGCCCGAATTCGAATATGAAATCCCCCTCGACCATGCCGAGCTGATGCTTGCCGAGCAGTGCATGAAGCCGCTCATCGAGAAAACCCGCTACGAGGTGGATTTCGCCGGCAAGCTCTGGACCGTCGATGTGTTCGAGGCCGAGAACAAGGGCCTCGTGGTCGCCGAGATCGAGCTGGCCGATCCCACGGAACAGGTCGCCCTCCCGCCCTGGATCGGCGAGGAAGTGACCGATGATCCGCGCTACCGCAATTCCTCGCTGGTCAGCGCGCCGATCACCGGCTCCTACGAATCCTCCGACCTCTGATCCGCCCTGCCGCAAGGCGTCCCGCTGACGGGACCCACCGCTGAAGGCGAGGCGCGCGGCGCGTCAGCCGGACTTTCCACCGCTTTGGGGCGATGCGCCTTGGGCCAATAAGGCTTCCACCGCCAGCAAGTCGCGCCACACCAGCCGCTTGCCCAGGGGCGTGCGCAGGAGATAGGCGGGGTGAAAGGTCGGCAGCGCGCGAATCACCCGCGTGCCGGTATCATAATCCACCAGCCGTCCGCGCATCTTGGTGATTCCCTCGCTCACCGCCAGCAGCGCCTGGGCCGAAGGGCCGCCGAGGCACACCAGGATATCGGGGTCCGCCAGCTGGATCTGGCGGCGGATGAACGGCAGGCAGATGGCGGTTTCCTGCGGGGTCGGCGTGCGGTTTCCCGGCGGCCGCCAGGGAATCACATTGGCGATATAGGCGCTGGTGCGGTCGAGCCCGATGGCCCCGAGCATCAGGTCCAGCAGCCGGCCCGAGCGGCCGACGAAAGGAAGGCCCTGCTCATCCTCGTCGCGCCCCGGCGCCTCGCCCACGAACATGATGCGCGCGTCGGGATTGCCATCGGCGAACACCATACGGGTGGCGGTGCGCTTCAAGGGGCAGCCGTCGAACACCTCCATGATGGCGCGCAGATCCTCCAGGCTCGCCGCCGCATGGGCCATGTCCCGCGCGGCCATTTCCGCCATGTCGGGCGGAGCCGCAGAGAGCGTTGGCACGGCTGGCGGATGGCTTGTCGCGCCGCCTGAGGCGCGCGCGGCGCCGGCTTGCGCGGCATGTCCTTGCGCGGCGTGTCCTGGGGCGGCGTTTCCTGCAGCGGCGTTTCCTGCGACCGCTTGGGCGGGCGCGGCTTGGCGGGGCGCTGCGGATTGCTGAGCCGCCGGGCGGGCGGAGCCGGCGCTTCCCGGCGCGCCACGGGTTGGCGTGCCCTGCGCGCGCGCGGCAGCGGCCGCCGCCTGCGCCGCGGCG
>NCEH01000195.1 GCA_002304505.1 Rhizobiales bacterium 32-66-11 | reverse complement strand
CACCCGGTCCACCAGCAGGAACGGATAGCGATGCGGCAGGCATTGGAGGATCTTTTGCAGATCGGCGCTCGTAAGCACCTTGCATTCGCTCTCGGCCGAGAGGGCCACGGGGCTGCTGCTGGCGTCGCTCATTCGTCCCCCCCTTCATCGCCGCGTCGGGTGCTCGCCTGACCCAATTTCTTCAGCGCGGTCAATTCTCGAAACCATTCGCGCACGGGCTTGGCCGGCGATCCGCCCCAGCGCACGCCGGGCGGAACATCATCCTTCACATTGGACGAGGCCGCGATCTGCGCCGCATCGCCGATGCGCACATGGCCGATCACGCCCACCTGGCCGCCGAGCATGACAAAATCGCCGAGCGTCGTGCTGCCGGAGATGCCGGTCTGCGAAACGATGACGCAATGGCGGCCGATCACCACATTATGGGCGATCTGCACGAGATTATCGATCTTGGTGCCTTCGCCGATCACGGTATCGCGCAGCGCGCCGCGATCTATGGTCGTGCCGGCGCCGATCTCCACATCGTCCTGGATCACCACCCGGCCGATCTGCGGCACCTTGAGATGGCCGCGCGGGCTCGGCTGATAGCCAAAGCCGTCCTGGCCGATGCGCACGCCACTGTGGAGAATGACGCGATTGCCGACCAGCGCGTGAATGAGGGTGGCCCCGGCGCCGATGGATGTCTCCCGGCCGATGCGCACACCGGCCCCGATCACCGCATTGGCGCAGATCACCGATTGCGCGCCGATCTCGACGTCCGGCCCGATCACCGCGCCGGGATCCACCGTCACCCCGTCCTCGAGTCGCGCGGTGGGATGGATGAAGGCGCCGGGCGCAATGCCTTGATGACCGAACACGGGCTGCGGTCGCAGCGCGGTCGCGAACAGGGTGCGCGTGATGTTGACGAAGGCGAGCGCGGGGCGCGGGGACACCAGCACGATCAGGCCGGCCGGCGCGCCTTCCGCGAGTTTCTCGGTGGTGATGCAGACGCTGGCCCGGGTCGCCTCGAACTCGCTGCGGTAGCGCGGCGCATCGAAGAAGGCCAGATCGCCCGGCCCGGCGTCGGCGAGGGTTGACACCCCGCGGACAAGACTGCCCTCGGGCAGGTCACCCGCGCGGGCGCGCGCTCCGCTCAGTGCCGCAACCTCCGCGAGGGTCAGCGGTGACGGCAGGGGGAAAAAGAGAGGATCGCTCATGATTTAGATACGCTGCGGGCGTCAGGCGGCATGACCGCCGACGCCCGCATGAGAGGACAGGATTAGAACTTGGTGCCGCCCGAGAAGCGGAACGCCTGGTCCTTGTCGTAGGCTTGCTGGCTCAGCACCCAGGCATAGTCGAAGCGCAGGGGACCGAACGGCGACTGCCAGATCAGGCTCGCGCCCACCGAGGACCGGATGCCGTTGTCGTCGAACACGCAGACATTGCCGGTCGCGTTCTGGGCACCTGGCGGGCAGGTGTACGGCGCCGGAGCACCCACAAAGGTCGTCTGGCCCTGGTAGTCGAACAGCGAGCCGGCGTCCGCGAACACCGCGGCCTTCAGGCCGATGTCCTTGGGCAGGAAGGCCAGCGGGAACTGAACTTCAGCCGACAGACCCCAGTAGGACGTGCCACCCAGGGAGTCCTGAGAGAGCGAGGCCATATCGCGCGGTCCGATGCCGTTCGGGGCGAAGCCGCGAACCAAATTCGGACCCATGAAGAAATTGTCCATGATCCGCAGATCCTGGTCGCCCCATGCATTCACGTGGCCCGCCTGACCGTGCACCAACAGCACCCAGTCGCTGATCAGCGGATAGTAATAGCGGACATCAGCCGAGGTGCGGATGAAGTTCACATCGCCGCCGAGGCCGGCGAAATCCTGCTTCAATTCCGCATAAAGGCCGGAGGTCGGGTTGATGTTGCTGTCGAGCCCGTTGAAGGAGAGCGTGTAGCCCGCCGCCGACGTGATGGTCGCACCCTGCGCCACCGCCTCGATGATCGCCCAGGACGCCGTTCCCGCGCAGGTCAGGAAGGGGTCGCCCCACACGGCGCAGTCGAGGTTGATCTCGCGCTGATAGAGGTTGTAGCGCAGCGCCAGGGTGATTTCGTCGGTGATCGGAAGACCGAAGCGGAAGCCTCCACCCAGAGTGTTGGTGTTATAGGAGGTGTAGCTGGTCGCGCTGGTTTCCTTCCAATAGAAGTCGATGCCAGCAGAGAGCCGATAGCCGAGGAAGTAAGGTTCGGTGAAGGAGAATTCCGCGCCCTGGGCGTTCTGGCCGAAGGAGCCGGAGATCTTCACATATTGGCCACGGCCAAGGAAATTCCTCTCGCCCAGGGAGACTTCGGCGATGAAGCCGTCCGAGGTCGAATAGCCGCCCGACACCGCGAACTCGCCCGTCGGCTGATCTTCCACATCCACCACCAGGATGATGCGGTCGGGGGCCGAGCCAGGCTCGTTGGTGATCTTGACGGTCTTGAAGTAGCCGAGGTTGCGCAGGCGGCGCTCGGCGCGATCGACCATCACGCGGTTATAGGCATCGCCCTCGCCGATATCGAATTCGCGACGGATAACCCAGTCGCGGGTCCGGGTGTTGCCGCGCACCTCGATGCGCTCCACATAGACCCGCGGCCCCTCTTCCACCACGAACAGCACGTTGATGCGCTTGTTCTCGAAGTCGCGATCGCCACGTGGCCGCACCTGGGCGAAGGCATAGCCGCTCTTCGACACTTCGATGGTGACGTTCTCGACCGACTTTTCGACCAGCTCGGCGTTATAGACCTGACCCTCGCTCATGCGCAGCGCGCTGCGCAGGTTGGCGGCGGGCACGTCGCGGATGTTGGAGACCACATCCACCTTGCCGAAGCGATACTGCGCCCCTTCATCCAATGTGAAGGTGATCACGTAGCCGGCCGGCGAACCGCTGGTTGCGGGAACGAGTTCCGCATTGGCGGCGATGATGCGGAAGTCGGCATAGCCATTCTTCAAATACCAGCGACGCAGCAATTCCTGGTCCGCATTCACGCGGTCCGGATCATAGACGTCCGTGGACTTGAGGAAGGAGAGCCAATTGGTGGTCGTCGTGGTGATCACGTCCTTCAGCTTGTAGTCTGAGAACGCCTTGTTGCCGACGAACTTGATGTCCTTGACACCGACCTTCTCACCCTCGGTGATCTCGAACACCAGATCGACACGCCCATTGCCGCGATCGATGGTGACGGGATTGACCTTTACGTCGGTACGGCCGGCGCGGCGATAAACCTCGATGATGCGCTGGGTATCCGCCTGCACCACGGCCTTGGACAAGCACAGCCGTATCCTTGTCAAGCGAACTCCCAGCTACATTGCGCGGATGCGGCGCCTTTTTCCGCACCTCGTGAACTTCGTGCACACCGAGAACACCACGAGCGTGCGCTGGCTGCGTCGGCTTGGCTTTACCTTGCGCGACCCCGTACCGGTTGGACCTCGAGGCGCCATGTTCTACCCGTTTGAGATGAAGGACTGATCATGTGCGAACTCGCCACCCTAGCAATGGCCGCCAGCCTCGTTGGCGGCGGCGTGAGCGCCATCGGGGCGTACCGTCAGGGGCAAGCCGCCGAGCAGGTCGGGCGCAACAACGCGACCATGGCCGAGTACGCAGCGCAAGACGCGCAGCGCCGTGGCGAGCAGGAGGCCATGGACATCCAGCGCCGGGGTGCTTCTCTCAAGTCGACCCAGCGCGTGGCACAGGCCGCCAACGGGCTGGACCT
>NCEH01000067.1 GCA_002304505.1 Rhizobiales bacterium 32-66-11 | reverse complement strand
CGCCGTGCTCGATCTCAACGTGCGGCACGTGGTGGCGTTCATGCACCAGGCGGTGCCGCTGATGCTCGCCCAGGGGCGCGGCGGGGCGATCATCAATGTCTCCTCCATCGCCGCGCGCCACGGCGGGGCCGGCGGATCGGTGCTCTATGCGGCGGCCAAGGGCTTCATCTCCACCGCGACCCACGGCTGGGCCAAGGAATTGGCGCAGACCGGTATCCGCGTGAATGCCGTGTCCCCCGGCGTGATCGAGACCCCGTTCCACGACCGCTATTCCACCCCGGCGCAGATGAGCGCCATGCAGGCCACCATCCCCATGGGCCGGCTGGGCGTGCCGGACGAATGCGTCGGCACCTTCCTCTATCTCGCGTCGGCGGCGGCGAGCGGCTATGTGACCGGGCAGGTGGTAGAGGTGAACGGCGGCCAATATATGCCGTGACGTACGCGCCGGCTGCGGCACGCTCCTTATGCGGCCGGCAGCAGCCGCGCGGTGCGCAGGGCGGCGAGATCGCGCGATCCGGTGCAGAAGCAGGCGATGCGCAATTGCGCGATGATCACCTCGAAATGCGCCACCACCGCCTCGCTCGACGATACGGCGGAGGAGAGAACCCCCGCCGCCTGCCCCGCGAGATCGGCGCCAAGGCGGATCGCCTTCGCCACGTCGACGCCATCCTTCATCCCGCCGGAGGCGATCAAGGGCACCTGCGGACACACCGCGCGCACCTCGGCGAGCGCGCGCGCGGTGGGGATGCCCCAGCCTGCGAAGGCGGCGGCGACGGCGCGCTGGGCGCCGGTGCCGCGTTCGCCCTCCACGAGCGCCCAGTTCGTGCCGCCGGCACCCGCGATATCGATCGCGGCCACCCCGTTATCCACAAGCCGGCGGGCGAGGTCGGCGGAGATTCCGAAGCCCACTTCCTTCACAATCACGGGAGCCGGCAGGGTGCGCGCCAGCGCACCGATCTTCTCCAGCAGCCCGCGCCAATCGCGATCGCCGCCGGCCTGGATCGCCTCCTGCAGCGGGTTGAGGTGAAGGATCAGGGCATCCGCCTCGACCATGTCGACGGCCCGCCGCGCCTCGTCGAGCCCATAGCCGCATGCGAGCTGGGCCGCGCCCAGATTGGCGAACAAGGGAATATCCGGCGCGATCCGGCGCAGCCCGGAATCGAGCCCGGCCGCCGCCCCGCCCTCCAGCACCACGCGCTGGGAGCCGACGCCGAGCGCGATGCGCAGATGCTGGGCCGCTTCCGCCAGATGGCGATTGATCAGCCCCGCCGCCGCCGGCCCGCCGGTCATCGAAGAAATAAGCAGAGGTGCCGCGAGCGGGCGCGAGAGGAACGTCGTTGCGAGATCCACATCGTCCAGATGCAGTTCAGGCAGGCCGCAGTGCTCGAAAATCAGGCTTTCAAAACCGGTTTTTGCACGGGATGAGGCACGCCCGTCCGCCATCACGATGTCTATGTGGTCTTGTTTGCGGCGCTGGATCTCGCTTTCCGCGTTCATCGCGTGAATCTCTTCTGCTTGACAGCAAGCCGCCTTCAAGGGTTCTAGGGTCTGATCTAACATCATGCAAGCGCATGGAATCTGCCGAGCCCGCCCCGCAGGGGCCACGCGGGCGGAAGAGCGAGGAAGGGCCGGCCTGATGACCCACGGCAAATCCCGGGACGGCGAAGTGCTGCATGCCGTCGAGGGCGGGTCCGCGACGGCGGTCGCTGGCGAGCGGTCGCCGGATCTGAGCTATCTGCGTTCGGTCGTCGACCGGCGCCTGGGGTTGCTGTTGCCGACCACGGCCTCCAACCCCGCGACGCTGCACGCTGCCATGCGCCACATTCTGCTGGCGCCGGGCAAGCGGCTGCGTCCGCTGCTCGCCATGTCGGCGGCGCTGCGGCTCGGCGCCGACGAGCATGCGGTCCTCGATTGCGGCTGCGCGCTGGAGATGATCCATGCCGCGTCCCTCATCATCGACGATCTGCCCTGCATGGACGACGCGAAGCTGCGGCGGAACCAGCCGGCGACCCATGTGCAATTCGGCGAGGACGTGGCGGTGCTGGCCGCGATCTCCCTGCTGACCCGCGCCTATGGCGTGGTCGCCGCCTCCGCCGCCGTGCCCGCCCCGGCGCGGGCGGAGATTCTGGCCATCTACACCAATGCGGTCGGCTCCCTCGGCCTGTGCGGCGGACAATTCGATGATCTGCGCCCGGTGCCGGGGCGTAGCCTTGCCGCCACGGAGGATGTCAACCGCCGCAAGACCGGCCTGCTGTTCACCGCCGCCGTGGAGGCCGCCAGCCAAGTGCATGAGGCGCGCGCGGACGATCGGGATGCACTGCGCGATTTCGCCAATCACACGGGCCGCGCCTACCAGATCCTCGACGACCTGCTGGATGTGCAATCCTCCGCCGCCGCGCTCGGCAAGGATGTCGGCAAGGACGAAGGCAAGGCCACCGTCGTCGCCTCGCTCGGCGCCTCGCGCGCGGCGGGCCTGCTGGACAGCCATCTGCGCGGCGCTGCGGACGCGTCCGACCGCATGTCTCGGCGCTGCGAGGGACCCGATCCGCTGCGCGACTTCCTGCGCCACGCCTTCGGCGGCCTGCCCGGCGTCACTTTGCCGTGACCTTCCCCGCCGCCCTGTCACGGCCCGCCGCCCGCCCAGCCCCGGCGGCCGCGCGCGCGGCGCCGGTGCTGGAGATGGCCCATGTGAGCGCCAGCTATGGCACCCGCGCGGTATTGCGCGACGCCACGCTCGCGGTTTCGGCGGGCGAGATCACGGTCCTGCTCGGACCCAACGGTGCCGGCAAGACCACACTGATCCGCGCCGTCTGCGGGCGCCTGCGGCCCGATCACGGGACCGTCCGCGTAAAAGAGCATGCCGCCCATCTGAGCACGGCGCGCCGGCGGATCGGCCTGGTGCCGCAGGAACTGGCGCTATATCCGAGCCTCACCGTGCGGGAAAACCTGGACATCTTCGCCCGCCTCGCCGGCATGCCGCGCGCCGGCATCGCTGGGCGGGTCGGCGCCGTGATGGAGGCCGCCGGCGTGGCCGCGCAGGCGAACGAGCGCATCGACCGCCTGTCCGGAGGCTGGAAGCGCCGGGCCAATATCGCCGCGGCTTTGGTGGGAGAACCGGCGCTGCTGGTGCTGGACGAGCCGACTGTCGGCGTCGACCGCGCAGCGCTCGCGGGCTTTGCCGATCTGCTGCGCGCGCTCGCGGCCGCCGGGCTCGCGGTGCTGATCGTGACACACGACCTGGAGCAGGCGGCCGCGGTGGCGGACCGGGTCGCGATTCTCGTCAACGGCCATGTGGTGCTGGAGGGCCCAATGCACGATCTCGTGGCGCGGCGCTTCGGCGGGGCGCGGCGGGTGGAACTGCGCTGGTCGCACCCTCCCGACGGCGACACCCGCGCCCATCTCGCCGCCCTCGCCCTCCAGAGCGATGCGACCGGCACCACCTTCACCGGTGGCCTGGCGGCGGGCACGGGGGCGCTCGCCGATCTTCTGCTCACCCTCGAGCAGCGCCATGCGATGCCGCGCGAAGTCTCCGTGCGCGAGCCCGACCTGGCCGCGCTTTATGCCGACGTGCTCGCCGAGGCGGCGCGATGATCTGCGCGATCATGAAGGCCATGGGCCTCACCTTGCTGCGCGACAAGGGCGCGCTGGTGATGACCTTCCTCCTGCCGCCGCTGATGTTCCTGGTATTCGCGGCGGTCTTCACGGGGGTGAGCGGCGATGACGCGCCGGTGAAGGCCGCGCTCGCCGATGCCTCCGGCAGCGAAGGCGGCCATGCGCTGTTCGTGTCGCTCCATAACGCCCCGCTGGTACAGGCGATCCCGGTCAGGGACGAGGCTGCCGTGCGCGATGCGGTGCGCTCCGGCACCGCCGACGCCGGGCTGGTCATCGTCTCCGACCCGTCGGCGGGGGGCAATGCGGCGCCGCTCCTGATCCTCGCCGATCCCGGCCGGGCGGCGGCGGCGGGATTGCTGATGGCCCATGTGCAGGAGGTCATCTCCGAGCGCCTGCCGCAAATCGGGCTAAAGCGCCTCGGCGCGCAGATGCAATCCATCGTCGGCAGCTTTACCCCCGAGCAAACCGAACAGTTCGACCTCGCCCTGCAAGCGAGCGCGGAAAGCGCCGCCAAGGGTGAAAAGCCGCGCGGCGGCGAGTTTTTCGCCCGCGAGACGGTGGATTCGCTCAAAGCGCTGCCCACCGTCACTTATTATGCTGGCGCTATCGCCGTGCTGTTCCTGCTGTTCTCCTCGGTGCAGGGGGCGGCCTCCTTGGTGGAGGAGCGCCGCTCCGGCATCTTCGACCGCATCGTCATGATGCCCGGCGGAACGAGCGTGATGGTGCTCGGCAAGTTCGCCTTCATCACCCTGCAAGGGGTGGTGCAGGCGGCGCTTCTGTTCGCTGTCGCGGGACTGGTCTATGGGGTTGCGGTGCTGCCGCATTTCGGCACCTGGATCGCCACCACGATCGCCGCGGCCGCCGCCACCGCGAGCCTCGCCCTGGCCTTGGCCTCGGCGGCGCGCACACGTCAGCAGGCCCAGACCCTCTCGACTTTCGCGGTGCTGATGCTCTCCGCGATCGGCGGCAGCATGGTGCCGCGTTTCCTTATGCCCGCATGGCTGCAAAGCGCCGGCTGGATCACGCCCAATGCCTGGGTGATCGAGGCCTATCAGGCCAGCCTGTGGCGGGGCGCCGCATTCGGCGATCTGGCGCCTGCGCTTTTCGTTCTTATTTGCTATGCTGCGGCGGGCCTTGTCACAAGCGTGGTACTTGCGCGGCGCCATGTTCGGCTTGGGTGAAGCCCAGGCCTGAAAAGAAAATCTTGAGGCAGAACAAGGCGCGTGAGTCCACATTTTGCTCGCATGACGACGGCGTCCGATGCGCCTGCGTGATCCGGGGTCGGCTCAACCGCAATCCAGCATCCGGGGCGGGCATCCTGAACCTGAGTTTGAACCATGACCATCGCCTTGAATACGCTGATCGTCCTCGTCACCGTAGCCATCATGGAAGGCGTCGCCTGGGCGGCGCACAAATACATCATGCACGGCTGGGGCTGGGGCTGGCATCGCTCCCACCACGAGCCGCACGAGGATGTGTTCGAGCGCAACGATCTCTATGCCGTGGTGTTCGCTCTGCTCGCCGTCGGCCTGATCGTCTATGGGTCGAACGGCTTCGGCCCGCTCTATTGGGTGGGCGTCGGCATGACGGTCTACGGCTTCCTGTATTTCTTCGTGCATGACGGGCTGACCCACCAACGCTGGCCGTTCCGCTACGTGCCGCGCAACGGCTATCTCAAGCGGCTCGTGCAGGCACATCGGCTGCATCATGCGGTGGACGGCAAGGAGGGCTGCGTCTCGTTCGGCTTCCTCTATGCCCAGCCGGTGCAGAAGCTGCGCGACCAATTGCGCGAAACCCATGGCGGCGCGCTGAAGAACATGGATACCCGTTCGTGACCCTCGCAAACCCCGGGCGTGCGGGCGAAAAATCGCGCCGTCCGCGCGCGCCCAGCGCGGCGGCGGTGGAGATGAAGCGCGCCTATGCGCGCCAGGGCGCCATCGGCCTCGCCCTCGCCGTCCTGGTCATGGGCGGCTGGCTGGCGGGGCACATCTTCGGGGTGTTCTTCCTGCGGCTCGCACCGCCGGATATCTACGCCGCCCCGCTGGTGATCGCCCTCCAGACCTGGCTCGATGTCGGCCTGTTCATCATCGCGCACGATTGCATGCATGGGTCGCTGGCGCCGTTCCGGCCGAAGATCAACCTCTGGGTGGGGCGGGTCGCGCTCGGCCTCTATGCGGCCTTCAGCTTTGATCGCCTCCTGCCGAAGCACCATGACCACCACCGGCATTCCGGCACGCCGGACGATCCCGATTTCGACGCCGACCATCCCGACCGCTTCTGGCCCTGGTTCCTACGCTTCATGCGCACCTATTTCGGCTGGCGGGAGTTCGCCATCCTCACCGTGGTGCTGGCGATCTATATCCTCGTCATCGGCGCGCCGGTGGTGAACGTATTGCTGTTCTGGGCGCTGCCGGCGCTGCTCTCGGCGCTGCAATTGTTCTATTTCGGCACCTACCTGCCGCACCGCCATGGCGAACCGGATTTCGCCGACGCCCACAATGCCCGCAGCAATGAATTCGGCTATGCGCTCTCGCTGCTGACCTGCTTCCATTTCGGCTATCATCACGAGCACCATGAGGCGCCCTTCGTGCCGTGGTGGCGGCTGCCGAAATATCGGCGGCAGAATACGGCGGGGCACGGCTGAGGGGATCGCGCAGCGCCTCGCCCTATGCCTGCGCCGAACCCACCGCCGACACGATCAGCTCCGCCGCCTCGCTCGCCCCGCCGCTGGCGGCGATCTCGCCCTGGATGCGCCGCGCGGCGATGGCATAGGCGGGGTCCGACAGCACGAGGCCGAGGGCCTCTTCCACCCGCCGTGCCGATGCCTTCTTGGCCGGAAAGATGCGCGCGACGCCACTATAGAGCAGGCGCGCGGAAATGCCTGGCTGCTCGAAGGCGATGGGCATGGCCACCAGGGGCACGCCGAGGCTCAAGGCATCCATCACCGTGTTGAAGCCGGCGTGGATCACCGCCGCCTTGCAATGGGCGAGCACCTGGCGCTGCGGCACGAAGGCCCGCACCACGGGATCGCCCGGCAGCGCGCGGGCCGCCTCATCGCTCAGAAGCCCGCCATGGGCGAGCACCAGGCGCACGTTTAGCTTCTGCGCCGCCTGCGCCACCGCCTGGAACAGATCCGCCCGCGCGCCCTGCAAGGTGCCGAGCGAGCAGAACACCAGCGGCCGCCCATCGCCCTGCAGATCGAAATCCAGATCCTGCACAGGCTCCGGCGTCCGGAACGGGCCGCAATAATGGAAGCGGGCCGGCAGTTCGCTGCGGGGGAAATCCAGCCCCGCCACGCATTGCGCCACTTGCAGCAAGGGCGAAAAACCCTGGTCCGCCAGCGGATCCAGCCCGAAGGCTTCGGCGTGGCGCGCCACCACCTTGGCCATGGGCTTCATGAGGAAATCAGTGACGCGCCAGCCGCCCTCGTTCCACCAGCGGCCCTTTTCCGTGGGATCGTAGGGCCAGTCCACGAACGGCGGCGGGACACCGATCTCGCGATTGAGCGGCAGCGCGGTGGCGGTCGAGACGAACGGCAGCTTGAGATGCCGCGCCACCAGGGCGCCGGCGGCCTCCGTCTGGTCGGCGATCACCGCATCGATGCCCTCGGCGCGAAACGCGTCCGGAAGATCGCGGCACAGCATGTCGGTGATTTCAGCGGTGTCGCGGATCACCGAAATGAGGCCGAGCGGCCCTGTGGGATTGGCGAGCTTATGGAGATGCGCCTTCAATGCGCCCGCGGGATGGCTCAAAAGCCCCACGGCGCGAAAGCCCACCGGCGCGCCGCGCACCATCTCGGCCGCGTCCGCCATGTGGAAGAAGGTGACGCGATGCCCGCGCGCAACCAGATCGCGTGACAGCGCCATCAGCGGGTTGAAATGCCCGGAGAGCGGCGGTGCGACGACGGCGAAATGCAGCGAGGTCATGCCGGGCGGGTCCACAGCGTCTTCGAACGCGAAACCTCGGCGGAGGCGAGGCGGGACAGAGCGGCCTGAACCGCGCCCGAGGCGGCAAAGCCGATCTTCTCGCCCTTGGTCGTGGAGCGCCGCTCATCCCAGGCATGGGGGCCCGCCGCGCGCACCTTGGTGCCGATGGCGCGATATACCGCCCGTGCGGTCGTAATCGCGCAGGCCGAGCGGAACGGCAGCGCCCGCACGCCGATGAGGGCGGAGTCATAATAAGGCTCGGCGAGATCCAGCAGCCGCGCCACCACGTCCGCCACCTTCTGCCGGTTTTCCAGCAAGGCGACTTCGCCCGGCTCCACGCCGCCGGCGCGCAGCCAGTCGGCCGGCAGATAGACCCGGCCGATGCCGGCATCTTCCACCACATCGCGGGAAATATTGGTGAGCTGGAAGGCGAGGCCGAGATCGCAGGCCCGGTGGAGCACCTCGTCGTCGCGTGCTCCCATGATGAGCGCCATCATCACGCCGACCACGCCCGCCACATGGTAGCAATAGGAGAGCGTATCCTCGATCGTCTCATATTTGCGGTCCTCCACATCCATGCGGAAGCCCTCCAGCAAATCGAGGGGATAGCGCTCGGGAATATCGTTGCGGCGGATCACCTCGGCGAAGGCAGCGAAGGCGGGATGCGCGCTCGGCAGGCCGCGATAGGCGCGGTGGGTCTCCTCATAGAGCCCGTCCAGGCGCGCCTGTGCGCTCTCGCTCTGAGCGACCCGGCCGTGGCCGAGCTCCTGCCCGTCCACCACATCGTCGCAATGGCGGCACCAGGCATAGAGCATCACGGCGTCCGCCCGGGTGCGCGGGTCAAACAGCTTGGCCGCCGCCGCGAAACTCTTCGAGCCCTTGGCAATGGCCGCTTCGCTCGCGGTGAGAACCTCGCTCACGCCTGGCCCTCCTTGGCGGAACCCGCCCGGTCCACGGCGATGGCGGGAAAGTCGGCGATGATCAGGCCGGCGGTGGCCTTGGCCGAGCCGACCACGCCCGGCACCCCCGCCCCCGGATGGGTACCGGCACCGACGATATAGAGGTTCGGGATCTTGTCGTCGCGATTGTGCGGCCGGAACCACGCCGACTGGGTCAGCAGCGGTTCCACCGAGAAGGCCGAGCCCAGGTGCGCGTTCAGTTCGTCGCGAAAACCGAAGGGGGTGAGGATGCGGCTCGTCACCAGATCCGCCTTCAGCCCCGGCAGCAGGCGGGCTTCCAGATAATCGAGGATGCGATCGCGATATTTCGGCCCTTCCACATCCCAGTCGATATCCGCCTTGCCGAGATGGGGCACGGGGGAGAGCACATAGAAGCCGGTGCAGCCTTCCGGCGCGAGGCTCGGGTCGGTGACGGTGGGAGCGTGCAGATAAAGGGAGAAATCCTCCGGCAGATCCGGGCCCGCGAAGATATCGTCGATCAACCCGCGATAGCGCGGGCCGAACAGCACGGTGTGATGCTGAAGATGGTCATAGGTGCGCTTGGTGCCGAAATAGATCACGAACAGCGACATGGAATGGCGCATCTTGCCGAGCCGCTTGCCCTCCGCCGTGCCGCGCTTCGTGTTGCGCAGCAGCTTGGCATAAGTGTGCACCACGTCCGCATTGGAGACGACGAGGTCGAATTTCGTCACGCTGCCGTCGGCCATGCGCACGCCGGCGGCGCGGCCGTTCTCCACCACAATCTCGTCCACGGGCGCGGAGAGCTTCACCGTGCCGCCGAGATCCTCGAACAGGCGCACCAGGCCGCCCACCAGCGCGCCGGTGCCACCGCGCGGGAAAAACACGCCCCATTTGCGTTCCAGCGCATGGATCAGCGCATAGATCGAGGAGGTGGCGAACGGATTGCCGCCAACCAGCAGCGAGTGGAACGAGAAGGCCTCGCGCAGGTGCTCATCCTTGATGAAGCGCGCGACCATGGCATAGACGCTGTTCCACGCTTCCAGCCGCATGAGCTGGGGCGCGGCGCGGATCATGTCCTTGAACGAGAGGAAGGGCACCGCGCCGAGCTTGATGTAGCCCTCTTCAAACACCGCCTTGGAATAGGCGAGGAAGCGCCGATAGCCCTCCACATCCACGGGTGAGCGGGCGGCGATCTGCCGGTCGAGCCCTTCCTGGTCGTTCACATAGTCGAACTGGGTGCCGTCGTTCCACAACAGGCGGTAGAAGGGCGAGATGGAGATCAGCTCCACATAGTCGGAGAGCTTGCGGCCCGCGATCGCGAACAGTTCCTCGAGCGCGCTCGGGTCGGTGATGACGGTTGGGCCGCCGTCGAAGGTAAAGCCCTGGTCCTCGTAGACATAGGCGCGGCCACCGGGCTTGTCGCGCTTCTCATAGACCGTGACGTCGAAGCCCGCCGCCTGAAGACGGATCGCCAGCGAGAGGCCGCCGAAGCCGGAGCCAATCACCGCCGCCTTGCGGTGGCCGTTGGGGTGCGTCTTCGTTAGCATCATGGCACGTCGGACCCGTGTTTCACGTCGCCGATTTCATTCGGCCAGCATTCCGGCTGCTGCGATACAGCATCTTGCGCACAAATGCATATGCGGCGGCCGCACGGAACCTCATGTCGGCTCCCGCAGGCAGCGCAGCGCCGCCCGCAGCGGCACCGGAGGGCGGCCGGTGAGAATGCGCGCTTTGTCCGCGAGCGTGAGGCGGGCGGCATAGAAACGCGCGATCAACGGCTCCGGCAAGCCATAGAAGCGCTGGAGAATCGCATAGCGCTGCGCCGGCTCCGCGGCGCGGAACAGCATGCGGTTGAGCAGGCGGAAGAAGGCGCGTTGCTCCCAGGTGACGAAGACGTGATGTTTCACGAGATCCGCCAGCGCCGGCCCGGACAGGTCCGCACGGGTAGCGATCAGATCCGCCAATGCCATGGCATCCGGCAGCGAATAACCGGTGGTGGGGTGGAACAGGGCCGCCCGCAGGCCGGAGCGCACCACGCCCGCCGGCCCGGCGCGCCAGAAGGCTTCAAGATCGCCGCCGAGTGCGATGGGAAGCACGCCCTCCTCCGCGCGCAAAACTTCCTCCACCTGCCATCCCTGGGCGAGCGCATAGGCCAGGATGCGCGCGCGCAGCGCGCCGCCGTCGAGCGCCGGCCCGTCGGCATAATAGGTGTCCTCGATCAGCACCGTGTCGGCGGTGAAGGGCAGCAGATAGACGAAGCGATAGCCGTCGAGCTGGGACACGGTGGCATCCATGATCACCGGCCCGCTCAGCCCGTGGGGTGCGGCAAGGCGCACTTCCAGGCCGAGGAATTTCTGATAGCCGAGCATCAGGCCCGGACTCTCGCCCGGCCCGCGCCCGTCCACCACCGTGCGGGCGGCGATCGTCTCGCCGCTGTCCAGCACCACGCGATCGGCATGGAGTTCGGCGACCGGCGTATTCGTGCACAGCGCCGGGCCGAGTCTCTCCCGCGCCACTTCCGCCAGGCGGTGGGAGGCGATGGAGGCATAGCCGCCCTCAAGCCCCCGCCGGCGCGCGGGAAAGCGCACGCTGTGCCCCAGCCAGCGCGCAATGATCATGGGATCGAGAAAATCCAGCTGGGCCCGCGTCACATCGGTCTGGTGGAACGACCAGGTGTGATTGCCCCCGATGTGCGGCCCCGCCTCCAGGATGGCCAGCTCCAGATCCGGCCGGGCCTGCTTCAGCCGCAGGGCGAGCAGCACATTGGCGAGCCCGCCGCCCACCAGCACCATATCCATCGCCGGCCCATCTCCCGCGTCTTGCACCGGACCATGGCTCTCACGCCCGCGTGGCGGATACAAGACCGCACGCGCCGAACGCGGCGAAGGGCGTTGCGCCGACAGATTGACCCCGGTCATTCCGGAACCCGGCCGCCCGCCCTACATTGAGTTTCGGGCGGCAGGCAGGAGAGCGGCCATGGTTCAGGTTGTGGGCATCGACCATCTTGTGGTCCGCGTCAGCGATTACGAAAAATCGAAGGCCTTCTACGGCCGCCTGTTCGCGTTTCTCGGCTTCGAGGTGCTGGGCGATTATGGCGACATGATCGGCTGGACCAACGGCAAGACCCGCTATTGGATCGGCCCGTGCGATGAAGAGGGCCTCAAGCACAAATACCGCATCGGCGACGTCGGCTTCCACCATTACGCCTTCGAGCTGCGCAGCCGCCAGGATGTGGATGATCTCCAGACCTTCCTGAAGCAGGAAAAGGTGGAAATCGTCGATCCCGCAGGCGAATATTACGAGGATTATTATGCCGTCTTCTTCCTCGACCCCGACGGCATGAAGCTGGAGGGAATGAAATACGGCGAGAAGACCGCCGAAAAAGCGAAGAAATCGAAAAAGAAGACCGAGACGAAAAGCCAGGGAAAGGCGAAATAGCACGCGGCGCCGCGTGCTTCGTGCGGAACGGGGCGCGACAGCCTCAGCCTCCCGGTGCCCAGATCCTATAGAGCGATCGCGCAAGGCTATCGAGGGCGAAGCCGAGAATGCCGATCAGCAGCACGGTCGCCATCAGTTCGGAATAGGCGAGCCGATCGCGCGTATCGAGGATGAAATAGCCGAGCCCGGCCGAAACTCCGAGCATCTCGCACGGCACCAGCACGATCCACAAAATGCCGATGGCGAGCCGCACGCCGGTCAGCACATGGCCGAGCACCCCCGGCACCACCACGCGCCACAAGGTCTCCAGCGGCGTCGCGGCGAGGCTGCGCGAGAGCTGGAGCCAGCGCGGATCAAGCGCCCGCACACCCGCCGCCGTGCTCAGCAGGATCGGCCACACGGCGGCGAAAGTGAGCAGGAAATAGATCGGCTTGTCGCCCACCCCGAACACCATCACCGCGATCGGCATCCAGGATAGCGGCGAAATCATGCGCAGGAACTGGAACGCCGGGCTGGTCGCCGCCTCCACCACCTGGAAACTGCCCACCGCGAGCCCGAGCGGCACGCCGATCAGCAGGGCAAAGCCGAGGCCGACGAAGATGCGTTGCAAGCTCATCACCACGTGCAGCGGCAGATCGGAATGCAGCAGCAGGTCGAACAGCGCCGGGACGGCGGTGAGCGGGGAGAAGCGGGCGAGGAAGGACCCCTTCTGCGCCAGCACGTCGGTGCCGATCCACCACAGGACGAACACCAGCGCCAACCCACCGAGCCCGAGTGCCAGCCGCACCGCGAATGCGCGCCCGACCGCGGCGCGACCGGCAGCGGATACCACCGCGGCAGCCGGCGCAACCGCAACGGTCGATGTGGTCTGCTGGTGCGTCATGTTCAGCTTCTACCTCAGGAAAAATCATCGGATCGGAGGTTTCAACACCCCGCTCGGGGCCCCTCACCCCAGCCCTCTCCCCGAGAGGGAGAGGGGGAACGGGTGCGGTTTGCAACGCCGCGCGCCCTCAGAAACCGGGGTAGCGGCCGGCAAATCTGCCTCCTGCCCACCTCTCACCCACGCGGAGCGATCGACCGCACAGCGCGCGGGCGAGGCGCGGGCGCCTTACACCACGATCACTTCCTGGCGCTCGAAGCTGTCTGGCACGCCGAAGGCCTTCAGCCCGCCGGCCGCCAGCACGGCCTTCTTCACGAACCGGTCATCCACCAGATCCTTGGCCGCGAAGGCGGGATCCAGCGTATCGAGGAAGGCATGGTCTCCCTCGATCAGCGTGCCCTTCAGACGCCGCACCAGTTCTTCCGTGTAGCTGGCATAGGGATAGGGCTGGAAATCAATGCGATTCTCGCGCCAGTCGGGATGGCGGATGGCCCCCGATGCCACGTAGGCCGCAACGTCCTCCGGCGCGGGAGCGAGCACCTTGCTCAGCACCGCCTCGGTGTGGGGCGTATATTTGTTCGGCCCGTCCTTGGAGAGCAGAAGAGCCGTCTCGGCCCGATGCGCGCGGGTCCAGACCTGCGCCTTCACCATGGCGTTCACCACCTTCTGCGACCATTCGGGCCGCTCGGTCAGGTCGCGCTCGTGCATGAACACGACGCAGCAGGCATGGTCCTTCCACACGTCGCCGGTGAAGCGCAGCACCTTGCCGATGCCCTGCAGCTCCGCCGCCGCATTGAACGGCTCGGCGACGATATAGCCGGCCACCTGCTTGGTGGCGAGCGCCGGCACCATGTCGGACGGCGCCATGATGACGAGGTTCACTTCATTGGCCGCGGGCGCGCCGGTGCGCTTGGTGACGGGGGTCAGGCCATTTTCCTTCAGCAGCGCCTGCAGCACCACATTGTGGATCGAATACCAGAACGGGATCGCCACCGTCTTGCCGCCGAGCTCCTTCACGGAATTGATCTCCGGCAGCACCGTGAGGCCCGATCCGGCCATGTGGTTCCACGCCACCACCTTGGCCGGCGCCTTGGAGCCGAAGCGCGCCCACACGGTGATGGGCGAGAGCAGGTGCACCACGTTCACCTGGCCGGAGATGAACGCCTCGACGATCTGCGCCCAGCTGCGCAACAGCACAGGCTTTTCCGCCTTGATGCCTTCGGCTTCGAAATAGCCGTTCGCGTGCGCGACCAGCAGCGGCGTGGCATCGGTGATCGGCAGATAGCCGATGCGCACCGGGGCGTCCGGCTCCTGGGCGCGGGCCTGATAGGCGTTCAACAGCGGCAGCGCCCCCGAGGCGGTGAGCAGCGCCGAGAGCTTCATGATGTCGCGACGGGAGAAGAAATCATGCGTAGGCATGGCTGACGTCCGAATTCTGGCGGCGAACCGCATTGCGGAGGGTCGTGAGGATTTCGATGCGCAAGGTCCCGAGTTCCTCCACAGCATCGTCGCGGGGAAACGGCAGGGACAGCGTCCATTGGCCGATCTGCCGCGCCGGCGCGCCGCCGAGCAGCACGATGCGATCGGAGAGCAACAGAGCCTCGTCGATGTCGTGGGTGATGAGCACGGCGGCGGTGCCGGTGTCCGCCACCACCTTCAAAAGCAAGGTCTGCATCTCGGCGCGGGTCACCTCGTCGAGCGCGCCGAACGGCTCGTCGAGCAGCAGCACCTTGGGCCTGCGGGCGAGGCAGCGGGCCAGCGCCGCGCGCTGCGCCATGCCGCCGGAGAGCGCGGCGGGATGCTGGCGCCGGGCATGGGAAAGCCCAACTTCGGCGATGGCGTCGTTGACCCGCGCTTCCCGCTCGGCACGGGACAAGGCGGGCTGATGCTTGAAGTCGAGCCCGAACGCGACGTTCTTTTCCAACGTCAGCCAGGGCAGGAGGCTCGGGTCCTGAAACGCCACGGCGACTCGGGGATGAACGCCGCGCAGGGGCGCCCCGTCCATCTGCACGGTGCCGGAGGTCGGCGCCTGGAGCCCGCCCAACACCCGCAGCAGGCTGGACTTCCCCACCCCGCTCGGGCCGAGAATGGTCACCACCTCACCGGGCGCGAGCGCGAGATCGAAGCCCGACAGCACGCTCTTCGCCGCGCCGGGATAGCGCAGCACAAGTCCGCGTGCCTGGAGAACGGAGGCGCTCTCCATCACGCGGCCTGCCCGCTGCCCGGTGTGGCCTGCGCCGCATGATCGGCCAGCGCCGCCTTGAGCTGTACGAGACTCGGCGTGATGACCGGCAGGAAGGCGGCCTCGCGCCAGCGGCGGGCGAAGTCGCGCCCCGACCCGGCGAGATAGGCGCGCCCGCCGCTGGCCTGCAATTCCAGCCCGACGGAAGCGTTGGCAAGTTCCGCCAGGGCGATGCGGATCTTGAACAAGGGCGCGGCCTTTTCCGCGAAGGCGCCGCTCGTGAGCCCCTCGAACAGGGCGTTCTCCTGGGCATCGATGGCGGCGGAAAGCTCCACGATGGGCCCGTTCAGCACGTGCCGGCCCGCATCGGCGATATGGTCGCGGGTCTCCGTCAGCGCCCGCCGCGCGAGGCCGACGGACATGCCGATCTGAAGTCCGAGGAAAGCGGGGCGCACCCGCGGCAACCAGGCGCGGGCATCGGAGTGAAGAATGTCCGCCTCGGTAACGGCCACGTTCGCCAGAGTGACGGCGGCGGTATTGGTGCCGCGCAGCGCGATCAGCTCGAGATCGGCGGAACGCTCCAGACCTGCGGCATCCGCGGAAAGACTGGCGACGAACGGCGCGCCGCCCTCTTCGGAGGCGACGGCGGCGGCCACGTGGAATCCCTCCGGCCGCAGGTTCGTGACCCAGGGCAGCTTGCCGTCCAGCAAAAGACCCGCGCCAGACTTGCGCGCGCTCACCTGGAGGCCCTCCAGGCCGGCGAGGAACTCCGGCGGCCAGCGAACGGGCCGAAACCTCGGCAATGGCGCGCACGCCGTCCACCACCGATCCGCCGCCGCCACCCAGAGCCTGCGGTACCCCCGCGCCGGCGACGCCCGAGACGGCAAGGGCTGGAAGCAGCAGCGCCTCGTCGGCATATCCCGTGTCCAGATCCTCGGCCGCTGCATCCAGCCAGGGAAACACCGGGGCTGCATGCGTGCTTGCACCGTGCGACATGGCAGAAGTCTTCCCGCTTCGTTCAAGCTCTCCGCGCCCCATCATGCCGGAGTAGGGGCGGCCCGCGAAGGCCCGTCTCATCATAGGAGATCGGGACGCGCGGCACGACAGAGATACGCCGGAAGTCGATATCACGCAATATGACTGGATTGCTGTATATTATACAAAGATATTTTGTTTTAAACCAAACATTAACTATTTTTGCAAACACGTTGAAAACGTGCAGAAAAAGAAGAAGCCCGCCCTTTGCGGGCGGGCTTCACGTCTCGATCAAATCCGCTCAGCGCTGTCCACCCTTGTGTCCCGCCTCGGAGGCGCGCTTGGGATCATCGGCGAAATTGCCGCCGCGCTGAGGGTCGCCCTGCTGGCGACCGTCCGAACCGCCGCCGGACTGGCTCTGCTGGCGGTGCTCGCCGCCCTTTTGGCCGGCTTCGGCGGCGCGCTCCGGATTGTTGGCGAAGTTGCCGGGACTGTTCTGCCCGCCCTTCTTGCCTGCTTCCGAAGCCTTCTGAGGATCATTGGCGAAGTTTCCCGAACCGCCACGCATATCGTTGGCCATGGTTCTCTCCTGTTTCTATGCCAATTTTCAGCCCCGGATTTCAACGCCTCACCAGGCCGGCTGTTCCCGGCTAAAGTTCGTTCCTGTCCAAAACGCCCCTCTCGGCCGCACGAGCGGCGCGCTCGGTTCAGGCGGAAAGGCCAATCGTCGCCGGCTGGCGATAGGCCATCACCGCTGGTACCATGGCGGCGAGCGCCGCGACCCCCAGCAACAGGGCGAGGAACACCAGATCCTCGGGCGCGAACTCAACCGGCAGAACGATTCCGCTCTGGCGCGTGAGCTGGGTCGCGACCATCCGAGCGGCAAGGAAGCCGAGCCCCGCCCCAAGCATCGCCCCCGCCCCCACCAAGGCCATAACCTCGCTCCAGACCAGGGCGAAAATGGCCCGTCGTGGCGCGCCGAGCGCCCGCAATGCCGCGATCTGCGCGCGCCGCTGGGCCAGATGAACCGCGCTGACCAGCATCACCGCAACGATCACCAGCGCCTGCGCGCCGAGCGCGATGCCGCCCAGCAGCAGCCGCGCGTCCCCGAGGGTTCCGTAAAGCCGCACCAGCACTTCGGCGGGGAAGACGGCGAGCGTGGGTGGCTTGCGATATTGCGCCCGCAACCGATAGGCATCGGCGATGGTCCGCGCCTTCACGATCACCGCCGGCACGCCGGGCGTCGCCTGCGGCCATGGTGAACCGAGATGGTCGGAATCGCCCCCAAGCCCATGGGCATGTTCGGCTTCTCCTTCCACACGGCGCGGCCAGGCATGCGCGTCGCCCATGCCGTGCAGGCGCCAGACCGCCTCGATGGGCACCAGGATCGCGCGATCCCATGGCGTGCCCGTCGGCGCCATGCGGCCCACCACCCGGTAGGCGATTTCCGAATGGGTGTGCCCGCCCTCGCCCGGCAGGCCATGCATGGGCTTTATGACCCCGCCGAGGGCCAGCGGCACGCGCGCCCCGACCACCGCCTCATCCAGCGCGTCGAACACCTGGCCTTCGCTCAGGGCTCCACCCCCGGCTTCCCGCGCGAAGGCGGCGATGGTGCCGACGATGGGCTGGCCCTCGAAACTGTCGCCGAACCCCACCGGCGCGGCATAAGCGACACGCGGATCTTCGGCGAGCGCCTTCAGCACGCTCCCGTCCATGAGCGGCAAGGGCGCGGCTTGCAGAAACACGGCGGAAAGAACAAGCTGCGTCTCGCTGCCCGCCGCGCCGACCACGATGTCGAACCGGTCGGCGGCGCGCGCCGAGCCGAGGCGGAGCGCACGCTCCTGCAATTGCACGGCCATGCCCAAGGCGGTGGCGAGCGCGATCAGCAGCACGATGGCGAGCGCGCCCAGCCACAAGCGGCGCAGGTCGGCGAGGATGAAACCAAGCGGGATCATTGCGCCGCCTCCGCCGCACCATCCGCGCGAGCCACCGGCACGTCGGCAACGATGCGGCCGTCCACCAAGGTGAGATGCCGCGCCATGCGCGCCACCAGGCGGGCATCGTGCGTCACCACGATCAAGGTCGCGTGCTGCTCCCGCGCCAGCGCGCAGAGCAGACCCGCCACCGCATCTCCCGCTTCGGCATCGAGGCTGGCGGTGGGTTCATCCGCCACCAGCACGTCGGGGCGCATGAGGACCGCCCGTGCCACCGCCACCCGCTGCATTTCCCCGCGTGAGAGCGTTTCCACCTTCTGCCGGGGCCGGCGCACGCCGACCCGCTCCAGCAAGGCCAGCGCGCGCGCCTTCAGCGCCGGGTCCAGCCGCAGGCTCCAGAAGCGGGCCGGTAGAAGCACGTTGTCCAAAGCGCTGAGGCCCGCGAACAGATGGAAATTCTGCATGACGAGGCCCACATGGGCGGCGCGGAAACGATCCCGCCGGCCTTCGCCGAGGCTGGCGAGATCGGTCTCGCCCCATGCGATGCGGCCGCTGTCGGGCCGGGTGAGGCCCACGATAAGATTGATCAGCGTGGTCTTTCCCGCGCCAGACGGCCCGGTCACCGCCAGGCGGGTGCCGGCGGCAACGTGCAAGGCCGGAATGTCCAGCGCGGGTGCCGCAAGGCCGGGAAAGGAGACGCGGACCGCCTCCAGGGAAAGGTCCGGCATGGTCACACCGGCCGGAAGCGCGCGCCGTTCAGGCGCAATTGGCTGACGAACCCGGTCTCGGGATCGATCCAGGACCCGACGTCCAGCGTGCCGGAAACCTCGATCGGCGCGTTATACTGAACGAAGGTCTGCCGGTCGCGCAGATAGACGACGACAATATCGTCCGGCCAGTCGGAATCGGACGAACAGAAGGGGCAGATGGACATGGGAATCTTGGTGAGGACGAAGAATTTCGCCTCGGCCTTCAGCGGCGGCGCCATATAGCCCCGCATGGTCACCGCCTTGCCCTTGGCCTGCTTCACCTTTTCGGAGAATTCGAGCCCCAGCACCGTGATCTTCGCGTAAAGCTCGTCGAAATCCAGCACCTCGCCCGCGCGCGCCCGGCCGGCGGGCAAGATCACGCCGGCAAGAGCCCCGCCCCACGCGGCTGCAGCGACTGCGAGCAGCCGCAGCAGGCGCCGCCGGTCCAGCGTGGGGGGCAAAATATGCTCGGTCATACTAATGCGTCCTGCGATGCCGAAGGCCGGAAGGGGGATCCCTCCCGGCCTCGACCGGAGCGGCGGGCGCGCCGCGTCTGCGGGCGGCCGCGGCTTTGCGCGCCGTCCCCGCGCTATTTGGCGGCGTCGGCGCGCTGCTGGGCCTCGCCGAGCGCCATAGCCTCCGCAATCACGCGGAAAATCTCGGTATTCTCCATGTAGCCATGGATGTTTTCCGAGCCCGGGCCCTGCGCCTGAAGCACAACATCGTCCACGGCATGGACCGCGGTGTCTTCGCTCTTGGGAATATTGCCGATGCGCAGCACGGCGCCGGGCACGTTCTTATAGGCTTCGTTGGCGACATACTCGCCCTTCTCGTTCTTCACCGCCGGCACGTTCTGGCCGTCGAGCTTCGGGCGGAAGGTCTCGTAATAGTCCGGGAAATTATTGGCGAAAATGGCGAGGCGACGGGACACGTCGACCCGGTCCGGATAGCCGTCGCCGTCCTTGTCCTCATAATTGGGGAAGCCGGCATCCTGGTAGGTGCCGACCTTTTCGCGCATCTCGGTGCCGGGCTTGTTGTCGTCGATGGTGCCGATCAGCGAGGCGCCGTGGGTGTGGTCGGCGGTCACGATGATGAGCGTGTCGGGATGGGTCCTGGCGAAGTCGCGCGCGATCCCCACCGCCTTGTCGAAGGTGATGGTCTCGAACACGGCCCGCTCCCAGTCGAGCGGATGCTCGTTCTTGTCGATCTCGGCGCCTTCCACCATCAGGAAGAAGCCGTCCGGATTCTTGGAAAGCACCTCCAGCGCGGCGACCATCATGTCCGGCACGTCGGGCTGGTTGGGGAATTTGCCGACGGTGCCCTTCTTGAGGAACTTCTGGTCCAGCGTGCCGTCCATGTTGCCGGTATGGAACAGGCCGAGCAGCTTGCCGGAATTATTGCCCGCGGCGGCGGCCGCCAGCTCTTCCTTGGTGGAGACGAAGCCGTAGCCGGCGTCGCGGAACTTGGCGATATAGTCGATATCGTCCTTGCGCTTGGAACCGGGCGTGGTCTTCGGCAGGAAATAGGCCGAGCCGCCACCCAGGATCACGTCCGGCTTCACGTCGAGGAACATGCCGACGATTTCCGCCTTGTCGGCGCGGCGGCGGGTGTGGGAGACCACGGCCGCCGGTGTGGCATCCTCGATCTCGGCATTGGAGACGACGCCGATCACCTTGCCGGGGGCCCTGCGGCGGATCACCTCGGCGATGGTTTCCTGGTGCGGCTGATCGAGCGAGCCCTTGGCGCGGCTGGCATAGACGCCGAGCGCGTTCACCGCGCTCTTCTGGCCGGTCATGTAGGCGGACATGGTGTTGGCGCTGTCGGCGGCGATGGAATCTGTCGAGGAGGTGCCGATGAAGGCCATGACCGGCAGATGGTCCATGTTCAGCTTGCCGTTGGCCTTGCCCTGGGTGTTGCCCAGCGACATGATCCGCGCCGCGGTGCGCATGGAAACGGCCATGCCGTCGCCCAGCAGGAAGATGACGTTCTTCGCCTTGGCGGTGGCGGGGGTGCCGAACACCTCCCACGTCACGCTCTCGCGGAAATCGCCCACCGAGGCTTCCACCTTATAGGTCCCGGGAGTCTTCAGGGACACGCCCTTGATGACCACCGAGGAAGCGCCGTCGCCATTTTCCTTCTCGATGAAGGTCGGCGCCTTGCCGAACACGCTCTTGTAATCCTCGCCATTGACCAGGATTTTCACATCCTCGAGCTTGGTCACCATGGGAAGCTCGACCTTGAAGTCGAACACACCGCCGGAGAGCAGCGCCGCGCGATCGATGGGATAGATCTGCGCGTTGGTCTTGCTGACGTCCTTGTAACGGGTTTCGCCGCTCTGCGCCCAGGCGGCGACGGGCAGCACGGCGACGCTCGGGGCGACCGCCAGCGCAAGAATTGCAAGCCAATTCGGTTTCATGTGATGGATCGCCCCCGCCGTGTGGATGCGCGCAAATGATACTTCGTATCAGGCGCAGAATTCCGATGCCGTTTCCGGCGGGCGGATTATTGGCGCTTCAGCATGTCACGCAGATGAATGTGCCGCGAACACTTGCGCGGCATGTCGCTGCACCACCGAATTGAAAAATATACTGCCGGATCAGGGGCCGGCGCCGCCCGTCCGACTTCTGCGGAAGGCGGCGGGGCTCAGCGCCGTCCATTTGCGGAAGGCGCGGTGAAAGGCGCTCGGCTCGGCAAAGCCCAGCGCCTCGGCGATCTCCGCCACCGGGCGCGTCCCGTCCGCGAGCAGGGCCATGGCGCCATCGCGGCGGATTTCGTCCTTGATGGACTGATAGCTCTGCCCCTCCTCCCGCAGACGGCGGCGCAAGGTGGAGGCGGGCAGCCGCATCTGCCGGGCCATGTCCTCGAAGCGCGGCCAAAGGGCCGGCGCGGCAGCGCGCAGGCGGCGGCGCACCCCGGCCGCAAGCCCGGCATCATGGCGATAGCGCACCAGGATGTTGGCGGGCGCGCGCTGGAGAAACTCCTTCAGCGCCTTCTCCTCGCGGATCACCGGCAAGCGCAGAAATTCCGCGTCGAAGGCGAGCCGGCTGACGCTTTGGCCGAAGGCCACCGGCGCGCCAAAGAACTGGCGATATTCCGCGCCACGGTCCGGCTCGCCGCAGCGGAAATCCACCAGCTGCAAGGAAATCCGCCGCCCCACCAGCCAGCAGGCGATGCCGTGCAGGATGATCCAATAGGTGCGATAGGCGAAGGCGGAGCGCGCCGGACCGCGCTCGCGCAGCACGATCTGCGCCTGCCCCTCATGGACCCCCAATTCTCCCGCCGGTTCTTCCAGCATCACATTGAGGAAGCGCAGCGTACGCCGCAGGGCCTGTTCCAGCGTGGCGGTATGCAACACGCACTGGCACAGCAAGGCGAAGCTGCCCGGCCGCAGGGGGCGCAGGCCGAGGCCGAGAAATTCATCGTCCAGCGCCAGCGCGATCGCGCGCCACAACACGCCATATTGCTCGGCGGAGACCGGCTCGCGCACCGTTTCGGGCAAGTCGGCGGCGGCGAGCAGGGGCACGGCGGACAGGTCACGCGCCCGCACGCATGCCAGCGCATCCTCCACAAAGCCCGGCGAGATCATCCGCCGGCCTGCGTCATTCTCGCAAACCGATGCCGGCACGGGCGCCCTCGTTGCAAAACCGATCAGCATTTTATGCCGAGGCGGGCATGGATTGCCATATCATCCCGGCGTTAAGTCGCACCATCGAAACGCCGTGCAGATCACCAAGGACGCGGCGCCGGGAGGAAGAAAAATCCATGCAGATCAAGGACAAGGTCTTTCTCATCACCGGCGCCGGCTCCGGCCTCGGCGCCGCCGTGGCGCGCCATCTGGTCTCAGCCGGGGCCAAGGTGGTGATCGCCGACATCAATGCGGCGGCGGGCGAGGCGGTGGCGCGGGAGCTGGGCGAAAGCGCCCGCTTCGCCCGCACCGACGTGACGCAGGAGGCCGACGCGCAGGCCGCCGTGGCCCTTGCGCTGGAAGCATTCGGCCATCTCCACGGCCTCGTGAACTGCGCCGGCATCGCGCCGGGCGAGAAGGTGGTGGGCCGCGAGGGCCCGCACCGGCTGGAAAGCTTCGCCCGCGCCGTGAACATCAACCTGATCGGCACCTTCAACATGATCCGCCTTGCCGCCGAAGCCATCGCCAAGGAGGCGCCGCAGGCCGATGGTGAGCGCGGGGTGATCGTCAACACCGCCTCCATCGCCGCCTATGACGGGCAGATCGGCCAGGCGGCCTATGCCGCCTCCAAGGCCGGGGTGATCGGGCTGACCTTGCCCATCGCCCGCGAGCTGGCGCGGCTCGGGATAAGGGTGGTGACCATCGCGCCGGGCATTTTCGAGACGCCGATGATGGCGGGGATGTCGCAGGAGATCCAGGACGCGCTCGGCAAGAGCGTGCCCTTCCCTTCCCGCCTCGGCCGGCCGCCGGAATATGCGGCCCTGGTCCAGCACATTTGCGAAAACACCATGCTGAACGGCGAAGTCATTCGCCTGGACGGCGCCTTGCGGATGCCGCCGCGCTGAGGGAGCAGATACCATGAGCACCCACGATCCCATCGTCATCGTTTCCGCCGCCCGCACGCCCATGGGCGGTTTCCAGGGCGATCTCAAGGACATGACCGCACCGCAGCTGGGCGCGGCCGCCATCGGTGCCGCACTCGAGCGCGCGGGCCTTTCGCCCGAGGCGGTCGAGGAAGTGGTGTTCGGCTGCGTGCTGCCGGCCGGCCAGGGCCAGGCCCCGGCGCGGCAAGCCGCCATCGGCGCCGGGCTGCCGCTCTCGGCCGGAGCCACCACAATCAACAAGATGTGCGGCTCCGGCATGAAGGCCGCCATGTTCGCCCACGACCTGCTCTATGCCGGCAGCGCCGACGTGGCGGTGGCGGGCGGCATGGAGAGCATGACCAATGCTCCCTATCTGCTGGATCGCGCCCGTTCCGGCTATCGCATGGGCCACGGCAAAGTGCTGGACCATATGTTCCTCGACGGGCTGGAGGATGCCTATGACAAGGGCCGCCTCATGGGCACCTTCGCGGAGGATTGCGCGGAGGCGTTCCAGTTCACCCGGAAGGCACAGGACGATTTCGCCATCGCCTCGCTGGAGCGCGCCCAGAAGGCCATCGCGGACGGCAGCTTCGTCAAGGAGATCGTCCCGGTCACCGTAAAGGCGGGCAAGGCCGAGCGGGTGGTGAGCGAGGACGAGCAGCCGCCCAAGGCCAGGATGGACAAGATCCCGACCCTGAAGCCCGCGTTCCGCGAGGGCGGCACGGTGACGGCGGCCAATTCCTCCTCCATCTCGGACGGCGCCGCGGCGCTGGTGATGATGCGCCTCTCGCAGGCGGAAAAGCGCGGCCTCACCCCGCTTGCGGCCATTCGCGGCCATGCCACCCATGCCCAGGCGCCGAACCTGTTTCCCACCGCCCCCATCGGCGCCATCCGGACTTTAAGCGCGCGCACCGGCTGGGACCTGGAGGATGTGGACCTGTTCGAGGTGAACGAGGCGTTCGCGGTGGTGGCGATGGCGGCCATGCACGATCTTGGCCTGCCCCATGAGAAGGTGAACGTGCACGGCGGCGCCTGCGCGCTCGGCCATCCCATCGGCGCCTCCGGGGCGCGGGTGCTGGTGACGTTGCTGGCGGCGCTGGAAAAATACGACCTCAAGCGCGGCATCGCCTCGCTGTGCATCGGCGGCGGGGAAGCGACCGCCATGGCGGTGGAACGCCTGTCCTGAACCGCGACGGGGCGCGGGACCGCCGGGGTTTTCATCCCGGCGAGTTCCTTGGAAACGCCCGGCGCGGGGCAAAATGTTTCACGTGAAACAATGGCTTAGCGCGGACAAATAGCGGTTTCGTGAGGCTTCTCCGCCCCTTGGCGGCACACGAAACCGGCTTTTCGGGCGAAGGTTCGCGCGCAATTTCGGCACGCGCCCGAAAGACCGACACCGGGGTGGGCGATCCGGATCACCGCATTCGTTAGAGAACGCGTTATCCGGTCGGCTAGCGATTCAAGCTGACCGCGCGGGCTCTACCCGCCGTATTTCAGGTTCAGCAGCCCGGCGCTGGTGCCGCTGCTGACCGATTGATTGATGCCGGACTCGAACAGCACCAGCACCGGGTTGGACTGGCTGTTATTGGTCACGTCCCACGTCACGGCGAAGCGCTGGAGCAGCTTGTCCACCTTCGCGGGGTCCTTCAGGTCGGCGATGTTGAGGCGCGACTTGACCACCTCCGCCTGCTTGGCGATGTCCGCATTGGCCATGGCATCGGGGAAGCCGAACACGGTCTTGCACACCTGCCACAGCGCGGTGTCCCCAAGCAGCCCGTAGGCCGAGGTTATGGTCGGCGCCACGCGCTTGAAATAGAGCGCGAGCTTGACCCCTTGATCGCTCTGCCCCGCGGTGTCCTCCAGGGATTGCTGGGCATATTTCGCCATCACCGTCTGCTTGAGCGCCTGGGTGGAGGTGGTCGTGTCGCCAGAGGTCTTGAAGGAGAACATCTTGGCGAACTGGGTGAAGCGCTGGTCGTTCAGCTTGCTGGCAAAACTGTTCTTGTCGGAAAGGTCGCTCGCCAGAACCTTGCGCATGAAGCCCTTGGCATAGGTCATGTCGGAGAGGCCATAGGCGGTCATGGCGTAATTGAAGAGCCGGTAATTGGCGATCAGATCGTCGGCGGTCTTCATCTTGCCGATATTGGCCTCGAAATACGCGGTCTCCCGCGCCACCTGCGGGTCTTTCGCCTGCGCCTTCAGCGTATTGGCCATGTCCTTCGAGAGATAGCGATAGGTCGCATAGGTGGAACCGAGGTCGATGGTCATGGCAAGGTCCTGAAGGCGACGAGGTCCTGAAGGGCGGCGGAGGCGGCAAGGGCAGAGGCGGCGCGGGCCGCACTCCTTATTTTCCGCTGGTGGAATGAGTGCTCGTGCCCACCTCGGACAGGTCCGCCTTCATCACCGGCCGGTAGGGATTGGTATCGACCGGGGACGCTGCGGCGGGAGGCGCAACGCGCGGCGCGCTGGAGGCGGTGCGCATCTCCTCCGCCATCCGGGCGAGAATGCGCTGGGCATCGGGAATGTTGCCGGCGATGACCGAGGCCTCGAGGGCCTGAAGCGCCACGCGCCGCACCTTCGCGACGTCCTGGAGCGCGCCGCCGTGTTCGGATCCCAGGCTGGAAATCGTGGTCATGGCATCACCTCGCCGCTGCCGGCCGGTCCGCGCGCCGCTTTCAATCGGGGAGCACGCCGGTTTTGGAACGGTAAGCCGAGCCTTGCGCATCAAGCTTGCGCGGGGCTTGCACGGACCGCACGCGGGGCGGAACGGCTACATCTCGCCGGCTTCGAACGCCGCCATGAAGGCGGCCACGCGCCGGTCCACGCGGATGTCCGAGGGGCGGATCTCGCGCACCAGCGACATGCCTTCCAGCGAGCGGGCGCGCGAGAGCGCCACATAGGCCTGCCCAGCGGCGAACGCGCCATTGTCGAAATCGATGCGCACGTCTTCCAGCGTCAGGCCCTGCGCCTTGTGCATGGTCATCGCCCAGGCCGGCACAAGCGGAAGCTGGGTGTAGGCGCCCACCACCTGCACGTCGATGCGCCCGGAGGGCTCGTCCCAGCCATAGCGGATGCGCTCCCAGGTGAAGCTCTCGATCTCCACCGTGGACCCGCTGTCGAGCCGCACCATGGCGCTGTGCGCGCCGATGCCGACCACCGTGCCCACCGAGCCGTTCACCCAGCGCCGGGCGGGATCGTTGCGCAGGGTCATGACGCGCGCGCCGGGCTTGAGCACCAAGCGTTCCGGCACCGGCAGGCGATCGCCCTCCAGGCCGAACTCGCCCTTCAGCACGCCGCCGAATTCGCGCGCCTCCCCCGCGAGATTGGCAAGGCCGCGCTGGTTATAGGCATCCGCCCGCGCATTGGTGGGGGTGAGAAGCACCGGCTGGACGCCCGGCCGGTGCGGCCGCACGCAGGCGGCGTTGATGGCTTCCAGCGTCTCGCGCATGCGCTCGCCCCGGCGCAGGTTCGCGAGATGGGCAATGAAGGCGCGGTCGCTCTGCCGGTGCACGGTGAGGAACGGCGCGCGGGCCAGTTCCTGCTCCGCCAGCGCCTTGGCATGAAAGGCGAACGGCCCCTCGTAGCCCATGCGGGAGAGCATGTCCTGTTCGGCCAGCGGCACCACCGGGGGCAATTGCAGGAAGTCGCCCACCAGCACCATCTGCACGCCGCCGAACGGCTCGGAATTGTCGCGCGAGATGCGCAGCGCGCGGTCCACCGTGTCGAGCAGATCGGCCCGCACCATGGAGATTTCGTCGATGATAACGCGGTCCAGCTTCTTCAGCAGCCGGCGCACCTGCACCCGCGGCTTCACCTCGTCGGGATTGAGGATGCGCGGGGGAATGCCGAAGAAGGAATGAATGGTCTGCCCGCCCAATTGCAGGGCGGCGACCCCGGTGGGGGCCAGGAACACCTGGCGCCCCCGGGGCATCTTGCGCAATTCGTGCAGGAAGGTGGTCTTGCCCGTGCCGGCGCCGCCGAGCACCAGCAAGGTGCGCGCCCCGCCATCGATCTGGCGCAGCGCGCGCGTGGCGCCGTCTTCCTGCGCGACCAGTTCGTTCACTTCAGAAGGCCGCCCTCTTGCGCCAAAGCGATCAGATCCTTCTGCGGCCGTGCGCCGAGATGGGAGATGACCTCGCTCGCCGCCAGCGCGCCGAGGCGCAGCGCGGTTGCCGGATCGCGCCCGGTGGCATGGCCGAACAGGAATCCGGCGGCAAACAGGTCGCCGGCGCCGGTGGTATCCACCACTTCGGCCACGGGATGGGCCGGCACGGACACGGTGGCATCGGCGGTGAGGAACACCGCGCCTTTCTCGCTGCGCGTCACCACCGCCTGGCGGGCGTCGCGGCGCAATTGCACCAGCGCCGCGTCCACATCGGCGGTCTCATACAGCGACTTCACCTCGGCCTCGTTGCAGAACACGAGGTCCACCACGCCGGTGCGCAGCAGATCGAGGAATTCGGCGCGATAGCGATCCACACAAAAGGCATCGGACAGGCTCAGCGCCACCTGGCGGCCGGCGCCATGGGCGATCTCGGCCGCCTTCAGGAACGCCTGCTTGGCGGCCGGCGGGTCCCACAGATAGCCTTCCAGGTAGGTGATGCCGGCGCTCGCGACCACGGCCGCGTCGATCTGCGCGGGGGTGAGGTTCTGCGCCGCGCCGAGATAGGTGTTCATGGTGCGCTCGCCGTCGGGCGTCACCAGGATCAGGCAGCGCGCGGTGGCCGGGCCTTCGCCGGCGGCGGGGGTGGCATAAGCGACGCCGGCGGCGCGGATGTCATGGGCGAACACGGTGCCGAGCCCGTCCTGGCGCACCAGCCCGACGAAGCCGGCGCGCGCGCCGAACGAGGCGACGCCCGCCGCCGTATTGGCCGCCGAGCCGCCGGACACCTCGACGCCCGGCCCCATCGCGCCATAGAGCGATTCGGCGCGGGCCTCGTCGATCAGCGTCATGGAGCCCTTGGGCATCGCCTGGGCCAGAAGGAAATCCTCCTGCGCGCGGGCGATCACGTCGACGATCGCATTGCCGATGGTGAGCACATCGAGGGTCGGTGAAGGCACGGGCAGGACACTCCGGGAGAAGACAATGGCCCAGCGGTAGCACCCGCGGCCCGGATCGGGCAATCGCAAGTCGCGCGTTTGGCCCGCGCGGCGGCGTTTCGTACGCCTGAGGCGGCGGTTCCGGGCGCCTCAGGCGGGGATTGTCACCTGCGCTCATAAAAATTGACCCGCCGTAAGGCACGGCCATGCTACATGGCGGCGATTGCTGCGCGAATTGGTTTGATGCCTGGCTGGGAACGGACGAAGCGCGGATCCTCGCCGTTTCTCCTTCGCCGCCAGGCGGCACACCGTCACAGATCCAGGGTGCGGGGGTCCGATAGATGGCACGCAAGTATTTCGGCACGGACGGGGTGCGCGGTCGCGCCAATGCGAACCTGACGGCGGATCTCGCCCTGCGGGTCGGCATGGCGGCGGGGCTGACCTTCCGCCGCGGCGAGCATCGCCACCGGGTGGTGATCGGCAAGGACACCCGCTTGTCCGGCTACATGATTGAGAATGCGCTGGTCGCGGGCTTCACCTCGGTCGGGCTCGACGTGCTGCTGCTCGGCCCCATGCCGACGCCGGCGGTGGGCATGCTCACCCGCTCCATGCGCGCCGATCTCGGGGTGATGATCTCGGCCTCGCCGTGGTGGTGGACTGCGCCAACGGCGCCGCCTATCGCGTCGCGCCCGAGGCGCTGTGGGAATTGGGCGCCGACGTGATCACCATCGGCGCCGAGCCGGACGGCATGAACATCAACCGCGACGTGGGCTCCACCTCGCCCGCCGCCCTCTCCGCCAAGGTGCGCGAAGTGCGCGCCGACATCGGCATCGCCCTCGACGGCGATGCGGACCGCGTGCTGATGGTGGACGAGAAGGGCCATATCATCGACGGCGACCAGATCATGGCCGTGGTGGCGGAGAGCTTCAAGGCCGACGGCCGCCTCTCGCGCAACGGCATCGTGGCGACCGTGATGTCCAATCTCGGGTTTGAGCGGCATCTCATGGATATCGGCCTCAGCCTCGCCCGCACCTCGGTGGGCGACCGGTACGTGCTCGAACGCATGCTGTCGGACGGCTATAATGTCGGCGGAGAGCAATCCGGCCACATCATCCTGTCGGATTATTCCACCACCGGCGACGGTCTGGTGGCGGCGCTCCAGGTGCTGGCGGTGGTCGCCGGCAAGGAACGGCCGGCCTCGGAAATCTGCCATCGCTTCGAGCCCCTGCCGCAGATCCTCAAGAATGTGCGCTATCAGTCCGGCAAGCCGCTGGAGAATGAGAAGGTCCAGGTCGCCATCGCCGATGCCGAGCGGCGGCTGGCCAATCACGGCCGGCTGCTGATTCGCCCCTCGGGCACCGAACCGGTGATCCGCGTCATGGGCGAAGGCGACGACCGCGAGCTGGTGGAGACCGTGGTGGACGAGGTGATCGACGCCTTGAAGCGCGTCGCCGCCTAAAGGCCGCGCGTCGCCGGGGCCGGAAGGTCTCCCCGGCGGTGAAAGCAATTTGTTAGGGTTAACGGGCATTTAAGCATCTGCTGAGAAGGTCTGACCGCGCGGGGCGGAAACCTCCCGCCCCCGTTCGGATGCTCGCCATGATGCCCCTGCCCTGCCCCCGTCCCGTTTTTCTCACCCTCGCGCTGGGGCTGCTGGCCTGCGCGAGCCAGAGCCAGGCGGCCGACCTGCCGCCCGGCTTTCTCGGCAAGGCCGGCGATTTCACCCTGAACGCCCCCGAGGTGGAGGACGACGCCCCGTCCGGCTGGTATTTCCGCGCCGACACGGGCACGTCTTCCGCTTCCGCCGTAACCAGCACCGGCGCGCTTTCGTTTCCGATGAGCAGCGAGGGCGAGGCCTGGACCCTCGGCGGCGGCATCGGCTATCGCCTGCTGCCCTTCCTGCGCGCCGATTTCACCATGGATTACATGGCGCCGTTCAACGCCGCGGCGAGCGGCGGCGGGGTGCACGTCGCCGCCACCACCGCGCTGGCCAGCGCCTATTGGGACATCGCCACCTGGAACGGACTGACGCCGTATGTGGGCGGCGGCCTCGGCTTCGGCATCGTGTCGCTGGAGCGCGATCCGTTCCTGGCGGTGGGCGGGATCCATACACAGGACTGGCGGTTCGCCTGGGAACTCGCGGCCGGCGTCAGCTGGGCCATCACGCCGGGCCTGAGCCTCGATTTCGGCTATCGCTATCTCGCCATCGACATGCCGGGCGTCTCCGGACCGGTGACAACGCCGGTGGTGCAGGAGATCGACGCCCACCAGTTCCGCATCGGCGTGCGCTACGCGCTGAAGTGAGGACCCTCGCGGGACCTCGAACGTGGAGGACTCACAGATTGCGGGCGCGCGCGGCCATCAGCTGCTTGATGCGCGCGATCACCGATTGCGGCTCATACGGGCGCGTCAGATGGGGACCATCGTCGCAGAGCCCGGCGGCCTCGTTGGCGGCCTTGAGCGGCGTGCCGGCAAGGATGACCTCCACCCCCGGATGATGCTCCCTCATGAAGGCGGCCAGGGCGAAGCCCGCGAGCCGGCCGGGCGCGGCGAAATCCGCCAGCATCACGTCGAACGGCGGGCGCGCATCGCCGAGCAGGTCGAAGGCTTCATCCACGCTCGCCGCCTCCGCGACCTGATAGCCGCAGGTGCGCAGATATTCCGCCAGCACGTGGCGCACCACGATGTCTGCGTCCAGGACGAGAATGCGTGGTCGCTCTTCCACCAGGGATTCTGCTTCGCTCATGCGCTCTCCTATCTCTCGGAATCCAGCATTGCCGAAATGCGCGCGACCGCGTCGCTGAGGACATAGGGCTTGGAGATGAACGCGGTCGTCTCGCCGCTCTCCAAGCGATCGAGATGGCCGGAGGTGATGAGCACCGGCAGGTCCGGCCGCTCGCGCTTGAGGCGGCGGGCGAAGGCCAGCCCATCGAGCGCGCCGGGCATGCGGACGTCCGTGAACACGAGGTCCACGGAAAGGCCAGCGGCGAGCGCGAGGAGTGCTTCTTCGGCGGTGGCCGCCTCCACCACGCGGAAGCGCTGGTCACGCAAGGCTTCCGCAATGACCAACCGAACCAGAGGTTCGTCCTCGACGACAAGAATTGTGCGGGGCCCGTCATCCAACTGCGGCAGGTGCTCCATGATGGCGCTCAATGGCCGGGTCCCCTTGAAACCTGTGGGGAAAAAACGGCCGCCTCGCCAAATGGTTCCGCTCCGGGTGGAAAAATCCCGCCGGTGGCGCGGGCTAATGCGCCGCGTCGCGCGGGGGCGCGCCCCCCTCTTCGCGGAATTTGCGGACCGCTGCGGCACGGCCCATCCGCTCCCCGAGCTCGGCCAGGAAGGCGCGGGCGATGGCGGCGTCGAACCCCTCGATGAAGCTCATTGCCGAGACGTTTTCGAACGGCGGGGAAATCACCTCCGCCCGCTTGCCGTCCTCATCGAGAAAGGTGGCGCCGAACCACACGGTGGCCCCCTGCTCTTCCTCGTGCGCGCCGAACACGCGGAACGTGTCGGCGCCGAGATCCTTCGCCGCGCGCTCCACCTGATCCCAGCTCATCACCCGATGGGCGGGCTCATCCTGGCTTTGGTCCGTCCGGCGATCGCTCATCGCGCCCTCCATTGTGCCGAGGGTCGGTGGCGGAGCGCAAATGTCAAGGAGACACGTCGCGCGCAACGGGACGTATCGCGCGGCAACGGGACATATTGCGCGAAGCGCCCCCGGGGCGTTCGCGGGCAAATGGACATTGCTGCCATGCAGCATTCGCGGGCGCCAGATTTTGCAGTGCGGGAGATGTTATGTTATTTTGTGCCCACCATTGGTCTGCCGCGAACCGTTTTCCTCTGCCATGAACCATCTTCAGCGCCTTCAGAACGCCGTGCTCCTCGCGGCCACCTTCTGCTTCGTCATGGGCGTGGCGCAGACCCAGAGCGCTCTGTCCGCATCCCGCGCCGCCCCTCAGATGGAGGTGGCCGTCGCGCGCGCGATCACGAATATGTCCTGGCACCTGGTGCAGGCCTCCCGCATGGAAAGCGCGGATCCGCTGGCGACCATGTTCGTCAATTGAGCGCGTAAGCTCGAGTATTTTCGAGCGAACTGGACACCGGTTCGCGTGAAGAAAATGCGATAATGCTCTCGCCGGTCAGTCCGGCAGGGTCGCCGCCAGCTGGTCGGCCGCGCGCATCAGGTGCGGCAGCAGCGCTTCGGCTTTTTCCAGAGAGAAGCGCGGCACCGGCCCGTGGCACGCCACCGCCCCCACGATCTCGCCGCGCGCATCCTTCACCGGCACCGCGATGGCGCACAGGCCTTCCAGGAATTCCTGGTCGTCGGTGCTGTAGCCGCGCTGCGCGATCCGCTCCAGCTCCTCTTCCAGCGCCGCGACGCTGGTGAAGGTGTTGGGCGTATGCGCCTTCAGGTGCAGGGTCTGCAAGATCCGCCGGCGCTGGCTGGGCCGCATGGCCGAGAGGAAGAGCTTGCCGCTGGCGGTGCAATGCATCGGCACGCGCGAGCCCACCTCCAGATGCATGCGCAGCGGCCAGCTGGCCTCCACGCGATCGAGATAGACCGCTTCATTGCCGACCCGCGTGACGAAATTGCAGGTCTCGCCCGCCACTTCCACCAATTGTTCGAGAATGCCGCGCCGCTCCGAGCTGACCGAATTGCGCAGCATGTCGAAGCCCATGCGCAGAAACCGCGGGCCGGCGGCGAAGCGGCGCCCGTCGGGGTCGCGCAGCAGATAGGATTCGGCTTCCAGCTTCTGGCACAGGCGGTGCACCGTGGGCTTCGGCAAGGCCAGGCGCACGCACAATTCCGGCACGCCGAGCGGCACCGGCGAGCGGGCGACCTCGCCGAGCAGATGGAGCGCCCGGAGCATCGCCGATGCCGCGTCGCGTTCGTCCGCCTTGTCCGTTTTGTCCGCTTTTTCCGACTTGCCCGACTTGCCGCTGACTTCCGCCATTCCGCTTGTCTCGTCCGCTGCGCTGCGGAGTAACCCTTAAAGACTTGCGCGGCCAAATCAAAGGGGCGGGCACCGCGATGCTGCGGATGCAAATAAGCTCTCGCACCGCACAACAAAAATCTCATTCAATGAGACGTTTCGTTTCAATTATTGGATTGACTCCTCTCCGACCTTCGTCGCATCGTAGGTCCCGCAGAGAGGAAACTGCCAATGCAAGCCGAGGAATACTTCGACTTCGTCGTCGTCGGCGCGGGGTCGTCAGGATGTGTGCTGGCCAATCGCCTGAGCGAAGACGGCAAAAGCCGCGTGGCGCTGGTAGAGGCTGGCCCAAGGGATACGAACCCTTGGATTCATGTACCGATCGGCTATGGGAAGACCATGTGGAACGACCGCCTCAACTGGCGCTTCCACACGGAACCTGAGCCGAACATGGGCGGACGCAGCATTTACTGGCCGCGCGGGCGGGTGCTCGGCGGGTGCTCGTCCATCAACGGGCTCGTGGTGGTGCGCGGACAACGCGAGGATTATGACGGCTGGGTCGCGCGTGGGGCGAAAGGCTGGGGCTGGCAGGATGTGCTGCCCTATTTCAAGAAGCTCGAGGACAACCGGAATTTCGCCGCCGATCCGCTGCACGGCACGGGCGGTCCTGTCACCATCAGCTCCATTCCCCGCAAGCACGAATTGATCGAGGCGGTAAAAGCCGCCGGGCGGGCGCTCGGGGTGCCGGAAACCGACGATTTCAACGGCGCCAGCCAGGAGGGCGTCGGCTATTTCCAGCTCACCACCCGCAACGGCATGCGGGTCAGCGCGGCCAAGGCCTATCTCGCCCCGGCGCGGGCGCGCCCCAACCTCACCATCTTCACAGAGGCCCAGGCCCGCCGCGTGCTGTTCGAGGGCATGCGGGCGAGCGGCGTCGAGCTGAGCACCGCCGACGGCATCAAGACGCTCAAAGCGCGGCGCGGGGTCATTCTCTCGGCGGGCGCGGTCCAGTCACCGCACGTGCTGATGCTCTCCGGCATCGGCCCGGCGGCGCACCTGCAGGACAACGGCATCGCGGTGAAGCTGGACGCCCCCGGCGTCGGCGGCAATTTGCAGGATCATCTGCAATTGCGCCTGCTCTATCGCTGCACGAAGCCCATCACCACCAATGATGCGCTGAACTCGCTCGCCGGCCGGCTGCGCATGGGGCTCGAATATCTGCTGTTCCGCGGCGGACCTCTGGCCATCGGCATCAACCAGGGCGGCTTGTTCACGCGCGTCCTGCCGGAATCCAAGACGCCCGACATCCAGTTCCACATCGGCACGCTCTCGGCCGACATGGCCGGCGGCAAGGTGCACGCGCATTCCGGCTTCACGCTCTCGGTGTGCCAGCTGCGGCCGGAGAGCACCGGCACCGTGCGCCTCGGCTCGGCCGATCCACTCGCGCCGCCGAAGATCTCCGCCAATTATCTCGCCACCGAGACCGACCGGCGCTGCGCCGTTGCGAGCCTGAAATTCGCCCGCAAGCTCGCCGCCACCGAGCCGCTGCGCCGCTATGTGGCCGAGGAAAAGCTTCCCGGCCCCGGGGTCACCGACGATGACGGCCTGCTCGCCTTCGCCCGCGAGTATGGCGCCACCATCTTCCACCCCGCCGGCACCTGCCGCATGGGCGCCGACGACGACCGGGACGCGGTGCTCGATGCGCGCCTGCGGGTGCGCGGCGTCGACGGCCTGTGGGTGGTGGACTGTTCCGTGATGCCGGCGGTCACCTCCGGCAACACCAATATTCCCGCGATCATGATCGGAGAAAAAGCCGCCGACATGATCCGCGAGGACACGCTGAACAACAGCACAGGGCGAGACAACGCCCCAAAACAAACCAAGGACGGGAGGAAAACACCATGGCAGGACACGCAGCAGCTTCAAGCCGCGAGTTAAGGCGGGTTGTCGGCGCCAGCCTTATCGGCGCAACCATCGAATGGTATGATTTCTTTCTCTACGGCATCGCCGCGGGCATCGTCTTCAACAAACTGTTCTTTCCCGGCGACGATCCGGTGGTCTCGATCCTGCTGGCCTATACCACGTTCGCCGTCGGCTTCGTGGCGCGGCCCATCGGCGGGCTGATCTTCGGCCATTTCGGCGACAAGCTGGGCCGCAAGACCATGCTCATCATGACGTTGATGATCATGGGCGTCGCCACGGTGGCGATCGGCCTTCTGCCCACCTATGCGCAGATCGGCGTCGCCGCGCCCATCCTGCTGCTGCTTCTGCGGGTTGCGCAGGGCATCGGCATCGGCGGCGAATGGGGCGGCGCGGTTCTGATGGCGTATGAATACGCGCCGGAGAACAAGCGTGGCCTCTATGCCTCGATCCCGCAGATCGGCCTGGCGCTGGGCCTGTGCCTCGCCTCGGGCGTCACGGCGCTCATGTCCATGCTGCCGGACGAGCAATTCATGTCCTGGGGCTGGCGCATCGGCTTCGTCGGCTCCGTCGCGCTGATCGTGGTCGGCATGTATATCCGCCTCAAGGTGCACGAGACTCGATCCCGTTCTTCACCCTGCTGCGCGAGTATCCTCGCAATGTGCTCCTGGGCATGGGCGTGCGCTATATCGACGGCGTGTTCTTCAACGTCTTCGCCGTGTTCTCCATCGTCTATCTGGCGAACTATGTGAAGGTGCCGCGCACGTCGACCCTGTGGCTGGTCACGGTGGCCGCATTCGTTATGGTGTTCACCATTCCGATGTTCGGCAAGCTCTCCGACCGCTGGGGGCGCCCGCGCACCTATGCCGTCGGCTCGCTGCTGCTGGCGCTCTCGGTCTATCCCGCCTTCTGGCTGATGTCCTCGGGCTCCATGCCGCTGATCGCACTCGGCATCATCTTCCCGTTCGGGGTGCTCTACGCCATGTGCTACGGGCCGGAAGCCGCCTTGTTCTCGGACCTGTTCGACGCACGGGTGCGCTATACCGGCATCTCGTTCGTCTACCAGTTCTCCGGCATCGTCGCGAGCGGCATCACCCCGATCATCGCCACCTATCTGCTCGCCCAGGGCAACGGCCTGCCGTGGCACGTCTGCGCCTATGTGGTGTTCGCCGCCATCGTCAGCATGGTCTCCGCCATGGCGATCCGCGTGCCGGTGCCCGGCACGCAATCATCCCCCCTCGCGCAACGCTCGCCCCAAGGCGCGCGCTGAAGGGCGCGCGCTGACCCACCGGACCCGAAGGCGGCGCAACCGCCGCCTTCCTTCCCTTTCCATCAGAGGATTGATCTTCCCATGAAGATGACCACCGAAGAGGCGTTCATCAAGGTCGTGCAGGCGCACGGAATCGACGAAGCCTTCGGCATCATCGGCTCGGCCATGATGCCGGTGTCCGACCTGTTCCCCACGGCGGGCATCCGCTTCTGGGACTGCGCCCACGAGACCAACGCCGGCCTGATCTGCGACGGCTACACCCGCGCCACCGGCCGCATGGCCATGGCGATCGCCCAGAACGGGCCGGGCGTCACCGGCTTCGTCACCGCCATGAAGACCGCCTATTGGAACCACACCCCCATGCTGCTGGTGACGCCCCAGGCGGCCAACCGCACCATCGGCCAGGGCGGGTTTCAGGAAGTCTCGCAGATGGCCATGTTCTCCGACATGGTCTGCTACCAGGAAGAGGTGCGCGACCCCGTGCGCGTCGCCGAGGTGCTGAACCGCGTGATCGAGAAAGCCTGGCGCGCCAGCGCCCCGGCGCAGATCAACATCCCGCGCGATTTCTGGACCCAGGTGGTCGACATCGAGCTGCCGCAGATCGTCCGCCTGGAGCGCCCGACGGGGGGCCGTAACGCCATCGCCGAGGCGGCCAAGCTGCTGTCGGAGGCCAAGTTTCCGGTGGTGCTCAATGGCGCCGGCGTGGTCATCGGCAATGCCATTCCCGAGGCCATGGCGCTGGCCGAAAAACTCGGCGCGCCGGTCTGCGCCGGCTATCAGCACAATGACGCCGCCCCCGGCAGCCATGCCCTCACCGTCGGCCCGCTCGGCTACAACGGCTCGAAGGCAGCCATGGAGCTGATCGCGCAGGCCGACGTGGTGCTGGCCCTCGGCACGCGGCTCAATCCCTTCTCAACCTTGCCCGGCTACGGCATGGATTATTGGCCGCGCGAGGCCAAGATCATCCAGGTGGACATCAATGCGGACCGCATCGGCCTCACCAAGAAGATCACGGTGGGCATCTGCGGCGATGCCCGGGAAGTGGCGAGCCAGCTGCTCGCCCAGCTCTCCCCCGGCGCCGGCGATGCCGGGCGCGAGGAACGCGCCGCGCTGATCCACCAGACCCGCTCGCGCTGGCTCCAGCAGCTCGCCTCCATGGACCACGAGGACGACGATCCCGGCACCTCCTGGAACGAGGATGCCCGCACCCGCGATGCGGACCGCATGTCGCCCCGCCAGGCGTGGCGCGCCATCCAGGCGGCCTTGCCGAAGGAGGTGATCGTTTCCACCGACATCGGCAACAATTGCGCCATCGGCAATGCCTATCCCACCTTCGAGATGGGCCGCAAATATCTCGCCCCCGGCATGTTCGGCCCGTGCGGCTATGCCTTCCCCGCCATCATCGGCGCGAAGATCGGCTGCCCCGACATGCCGGTGTTCGGCTTTGCCGGCGATGGCGCATTCGGCATCTCCATCAATGAGATGACCTCCATCGGCCGGGAAGAATGGCCGGCGGTGACCATGGTGGTGTTCCGCAATTTCCAGTGGGGCGCGGAAAAGCGCAACACCACGCTCTGGTACGCCAATAATTTCGTCGGCACCGAGCTGGACCCCAAGCTCTCCTACGCCAAGATCGCGGAAGGCTGCGGGTTCAAGGGGGTGCGCGTGGACAATCCGGCCGCGCTCACCGAGGCCATCGCCACCGCCGCCGCCGAGCAGAAAGCCGGCATCACCACCTTCATCGAAGTGGTGCTGAACCAGGAGCTGGGCGAACCCTTCCGCCGCGACGCCATGAAGAAGCCCGTCAAGGTGGCCGGCATCGCGCGGGCCGACATGCGCGCGCAGATGGCCCGCTGATGAGAGCGCGATGAATCGCCCTCTAACGTATTGAAGAGAGACGGATTCACCGCTCTAGCGGCGGGCGGCGTTCCCCTGAACCGCCGCCCGCCGCCCTTCCCTCGCCGTGCCCTTTCGCCCCCGCCATGAGGCCCGACATGCTCGCCCTCGACCGGATCATCGACGCCGCGCGCGCCGCGCCCCGCCGCATCGTGTTGCCGGAGGGCGCCGACCCGCGCATCGCCAGTGCCGCCCGCCGGGCGGTGCGCGAAGGCATTGCCCGTCCGATCCTCCTCGGCGCGCCGCCGGAGGTCCTGGCAGTCCTCGATGGGGATGCGCGCGGCATCCTCATCGAGGATCCGGCCGCCTCCGCGCAGCGCACGGCCTATGCGGGGGAACTGCATGCGCTGCGCCGCGCCAAGGGCATGGACCTTGCCGCTGCGCAGCGCCGCATGCTGGAGCCGCTCGCCTTCGCCGCCATGATGGTGCGCAGGGGGGATGCCGACGGCACGGTGGGCGGCGCGGTGGCCACCACCGCCGAGACCGTGCGCGCCGCGCTCCAGATCATCGGCCTCGCGCCGGGCGCGAAACTGGTGTCGAGCTTCTTCCTGATGATCCTGTGCGAGGACTACCACGCCCAGAAAGGCGCCTATGTGTTCGCCGATTGCGGGCTGGTGATCGACCCCGACGCGGCGGAGCTGGCCGACATCGCCATCGCCTCCGCGCGCTCCTACTCCGCCATGACCGGGGAGCGGGCGAAGGTGGCCATGCTCTCCTTCTCCACCGCTGGCAGCGCGCGGCACGAGCGGGTGGACAAGGTGGTGGAGGCGGTGCGCATCGCCCGCACCCTTGAGCCCGACCTGATCATCGCCGGCGAATTGCAGTTCGACGCGGCCTTCGTCGCCGCCGTGGGGGCCGCGAAGGCGCCGGGCTCGGCCATCTGCGGCGATGCCAATGTGTTCGTCTTCCCCAATCTCGACGCCGCCAACATCGGCTACAAGATCGCCCAGCGCATCGGCGGGGCCAAGGCCATCGGCCCGGTCCTGCAAGGGCTCGCCCGGCCGGCCAACGATCTGTCGCGCGGCTGCTCGGAAGACGACGTGTTCCACATGATCGCCCTCACCTGCGCCCAGGCGGGGCCGACCCCGGAGCGCCCGCGCCCGCCCGCCCTTGCCCCGGCCTGGCAGGGCACCAGCCCGCAGGGCCTCGGCGTTTCCCAGTTGCGATAATCGAAGGCGCGATATCCCGAGACGGGATGCTCCCAGGCGCGACAGGGGTTGCGGCGGCCGGCGGCTGGCCGCGCGTCATCACACACCGATGGGCGCGCTTAAGACGGTATTGCGGCCGTCGCGCACAAGCTCAACGCAGCAACGATCCCGACGCAAAGAGGCGTAGCCACGCCCGTCGGGTGAGGTCGCGTTCAGCTGGCAAGATCAGGCGATTGAAGGATGGCTGGGGGACTAGGATTCGAACCTAGATTGACGGAGTCAGAGTCCGCAGTTCTACCGTTGAACTATCCCCCAATCGCCGCGCCGGTGACAGGGTCGACCAGCGGAGATTGACGCGCCGCCGACACATCGGCGTTCGAGCGAGCGGTGAGCCCGTCGGGCGAGGGCGCTCTATACGCAATTCGCCGGCCGGGGTCCAGAGGCTTGCCGGCGAAAATAACTTCTCCACAGGCTGGTATACAGCATGCGCAATGGTGCCATGCACAAAACCCTATGTTGCAATGCGGGAGTTTCCCTTATGTAAGGGTCGTTGATGGAGAACGATCATGACCACGATCACTGCCCACCCGTTTCGCGAGACCTCCCTGTTCGGCCGTTTCACCGCCCAGGTCGCCGAATTCTTCGCGGCCGTGCGTGACGCTCGCGTGATGGCGGATCGCTACGAGCGCCTGCGCCGCATGTCCGACAGCGAACTCGCCCAGCAGGGCCTGACCCGCGAAACCATTCCCCAGGCGGTCGCCAACGGCTTCTGAACCGTCCCGGTTCTGAGCCAGACACCTCCGGCCGCACCTCGCGGCCGGTGGGAGAGAATTAGTCCAGGACGCCGCCCTGCGCCTTCTCCGGCAGCAGGACATGGGCGCGCAGCACATGGATGCGGCGCCGCCCGATGCGGGAGAACAGGCGCTTCTGCGGCGCCACGCCCGACGGGTGCCCGCCGAGCCGCTCATAGTGCTTGCGCGAGATCAGCAGCCCCTGCCCGGCCTGCGGAAGGCCGAGCAGCGCCAGCCGCGCCGCTGCCACCGCCTCGCCGAAGCGGGGCTTGAAGCCGTAGCCATCGACCGACAGGCGGAAAGTCGCCACAGTCCGGTCGCCGAGCCCGCGCCGCTCGACCGTCTCCAGGAAGGTCGAAACCTCACGCGGCCAGCCTTCCTCCAGGATCGAATTGGGTTGCAGGAACAGCAGCCAGCGCCCGCGCGCCATCGCCGCGCCCTGCCGCAGCCGCATGCCCATGTCGTGCACGGAGGAAAACAGCGTGCATCCGGCAGCATCCGCGATGGCGGCCGTATCGTCCGTTGAATCGGCGTCCGCGAGGATCACGTCGCGCAAGACACCGGCCGTCACGCCCTGAACCAGCGCCGCGAGCACAAGCACAAGCTGGCGTTCGGAATTCTTGGTGGGAATGATAACGGAAATCAATCTGGCGCGGCTCCCGTTCCCTCAGCACAGCTATACCGTCGCCATTCAAGCCAGTCGATGGCGCATCTTGCTTAAACTAAGTGCAGCACACCTTGAAGGCGCGGCCTTGCGCCGGCGTGCCCGCCGGTCGAGGGTCGGGAGTTCACCTCGCGCGCCCCATGCTCTAGAACGGCGCAGGTCCATCGCTTCAGGCGGTGCGCGTGCAACATGCCGGACCGCCTCGCGCGACCGGCCGCAAGAGCGAAAAGCGCAATGAATTCCGTCATGACATTCGAAGACTGGGACAAGGACGCCGCCGGACGGCTGAAGGTGTGGCCGTTGCAGGCCTTCACCACGGCGATCTTCGACGGGCGCGCCGGCGGCCTGCGGCTGGAAGTGGGCGTGCCCCGCGCGCCGGACCAGCCTTTGCCCGCGGTCCAGATCTCGCTCGATGCGGCCCAGTTGCGCGCGCTCGCCGACGCCTTGCTCGAGGTCGCCAACCATATCGAGAACAAGACCCGGCCCGCGTGAGCATCCCCACCCCCCGGCAAGGCATCGCCAATGGACACCACACGCCCTGAGCAAGCCGCCGCTTCAATCGCCGCCCGCCGGCGAGCCGCGCCGACGCGCGGTGCGGCGTGGCGCGTCGCATGCCTCGTCGCCGTCTTCGCCCTGGCTCCGGGCAATGGCCGCGCCGAAAGCCTGGAGCGGCAGCCGGTGAACGCGGTGCCGGTGGAAAACGTGGAGCAGCTCTTCCAGGTTCTTTATGCCTGCTGGAAACCGCCGGCCGGCACGGCCGGATCGGAGATCACCTTGCGCTTCGGCCTCACCGCCAAGGGGGAAGTGCGCGGCAAGCCGCTCGCCACCTATTCGGTGCTCACCGGAGATGCGGAGACCCAGCGCGCTTTCGTCGCCGCGGCGATCCTGGCGCTCAGCCAGTGCACGCCTGTGCGCATGAGCGAGCAACTGAGCCGGGTGGTCGCATCGCGCGTCCTCATCTTGCGGTTCGCCTCCGGCGAGGCGCGCACCTGAGCGCGCTCACGCCTCGCTCGTGCCATCCTTTTCGCCCGGCTCCACCGGCACCCGGATCGGCGCGCCCTTCTGCTGCTGGCCGGCCTTCTGCGCCCGCTGCAAATTCGCCATCCGGATCAATGCAAGCTCGGTGCGGATGATCGACGTCTCGTCGGCGAGAACCTCAAGGGCGGTGGCGATCCGCTCGACCGGATTTTGATCCTGCCGCGTGGCCTTGCGCTTTTCCAGCACCTCGCGGATGCCTTCAAACACATCCTTCACTCCGCTGGCCATTGGCTGGTGCCTCCTCATTCGATGCGCGGCGCGCGGACCACCGCCGGCGCTGCCGGCTGCTGCGGCGGCCTCCATCATAGGGGCCGGCGTGCAACGCACAACGCATCGGTGGCCCCTTCGCTCGCGAGGGCTCGAGAACCTCGCGCGAAGCGCGCGCGATCCGCGCCCTTTTGGCGTCTCCGCGCTTTCCGCACAAGACCTTCCCTCGGTTCTCCCGTATGCAGGGGCGGCATCAATACGGGGAAGACGGAATGGGCCGGGTGCTATTTGCTTGGGAGCTCGGGGAAGGCCTCGGCCACGTCTCGCGCCTGCTGCCGGTCGCTCGGGAACTGATGCAGCGCGGGCATGAGTGCATATTCGCCGTGCGCGACCTCGGACTTGCGGCCATGCGCCTTGCCGATCAAGGCTTCATGGTGATCCAGGCGCCCTATGCCGTGCTGCCGCAGGGGCGGATTCCCTTCAGCGTCGGCGCCTATGGCGACATTCTCGGCCTGGTGGGGTTCAACGATCCGACGCGGCTGGAAGCGCTGCTGCGCGGCTGGGACCAGCTGCTGGACATGATTCGCCCCGACCTGGTGATCGGCGATTATTGCCCGCTGCTTTGCCTTGCGATCTCCGGCGCGATTCCGGTGATCGTCCTCGGCGACGGCTTCACCTTGCCGCCGGCGGACCAGTCCACATTCGACCCGCTCGCCAATCGCCAGCCCAGCCTGGATGAAGAGGAGCTTTTGGCCCATGTGCGGGCCGTGCAGCTGCGGCGCGGACGTCCCGCGCCGGAAACGCTGCCCGGCATTCTGCGCCACGCCCAGCCCTTCATCATCACCCTGCCGGAACTGGACAGCTATGCCGGGCGCCGGGCGCCGGGCGTGGGCGTCGGTCCGCTTCAGCCCCTGCCCGCCCCGGCCGAGGCGCCCCCCGCCTGCGGCTGGTTCGCCTATCTCAGCCTCTCCCACCCGAGCACGCCGGCCCTGCTCGCCACCCTCACCCAGCTCGACCCGACCGGCAGCGCCTATTTGCGCGACGCCTCGGCCCAGGAGCGCACGGCCCTCGCGCGCCAGGGCATCCGCATTCACGACACCCCGCAGGACCTGCCCGCCGCCATCGGCGCGGCCGGAGTGCTGGTGCATCACGGCGGGCTCGGCACGCTCGAGGTCGGCCTCGCGGTGGGCCGCCCGCAGCTGATTGTGCCGCGCCAACTGGAACAGCGGATCAATTGCGGCCTGATTGGCGGCTGGGGCGGGGCGGTCTCCATGGCGGTCAATTTCACCGCCAAGAATGTGCAGGATGCCTTCCAGCGCCTGAAGGAACCCTCGTTTCCGCAGGCGGCGCACGAAAAGGCCGCCGAACTCCAGCGTCGCGGCCCGTTCGGCAGCCTTCCGCAGATCGTCCGGGCGAGCGAGATTCACCTGTGATGAGGGCACGCTTGCGTTTGCGCGCCCAGCCCGATACGCGGACAAGGGACGGTTGGGAACCGCGGCCGGGCGGACGCGGCGGTGCGGGATATTCGGGCTCAAGATGCAGATAATTTCGGTCGTCCAGCGCAAGGGCGGCGTCGGCAAGACCACCACGGCGATCAACCTTGCGGGGGAATTCGTTCGGCTGGGCCGCGCCGTGACGCTCATCGATGCCGATCCGCAAGGATCCGCCTATGCCTGGGCGCTGCCGCGGCGGCTGCGCTTCACCGTGCGCAACGATGTGCTGACCCGGGCCAACATGGTGTCCTGGATCAAGGGCGTGTTTCGCAGCGGCGGTGAATTCGCCATCATCGACTGCCCCGGCGAACTCGGCCTCACCTTCGAGGCGTGCGTGGAATTGTCGGACCTGCTGGTCCTGCCGTGCGGCCCCTCGAGCCTGGACATCAGCTCGCTGAAGCAGACCCTGGGCCGCCTCGGCGAGGTGCGGGCAACCATCCGCGGCCCCGGCCCCAAGGCGCTGGTGGTGCCCACCAAGGTCGATCCCGGCACCCTGGAAGGCCAGCAGATCGGCCCCGAACTGGCGGGGTTCGGCCTGCCGGTCAGTTCTCCGCTGTCCTATGACGTGAATTTCATCCGCTCCTTCACCGCCGGCGAGGCGGTCTCCACCTATGCGCCGGGCTCGGTGGCGGACCGCGATACCCGCGTGCTGGCGGATCAGATCCTGCGGCTGCTCGGCCCGATTCGCATGGGGCGCGGCCCCGAGCGCCCCCGTTCCGCGCCCGGCGGACGCTGACGCGCGCGCTTTCGACCGCCCGGTCTGCCGGCCGCGATCAAGCGAACCTGTGGGTTACGCCGCCGCGGACGTTTTCCCCATTGGATTGCCGGGCAAGCTGCTTGACAGGTCCTGCCCCCCGACTCTAAATGGCGCCTCCCAACGACCGGGGCCGTAGCTCAGATGGGAGAGCGCTGCAATCGCACTGCAGAGGTCAGGGGTTCGATTCCCCTCGGCTCCACCAATGACTTCGTATAAGTCATTGATTTTGTTGGATTAATCTCAGACTTCCTGATTTCAACCCCACCTTTGACCCCACCCGCAGCATTTGCTCGGCTCGCGGTTTCTGTAAGGGGCCTCTGCGCGACTGGATGGATCCCAGCCACGCCTTCCGCTGAGTCTGGCTCTCTTTCTCTCCCGAAAGTGAGCGCCAATTGTGCCAATGGCATTTTTCTGAATTAATTCAAATACTTGCCTGGGACCAGGACTGACACGGGCTTGTGCCAGTCGCGCCAAAATCAATGTTGGCCTGACCGCAGAACGTAATTTTTCCTTGCCTTTCAAGCTATTGAACGGACTCCGCAACCTGACGCATTGGCACAACGCTCCGTATTGGCCCGAGCTGGGGCGCCCGCTGATTCTGCCCGACAACAAAAAGGGCCGCCCGGCGAACCGGCGGCCCTCAAGGGAGCAGAGGTGGGGCGTCTCATTCGTCGCCGTACGGCCTCGGAAGGGCGGACGTCGGCATGGGCTTCAAGGCGCTGCCCTGGATGCTCTGGATGAGCAACAGCAGCGGGTTCTCCATGTCGCCTTGGACCTTCAGCTTGTCGTTCAGCATGCCCAGGTGTCGCATCAGCAGCGTCAGGGCGCCGACCTTGTCGGTGAGCCTGATCTTCTTCGCCCGGCCGATGACCGCGCCTTCATTCAGGATCTCGTTGACCTCCAGACCGGCAATGGCCGCACGCACGTCCGGAGCCATCTCCTGGAGCGGCAGAAGAGTCCCGTCCGCAGCAAAGGCGCCGCCGATGTCCAGGAAGGCGAGCCTGGCAAGTTCCTGCAGAACCCTGTCCTGTGTGATCTCGGTGCGGGCCGAGCGCCGCGCCATCGCGCGGTCTATCTCTTCAGAAATATAGGGTTTTCTGAGGTTTTCCGAAGCGATGAACGCGGCCGTCTTCGGCGAATAGCCGGCGCGAACCGCCGCCTGGGTCGCGTTCAAGTCGATCAGATATTCCTCAACAAACCGATGTTGTTTCGGCGTCACGTCACACCTCCTTCTCCAGGACTAAGCAGCGCTGGATTGACTTCGAAATCCTTGGCTTTCTTGCTGCGGAGCGGCTGCGAGACGGGCCGCACCAGACAGGCCTCCACGAGGTCTTCGATCGCCGCCTCCATGGCATCCGCCGTGCGCAACGCCCCTCCGATGGCTCGCCGGACAGTGCGCGCATTGAAGGTCGAGCGCCCCTCCTGGCGCAGGTGGCGCGCGAGGATTGCGGCATTCGTTTCGGTCACCGGCACCCCGGCATCGCCAAACACCCGCTCTGCCATCGGCAGGAAATAGCTGGCCATCATCTCGACGGCGGCCACCATGGCGTCAGCGGCGATCTCCTGCGGCTCTTCGAAGGGCGATGCGTTAGGGGACGACGCCCACCACATGTAGCTCAGGATGCAGGAGAGGCGCAGGGCGTGACCTCGCGCCTTGCCGAGCGCGCTCTTCATCAAGGGAGCAGCCCTAGCCTCTCGCTCCTTCATTCCGCGCGCAAAGCGCTCAAGGACGACCAAAGCCCCCTCTTCGAGTGGAACGAGGACCGGCGTGTCGCCAAGCGGAACCGGGTTCGAGCGCATGTTGAGGAAGCAGATCCGGTTCACCACACGCTCGGCGGCGCTCCGGTCGAGCAGATCGCGCGCGATCCGGAAGCCCGGCACGGGATCCGGCCAGCACCACAGGAAGCGGGACACGAAGCCGTCATCCGCCCCCTTCAACAGGTCTGCCGCCTTGTCAGGCTGGAGCGCGCCCACGATACCGATGCTCAGATGATCCACCCGGACCGGATCACCGCTCTTCACGCGATCGACGGTAAAGGCTCGCCCGCCATAACATTCGAGAAAGAACTGGCGATCGGATCCCCCGCCACCGCTATAGCGACCGAAGCTGGCAAACAGGCCCGCAAGTTCGTCCCGGTGTAAAAGAAGCCCGGTAGGATTCTCCGCGCTGAGCGTTGCCAAGCGCTCGACCGTGCTGTCCCGCACGACGATACGCTTCAGGTAGGGCTTCACCGGTTCTGCGAAGCCGTCCGGGAGAGCAGGCGGCAAAGCCTTCGCCAGTTCCGGATCGCCGCGCAGCGCCTCCCGTAGCGCCGTCTTGTGCGCCGCCATCACGGCATCCGCCGCGACGCCATCACGGCATCCGCCGCGACCTTCTCGGTTTCGTAGTCCCGCATGCGGTTACGGTAGTCGGCGTCCAGGCTGGCCTCTTCGGCATTCACCAACGACATCACAGCGGAGGATGCCGGGCTCTTCCCGGACGAGGGATCTCCGACCATGGCAACAAAGAGCGTGGGCGGCTCCTCCCAGCCGGCCCCGGCGAGCGGACGGCGGCGGTTGCCAAGGAGGCCGCCGATCAGGGCGAGCATGGCGGCGCAGACATAATCGACCGGCGCACACGTGGCGCGAGCCTGCCCCTCAGCCCATTGCGCGAGCTGCGGCCCCAGCCATTCCACCTTGAACCGCGGCGCCAGCCGGCGGCCTTCTCCAAGGGGAGAGCGGTCGGGATTATCCCATGTAGGGCCAATGGCAGGCACGCTATTCGCCGTGCCGGCGAGTAGGCGCGCGCTCAACGCGCGCCCGCGCTCAATATCGGCCAGTTCTTCCGCCCATTCAGGAGGCCACCGCGCCGGCTTTGTCCTACCGGCCTTGAGGCCACTCGTCAGCGTCCTGCCGATCTCGCCCACCGAAAGCCCGGCCTGAAGCGCGGCAGCGGTCAGCGCTTCCCGCACCTGCGCCTCGGCGAGGATCTCTTCTCCGACGAAATTGCCGATGGCATTCGCGGCAACATTGAGCCGGTGGTTGCGACCACCTTCGGCCGAGCTGGCAACGGCTTCGGCTTCGCGCTCCAAGGCGGCCATGGCGTAGGCGCGCTTGCGACCGATGAGCGGATCGTCTGTCGGGGCGGGGCACGACGAGATGGACTTGGCCTCTCCGGCCGAGGGTGGCGACTTGGAGAGGACCGGCTTCTCCATCAGGGCATAAAGCCAATCGGGTGCGTCGGTCAGATCCGCCTCGCCGAGAGGCGCGTTCACCCACGCGTAGGCTCGCGCATCGTCCCGCACCGACGGTGCGATGACCACGAATCCACCTTCGCCCCGCACATCGATGCCGGGGGCAACACCGCCATGACCACCCACCGAATTGTGGACCGGGTGAGCGGCATCCCAGCGAAAGAAGAGATGCGTGCCGCCACGAGGCGTGGTCGCGCACACGTCGATATCGATGGCGCCGTGCGCGACCTCCAGTTCCATAAAGCTGGTGTTGCCATCGAGGCCCTTCTCCGCATCAACGTCCAGGTCGAGCACCCACAGTCCGTTCGCTGCGCCGGTGGGCAGGCCGATCATTGCGTGGGGCCATCGCGACCACCACGCGGAAACCTGAGTCTCCTCGGCCGAAGCCTCGCTGCCCCACCCTTTGACGAGCGGGCGCTTATCCCTCGGCGAGACGGGGAAGATGCGGAAGCCGAGACGCGCGTGCGCCAGCGCGGCCTCCTGCATGGCCTCGGGTGCGACAAGATCAGTCGGAGGGGAGTGGCCAGACATAAGCTGTTCCGGCATATTCGGCGTGTTCATTATCATCTCGCGTGCTGAAGGGGCCGGACTTAACGGGCCTGGCCCCTTTCTGCTTTCCATCATCTGAACTGCGAACAGAAGAACTCGCGTAGCCTATTTGGATCTTTATCACGCCGCTTCCAGAACAGATCTCGATCGATGCAGCTGGGATGCGGGAAGTACAGATATTGATCGCTGAAGGACCCGGCGAAATGTGCCCGCCGTGCGGATATAAAGGATGAACGCGACGAAGCCGTAGGACTCGGACATCTCTCGGTAGCCTTCGTACCCGCGCCCGCCGACATCAAAATAAGTATCCTCGCAGTACCCCTCGTTGGGGACCACCAGATGATACTGGCGCTCGGGATGCTCATCGAACCAGCGGCTGATTTCCGCATGCAGCTCGGTCAGATCGACGATATCGCCTTCGTGGCTCAAGTCGTCGTTGAAGACGGGAAGCATGGTCAATGCTTCCGCGCCAGCGGTTTTTGCGCCACCACAGCAGCCCTCATCGCGCATTGCGACCTCCCACGGTCTTTGCCTTTCGCGCGGAGGTCGCCTTCTCCGGCGCCGCGTCCAGACCGGTGGGTAGCGCCTTCAGGTAGCGCTCCACGTCTTCGGTGAAGACGATGGTGGAACGTCCCACCTTGCGAACAGGAAAGGCACCTTCGGCAATCAGTTCGTAAACGCGGGAACGGCTGATGCCGTAAATTGCTTGGAAGTCATCTGGCCGGACGCTGATCGGCCGGGCGGGGGACGGGACGGTTGACATGCTTCACCTCGACGCTTTGGCGCAACGCGCCGCTCACGTCTGGGAACGTCCTCGAATCTGCCCGGCGTGTCGGACGGAAATGACGATAATTCCCCTAGGCTGCATCCATTCTTGAGCGGTTGTAGGCGGCGATGGCATCTTGGACGTATTTGCGGATGGTCCCCACACCGGGCTCTCTGCCCCATGTGCGATGGCACCAGTTGATCATTTCCTCTTCGAGGCGCGCCTGAATAAATCCATCCGGCCCTGGATCAACCTTGGTGCTGATGCCCCCATGATACTCCAGACAGCGCAGAGCCTCCACTCGGAAAGCTTTCCAGTCGTACGGCGGTTTGCGACCCGCGCGCTTCTTCATCTGAACGTTGTCGAGCTCATCTGGGTCGACCGCCAGCCCTGCCAATTCAATGGTGACGCAACACCCCAGCCACAGTCGAGGGAAGGACAGGTTCTCCGGTCGGATGAGGATGCCCGTATCGTCGGAAAATGAATGAAGCGTTCCGTCTTCAAAATCAAAGTCGGTTACTGATGAAAATATAGCGCGCGCGGCGATGACCTCTTCCGGCTCGCTCCAGCTATCGAGTTCGGTTGCCGGCCACTGCGAGTCAGATGGATAGATGGTGTGACCTTTGACCATCCCCTTCTCTGCATACAAAGTCAGGAGCCCTTTCGCGATTAGCTCGGCGAGCATTTTCTTGGCACTCGCACGCCCTTCCAGCTCATCTTCAGCATGGAAGCGCGCGCGCCGAATTCGCTCCGCAGCCTCTTTCGTCTTGATCGTCATGATGCGCCTCCTGCGCATGTGCTGTTCTTGCTGCTCCAGAACCGACAGCGGCCCTATCCATGGCGGCGGCCATGGGCCCACGGGAATCAGCATAATGCTGCCTCCAAGCCGAATAATGAACGGTAGCTGGAGACGGCACCAGGGCGCCGCCCCGCGTCCATAGCGGATCGCCGCCACGCTACCTGGCTATCAAGGTGAACGGCTCATCTCGCGCCGTCCTACGTAGCGGATACGATACGCATGCACTTTCCGAATCTGGCGCTCGGCAACGACGGTGCCAACGTTACTCCGATGCGCAAAACGAAGCCGTAGAAGCTCTGACCTATGCTCGGAGGCTTGACCAGATCGGCGATCCGCGCAAGGAAATCGGTGCGGTGACGAGGAGTGGCCCTCGCCGATCCGGAGTAACATTAGGATCGGAGATCGGTCGGTTCGAGCCCGGCCCTCCGCAACCAAGCCCTACCCTAAGTTTTTCCGCCTTGGTCGAGAAGCGCCTTTGACAATGCTGAGCCGCTGCTCCTGGGCAGCCCATAGCCTATCACCGCGTATACCGAACCCCAAATGGTCCATTCGCGGGGCCTATACGCGCGACGAGTATTGGGTGAGCGGGTGCGCATGATGAAGTGGTGGGGAGAGGATCAGGTCTATCGGCTGCGAAGCGGGTAGCAGCTCAGCACCGCACTGAAAGGGCTTGGAAGATACAGAATACGGCGCCCGTGCTGTGTATCGCCTATCTGATGCGCGAAGCGATGCCTTGTGCAGTTACCGCAATTCACCTCCAAGTAAACACTTGGTTCGTCACCGCTATTTATAACGACGAGCTGATCAGAATCCATGGGGTGAGATATCGAGAGCGGGAAGACGTCTAACACTGCCGCAGTTCCTACTCAGGTGCCTAGCAAGGCGGGGGTTATTTTTTCTGAATACCCGACGCGCATGAAGATACGACTTCTAATTTATCCAATCAAGGCAAGAGCTCAAGTCCCTCGACCACCGACGACAGCTAGCTGAATCGTCCCAATGTTCAGGGCCCAATTGCGCGCTTTTTTATTGCACTAACTCGTGCAACGGGGGGCGCAGCAGCCGACCTTGATTGACCTCCCAGGAGCGGAACGCATTGGCGATGTGCCGAGTGAAGCAATGCCAATTTTCACCGTCGAGGTCATTACTCCGACAGGCTGATGTTTCCGGCCTAAGAAGGTTAAACCCGTCGGCCCGGCTAGCCTTCGCTAAACGGGGCTCTCTTCCCGTTACCGTGCGGAAAAATCTAACTCCGAAATGTCGAGTTTTCTGGGCTCACATGGCCCAGCTTCCACAGCCAACCACACATCATTCTGAGCATGTGATATCAGCTGATCAGAATATCTGCGCGGGTGCCACGGTCAGGGCTAATGTGCGTCTTTTTCCCCGATCTCGATCTGACTTTCGCTCGACATCAGCCAAGCGGACAGGAGTTCAGCCGATGCTATGGCTTGCTCCAGCTTTCGTAAAGCGCATTCCCACACTATTGCAACGCGCCATTCGTCGTAGAGAAGTGTGGAGCGAATGGCGTTGTCTCTCGCCACATTCGCCTCGAATTTCGCTTGCCAGAACTCCAGGCGTGTCGACGGGGTGGTGGTGTAACGGCAGCCCTCATGGCGATGCCAGAAGCAGCCATGCACGAAGACGAGCGCGCTGTACTTAGGGAGAACGAGGTCAGGGCACCCAGCGACATTCTTTACATTCAGCCGAAATCGGAAGCCGCGCGCATGCAGCACCCGGCGAAGCGTCCGTTCCGGTTTGGTATCCTTCCCTCTGATCCCGGCCATGATGCGGGAGCGGGCTTGGCTGTCTACGACATCGGTCATGTGCTGACTGAAGCCCTAATCTCGTCTAAAAATCCGAACTGCGGGAGGGAAAAAGCCGATGGCTATGACCTCACCGAGCTGTTTCTTGAATTTCCGATTTCTTGAGGTAGTCATATTTCTAAACGAGCACAGAAGAGGTGACTATTTTATTTCTTTTATTGAAGAATCCGTCGCAGGGTAAATTGCAAATCGAATCTGCGCCCAGGTATTCTCACGCTTGGCGACCTCTGAAATCTGCTGCCCAGGAGCAATCCGATTGAACTCTGAATTGACAACAATTGCCCATCTCCAGAGCAGGTCGCGCAGGCCACCAGAAATACCCTGCTGCATCCAGATCTTTTCAAGATCGAGTCTGTCGCCGAGCCGATCCGAGATGACTGAAACGACATAGGTGGCGATGTTAACCCAGCCTTGACGAAATATCTCCTTTGCCTCCTTCGTTTTGATCATGTTCTCGATCGCCCTGAAGAGGATGACCTTCGCGATCATCTCTCGGTACCATCGCGCGTTCAGAGGGTTCGGGACGATTGCCGGATCGTCATCGAGTGCGGCCATGAAAGCTACAAAGTTCTTTTCGCCAGCCATCGCCACTTGGTGTGGCTTGCCACGCCACGCCTCATGGTACTTGGCAATGTCCTTCTTGGTGAGTTTTCGCTTCGGCGGGATCATCTCCTTCAGCTTGCTACGCTTTGCAGATGTGGTGCCATCCTTCAGCAGCATCACGTTGTATGCGCCGTCCGCGCGCTCGTAAAACCAGCGCGTTGCGCCGTCAGGGCACAATGTCTCGTTTGCCCACCTTTCAAGCTGAACATGGAACGGGCGGTTCGTCGAAAGGTCGGACATCTTCACCGCGGTCTGTCTGTTCGCATAGAGGGCGACGTTGCTGATCAGTTGCTCACGCGCTTCGTCCTTCGATCCCTTGAGAATGATGATTTTGGCTGGGACCATGACATGACTTAGGTCGATGGCGCGATCGTTGCGTGACGCGTAGTAGATGGTCGATGTCGTTTGGCCGCCGTTCACGATCTGTAGGCCTTTCAGGACCGAAAGACCTAAATCGCCATCGTCAGACCGTTTGAACGATGCTTCATCGCAAACGACTACAAGGCCGTTGTTGAATGCGAGAAAGTGCTCCGGTTCCTTTCGGAGCGTTCCGACTATGCCCTTATTAACCGCGCCCTTGCTGCCAAGAAATGTCCGCACGTTCGCTTCAAGAAGACGAGGTCCGAATCGCAAGTAGAGATCTCGGACTATCTGCCCCGGAATTGCGGTAAGAGCGTATTCGTAATCCGCATCCGGATCGGGGACGTGAACACAGGGCAGTGGTCTACCGATCGACTGGATGAAGTTTAAAACGAGCTCGTCTCTTGGCTTGCCCGCGATATTGCGGAACAACCTATCGATGTCTATGACCTCGATGGCCACCATCTTCTGGTGAACCTCCTTGTCCGAAAACCGCTTGGCGCTGGTTCGGCCATCGGTGATCACGAACACCCGAAGGCGGTCGATGTCGTTCCACCGGGAACTGATAGTTGCGACGAGGTCCCTAACCGGGTGGGTAGGATCGATCATCGCCTCCAGCGTTCCGGTGGCGGCGCGGAACAGGAAACGGATGCCTTCAGTAGCGGTGGCCTTGGCATCCGCGTCCTGCAGATCGTTCAGTTCTTCAGTCCCGAAATAGTGGCTCACGAACAGGTCGAGGGCCTTTTCGTCGGAACTGAGGGCATAGCCTGTGATGCGAAGCTTCGCGTTGCCGACCTTGCCGTTCCAATGACAGACGGTTGTGGCGTCACAGGCCCCGGTTTCCTCGACGTGCCCCATGACCATTTCCGCAAAGACGAGCTCCTCCGAAGGAAAGGGGGCCTCTCCAGCTTCGACAAGCTCCGCAATAGTCGTCTGCAGATCGGAACGGAAATTGCTGTGAAATTCTTCAAGGGTCATATCAGTCCAGCCCAAATTCGTTGAGGAGCTCTGGAAGCCGGACGAAAGGGATTCCAAGCGCATCAACGTCGAGCACATAGGCAGCTGAACGGACGGCGGCCGGCAGGGCAGAGCGCGTGAGACGCGGCATGTCACCTTCGGAGCGAAATGCCCTCGCATCCTTCAATGTCAGCGCTCGGCCATAGAGCGGTGCATGTTCGTCGATGTATCCGCACACCAACAGTAGCGCCTCGAAGCTGCGTTGAACGCCGGCATGCCCGAACCTCTCTCGGAGTTCGGACACGAGGTCGACAAGCGAAATCCCGCCCGTGCTTTCCTGGAAGCGGAAGGCACAGAGAAAGATAGGAGTTCGATTACCATCCAACTGCTCGATGCTGTTGATGCGCGCGAGAAAGCAGCCAGCCTGAACTGTACTTTTCACTTCGATCGCTCCGCCGCGCAAGTGAAAATCCTGCGCCGCCCGCAACGGTCCTTGCCAGCAGTCAAGGGCACCGGCTCCCAGGGAAGTGTCCGTGAGCAACCTGAGCATCCACAGCTCGCCGAGGAGGCCCACCTGCGCATCTGACGACAGGGGGCGATGCGTTCGAGTCATGAATGCCTGCCACTCCCTGACTCGTTCGAGAAAGGGTTCCGCCGCATCACCATTGGCCGAGCCGGTTGCGGCTTCGAGTGTTCGCAGGACATCGACGACCATGGTGGCGAAGATGTCTGGCGACCCCTGCAGCCGCCTCACCAGAGCGATGGCCGTTTTCCCGGCAAAGACGGTTTGACCCTCGATACGGGCAACATCGAAGCCCTTGCCTTCAGGCAGCCTCGCCGGATTGATTGGCCAGGATCCGGGGAATGAAACGATCAGCGCTTCCCTCCCGTGGGGAAAGTGGCAACCTGCCTCGATCGAAACGCCGCCCATTCCGGTAAGGTGGACGAACCGCCATTCTTCGCCGGCGTCCTGGCGCACAAGTGCTCGCCATGAGTGGACGAGTCCCTCTTCAGTCCACCCATTCATTGATGCCTCCCCATAGAACGCTGTTGGCGATGTACCTCGAGTTGGAGACCCTTCTTTCTGAGGAGCTTGACGGGAAGCTGATCGCCCAGCCCACGACGGGATCCGCATTTGAAAGCTTTGCAACCCCGGCACCGGTAGGATCGAGTAGATAGAGCATCAGTAGGCCGCGTTCCCGGCGAGCCGGGATGCCTGTCTCGGCGACGCATCCTCCGAGAACGCGACGGATTTGCGGGCCTCTCGGTTCGGACGGGGGATCCTTGCCTTCGTTTCGATCCGCATCGTTGCGCCAAGTCTTTCGACTGAGTTCAAGGGCAGCCCTCCACTCCGCCTCGGTCAGGTCGATAGCTTGATCGCGAGGCGAAATGAGGGTCTTGATTGAATATCGATCCGCATGATCGGTCGTGCGCTTGCGCTGGAGCATGTTGACGGAACAGCCGCCAACCGAACGATGCTTGTCGTCCGGACCGCTGTCCTTCCCAATCAGCGCCACGGTCCAGCTCGTGATTTCCCGATCCTTGTTCATCTCCTCGATGAAATCCGCGATTAGCGGACTCATAATCCGGAAACTAGCCGGGTGGGTCCGATACTCGCGGAGAAACGAGATGACACTCAGGGCAGGCACATCTCTCCACAGATGGCCGTTCCACTTCTGACCTTCGGGCACATAGTGCTGCCGGTTCAGATCCAAGGATGGACCCAGCGCGCTAATGAAACGATTCGTCGCCCGAAAATTGGTCGAGATGTCGTCCTCGCGGTTCGGGAACACGATGGTCTGCAATAGATCGCCGGAATAGGTCATCTGCATCGGGCGGGCATTTCGCATCTTTGCGCGCGACGTGATGGTGAGCACTGAGTGGGATTTCACGCGCAGGCCGAACTGCTCGGGCGTGGCGCGGGCCGCGACCATGTTGTCGAACTCCTGACGCAGTTCTTCGGCGGCATCGGCGATATGGCCGAACCACTCCACCATTTCCCGCGACGTGTAGAGCCGGCAGACATCGAGGTAGCCGTCACGGTACCCAAACCACCGTCCCATCTGCATGAGAGTGTCGTACATGCGCGCAGTCCGTAGGAAATAGCTTGTACAGAGACCTTCCAGGGTCAGGCCACGCGCCAGCTTGTCGCCGCCAATGGCGATTACCTTAAGACCGGTGCCGTTATTCTCGACATAATCGAGTGCGTCCTTCGCCGTGCCGTTGATCTCGCTCACGCGGATGTCCGATAGGACCTCCGGCAGCACGGCCCGGACATCAGCCCACGAGATGTCCTCCAGTATCTCCTCCTCGACGAAGGCAGAGCGGATCCCCTGCATGCCAGGCAGGAAGGTCTCTTCGTACTCGCTCTGCATGGATCCTTCGAGGGCTGTCAGATCGATGCCTCGTGTGTAGCGACCCTTTAGATCTCGCACATACTCGGCAACCTGGTTTACGACAGCGTTCTGGACTGATGTGAAGCGGGTGACATGGATTAGCATCGACGCGTGCTTGTTGCCCTGTCCGCGCCGCTTCCGCACTGCACAGGCATAGACGAAAGAACGGATCGCTTCCGCTAGCGAATCCGGTATGCGATCCGCTCCTTGCCATCGTGGCTGGTAGCCGTTCTTGTGGCGGGGCGCCATCCACGGCTGGAATTCGTCGTCTGCCAGTGGGCGTATGAGGGGCAGGTCATCGGGCGTGCTTGATGCCGAGCCGAAGACGCGCCCCGGCCCGATGTAATTCGATGGCGCCGCAAGATTGGTGATGAAGGCAGCAGGGAAGAGGTCCGGCCCGTTTTCCTTTGTCTCCCCGCGGTTATGGATGAAGATGTTCGCGAAGGGCGTAGCCGTGTAGCCGACGTAGGCCTTCCGCGAAAAGTGGTGGAGGATCGACCGGATCAGCCTGTTGATGGTTTTCGGCTCATGCTCGAGATCCGGCTTGCCGAACTCGTCCACGACGTCTTCGCCGGTGTCGACAGATCCATGATCGGACTCGTCGTCGATCACGAGAAGAGGCAGGTTGGTAACCAGCTTGCGACCGGTTTTGGGATCGACGTGATTGACAACGCGATTGCGGATCCAGTGGAGCAGGCGCTCCAGGACGGTCTTGTTCTTCTTGACCACGAACAGCCACGGTCTCTGTTCTGGGCTGATATTCATCTTGGCCGCGGCGGCCGTGTTGAAGTCGCCCTTGTCGCTTCGATTGGTTGCGGCATTGGGACGGGCGGACCTATCGCTGTCGATCAGTCCGACTCCGACCGCAGGGAGCTCGCCGGCGTCTGCTGCGATGGTGGCAAAACCCAGGAACCCCTCGTCGAGACGGACCTGGGTCTGGGCTCTCAGGTTGTTGTGCAGGCCGGCCAGCACGATGATGATCTTGTAGCCGGCGTCTGCGGCCTTGCAGATCAGCCCGGTGTAGTTGCCGGTCTTTCCCGACTGCACATGGCCGACGACCAGACCGCGACGATCCCACGCGCCTTCCCGGGTTGGGTCCTCGAGTTGCGAGAGGACTTCATCGGTGGCAACGTCGAGGGCGTCGAGGGCCGTCCACGGGATACGCGCTTCCATATACTCGGAATAACGCCGCCAGTACGTCCAGCCCTTCTTTCTTTCCGCTATTAGCCAGGGGACATGGTCCTCTCCGCCCGAGAGAGTGGCATTCTCGCCGACGGTGCGGCTTGACCGGCGGATCAATTCGTCAACGAGCTCGCCCCGATCGACGCGCTCAAAGTCCTCCTCCATCATGACCGCGAGCTTGTCCAGCACCTTTACGATCATTTCAGGCGTGACGGGAGTCTGGGCGCCCTTTGAGGCAAGGCGGAGCATGTTCTGCGCCATGGAAAGTATTAAATCGAAATTCTTTTGGTTCGAAATCGTCATTACGTGTCTTTCACTTCAAGGTCTGCCACCAGATCGAGGTGCTGGTTGAATGGCGGCGTGCGACCGAGCCGTTCGCGAGCCTCGATCGGGCTGAGGCCGCGAAACGTCACGAGCGCTTCGAATATCGAGGACAGCGTCTCCATCACTTCGTTGGGGGGAGCCCCGACGAACCCTGTCCTCGGCGTCTCCTTGTCTTCTGCTGTGTCCAACCATATTCGCTGAACGGGAACGGTTTCCTCGATGAGCCTCAGGAGAGCCAGGATGTCGGGTTTGAGCGAACCGGCGCGATTCAGGATCGATGCGACGAGGTCGTGATCGCGGGCAATCCGGTAGGACGTCCCCTGCGCCGAGCGTCGCACCTGCCATGCTTCTGCAACAGCATTCGAGCGCATACCCGTGATCGGTGTGATGTGGCCCCGGTGGGCAAACACCCGTCTCGCGGTCTCCCGCGTCTCCGACGCAAGCTTGCGAAGCTGTTGTCGCAGTCGAACCGGCGGACTGGCCGTTGACTTCAGTACGTTGATCTTCCATTCGGCGTCTACGCTGTTCGGTATGTCTAGCCTGATGCGGGCAAGCCTGTGGGCTTCATCGCGGAGCCAGGGCTTCCCGCCATCGCCGAGGCCAAGCCAACCTCCGGCCAGTAGAAGGCGCCTGTTACGGTAGACGTAGAACCCCTCCTGTTGCGTCCATCCTCCGGGTCCGGCGGCGGCTTCCTGTTCGGCAGGTTTAAGCATGTCGCGATGCGGCAGGACATGGCGCTGAACCGTCACTCCCGTCGTGTGGAGGATTTTATACTCGGGACTTTCGAGCGCCTTGCCGGGGTGTCCAATCAGGAATGGATCCCATGGTTTCACCGGCCTGCCATTGAGAAGGAGCCGGAGTTGGGGCTGCTGGCCGTCCATAAGACGATGGAAGGTCATCGCGAGATGCACCTCGATACGATCAGCGAGTTCGATCATGTCGGTTGCGGTGAACCCATCGGTCACGATGCGGTCGAGCCTCTCCCAGAGGACGACGGTGCCGTGTTCCATCTTGTCGAGCGGAGCAAGCAGATGCTCCGATCCCGGAGCGGGGCCTTCGAACAGTGGCCATTCGGCACCAGGCTCCTGGCCGATGAGATCGAGATCCCAGCGCAGGCAGACGGTGAGCCCGCCATTCCGCCGGCTGGCGACGGTCAAGCGCCGAGCCTGCGAGAAACTCGCTGTCTTCAGACCCAGCCCAAAGCGCCCCAGATCGCTGGGAGCGCGCTCGGCCCGCGGATCGCGTGCGCCAAGCCGCATGCCAGCCTCAAGGGCGGCATCGTCCATGCCGCCGCCGTCATCGACGATCCGAACCCAACTTTCCGGGCCAGCCCATTCAAGTTGGACGTCGATCTTACTCGAATTTGCCGAAAGGGAATTGTCTATCAGGTCGGCGATTGCGGTCGCAGGCGCATAGCCGAGCCCCCGAAGGGACTCGAACATCGAACTGGCATGAGGAGGAGCATTTCTCGCGCCCATGCTGTCAGCTCTTCAACAAGAAGGAAAATTGCCCCAGTCTGTTGGGGGATCTTAATTTCTTCAGTGCCTTGACTTCGATCTGCCGAATTCCCTCGCGCGTTAATCCAAAAACCTGTCCAATTTCCTCGAGCGTCATCTCGTCCCCACCTCCGATTCCGAATCGCATTCGGATCACAGCTTCATAACGTTTCCCTTTCAGTTCATCGTACCTCTTCAGTTCAGCCAAGGCATCCGTGACGATCCTTTTGGTCTCTGTCTGATCGAGAGTATTCGCGTTCTCTTGCTCGGGCAGCAGGTCGTCCCAATCTTCAATGCTTTCAGGATATTCTGCTTCCCGAGGCATCCCGCGAAACTGCCGCACCTTTAAGGTGCACCAGCGCAGCTCCACCGCAAGATCGTCATCGGAAACAGCGCCGCCAGCCTTGACTTTTTTCATCTGGAAGACATCCTCGGGGTCTTCGTCTCCCTCCACGTTCCGGGCCGAAAAACGCCGCACATATGGAAGGTGTGCACGTATAAGGGATTCTATGGTCGCCTCGAAATCATAAATCAGCGCGTCCAGTCGCGCAGCTTCCTCGACGCTCACTTGCTCACGTTCCAATGAGCCGATGAGTTGCTTTTGAAAGACTAGCGAAAGATCAAGTGCGTCCAGCGCTGCCAGCGCTTCTCTTCTTCGTTTTCCGTCCATGACGCGGTCATTTTTGTGCCAAGACCTCAGATCTTCCGCTGCGGCGAAGAATTTCTTCGTTTCGGCATAGTCGGAGCGCGCTGGGATGATGGGCCTCAGGGAGACAAGTCCGGGGTCTCTGGAACCATCACGGATCCTGTCGAGGACATCGAGAATGGTTTCGACAGCAGCCTCACAAGCGAGGATGCGCAGCTGAAGCTCCTGCTTCGCTCGCACCATGGGCTCAAGTAGCTGCAGTTCGTTGGATTTATCCATGACGAAGTGCTGAGTCCCGGGTAGTCGTGTTGCCCGGGTGAGCGCAGCTTCAATCGCCTCAGCCAGTTCATCTGGCGATATATTCGACCTGGCATCCCACAGCCCGATATCATCTCCGGAGGCTTGATCGATCAAGTCGAGGCCCGCGGCTTCAATGCTGCGCTGGAGATTGATGCGCAATTCCTCGGAATCACCGTTGCCCTCACACATCGCAACCAGGGTGTCCAGGTCGTCGACGGAGAACCATCCCTTCGCCAGAGCTTCTTCAGCCCACGTCTTGCAGATCTCGGGATCGATCGACAGCCGAGTGCTGGTCCGGACGACGGTACGCTTGACTGATCGCCGGCCGCGGTTGCGGACCTTCAGGAAGTCATGCTCCGCATTGTGATCGGCGGTGACGGTGGCGCCAGAGCCTATGCCCTCTCCGGTAATCGGCACCGGTGACAGGTCGAGTTCCCAACCTCCATCTGCATGATTCGAAACCGCATATGCCGGGCTTAAGAGCTTGACGAATGTGCCCGAAGCCGTGTCGCTCGCGGACTGGCCGAAGAACCCCTCTGGCTCTTCCTCGGGCTCGAAACTCAGCAAGTCATCTAGGTCATCCGACGAATCGTTCGGCTTCGTCTGCTGGACCGCTCCGTCAGGAGGCTCAGGAACTGCCTCGATGCCGGCCGCTCCGGGCTCGAGTTCCGAGCTCTCGTCGCGAGTGTCGACCTTTATGGATTCCAGCGAATTCGCAACAAGCGCGGACAGCAACTGCGCAGCGAAATAGTGGCCTTCGGTAAATGCAACATCTGCGGGTGTCTGGCGCTCATGATTCAGTGCTACGGGATTGGCTCCGGCGCGAATAAAAAGATCGCACAGCACGAGGTTCCCAGTACGCGCCGCCAGATGAAGTGGCGTGTCGCCCTTGGGGTCGACCGCATGAAAACGCGGGGACGTAGTGAAGTCAGCAAGACCTTTCGAAAGCCCACTCATAATGAGGCGCGTCTCGGCGGGATCGAGAACGTGGTTTTGAGCCTCACCGCCCATTTGGGCCCGTATCCTAAGAAGCCAGGAATATCTGCCCATGATCTTCAAGGAAGATCTCCCTGTTGAAAAGCAGGATCTGCTGATCCTGCGACTTCGCGGCGCCTGAATCGGTGTGGGTCTCAAGCCACCGGAACACCTAGTAGAGCGCTCGCAGCATCGGGATTTTTGCCGTTTCGCTGCGCCAGCCGTAGTCGAGTGCGATCAGCCATGATTTCTGTGATCTACCTTACAGCTAGGATGGCATAGAAAATCGGTGCGTCAGCGCAGCCCTTATCTGAAAATTCTAGCGCTGATAGAGACACCAAATAACTTGCGTGGGGCGAAGGTCTTCGATGTCTAGAAATGCTTCCGTAAGACGTCAGGTAACTGCCGATTGCGTTCGACGAACTTCATCCGCCACCCCGCCCCCCATCTGTTTAAGTGTTTTCATCATCTGCATGGCAACGGCTTTCGCTAGCAGCGGTGGAACGGCATTACCGATCTGCCGGAAGGCCGGGTTCATCGTGCCGCAGAAAACGAATCCGTCTGGAAATGAGTGGAGACGTGCTGCTTCACGCACCGAGATTGTGCGTGCTTGACGGCTGTCGTAATGAATGTGGCTGTAGCTGTCCTTGCCAAGATGCGCCATCAGCGTGCGTGCCGGCTGGTCGCGCCACATCTTGCGCCACTTGTTCGGAAATTTACCTACGTCGTAGGGTGGAACAATGGTGGCTTTGATCTCCTCGTATTGCTTCGATCCAGCTTTGACCTTCACCCCCTTTTTGGCAAGAAGTTCTATCTGCTGTTCGAACATCTTCATGGCGTGCTCATAGGCCTGCGGGTATTGGTCGCCCGGATTCATACGCGAGAAAATAGGATAGTCACGTGGTAGATAGCGAATGACGTGGTCGGTCAGGACTTCCGGCGCTTCGAACCCCGGCCATGTGCGCATCAACTTAGCAAAGGGCGTATGCGGTTCCTTGCAATGAGGTATGGGTGCATCGAAGCGACGGGCACCACGGCGCAACTCACCAGTCTGGATTAGCTTTTGGGCCTCTATTACAGGCAGATCGCCAAGTGCATCCGCTGCGGTAATTGCGGGTTGGAGTGAGTGGGTCGCTTTCGGTGCATGGATATAGTGATTAGCGTCGTCTGCGGCATCACTATTAAGGAATTTGAGTGCCACCGACCGCGAACCTTCATAACCTCGCGGCAGATCGATGAAATGCGACGGTTCGGGGAATGCGACAGCGTTGGCAACCTCCCGCCGGTACGCGAGCAGGATCACGCGCTCGCGCATCTGCGGTACACCGTAGAAGGCGGCATTCAGAAGGGTGTAACGGCAGATATAACCCTTATTTTCCAGGACCTCAGCGATCTCTTCGGCGATGTTCTGGCCGCCATGATTCAGCATATCCGGTACATTCTCGACCAGCACGGCTAGTGGTGCGCAAGCGTCGACATAGCGCAAATAGTCAATGTAGAGTTGGACGCGCGGATCGCGCTTGAACGCCTCGGCATGTCTCTCTACCTCGCGCAGCTTGGGCCGGCCGATACGAGTGAAGGCTTGACATGGTGGCCCACCAACAAGCACATCGAAGGCTCTAGCTGTGGGGCCAGTCTGTAACTCGGCGGCTAACTGATTCGGACTGGTCTTTGTGATGTCGCGAGGCTGCGAATGAGAAGGATCGCCGCCATGGAAGTTGAGTCCATGGGATGCCGCAGCCTCGCGGTCGAACTCCACCGCTCCGGCGATAGTGAACCCAGCAGATGAAAACCCCAAGGAAATTCCGCCACATCCAGCGAACAGATCCAGCACCCGGGGCTTACCACCAGCCTGCAGGCGGGCGATCTTCTGAAGGACAGCGCATCCGTTCGCGATCACAGGTTCCCGCCTTCCTGCGTTGGTGGTTGGACTGAGGTTTTTTTGGGCGTTTCGCATGCCGCTGCCCTCACTGCTGGCGGCGAGAGAGTAAATGCTTGGCTTCGAGATATTTTTCTACGGCATCCCGGACGACCCAGGCTACGGATACCTTATTTTCTTCAGCGAGCCGTGATAACTTAGCGTAGAGGTCGGCTGGAAAGGTCACAGACGCGCGGGTACCCTCTTTTGCTGGAGCACGCTGTCTCATTGTGACGACCATGGGTTTCTGCCTACGATTTGCAAAAATGTATATCACATTGCACCACATTGCACCAATATGGTGCGCTGAACACGCGTCCCACCCGTTCGCCCTGGGTGCTTAGTCCCGGCTCGCTGACGTTGCCCCCAACCTCTATCCACCGGTGATTTCGCCTCCCACCAAGTGGTGCTCCAGATCCGAGTGGATCTCCACCTCGGACCAATCCGGACCGTGAGAAAAGGAGGCAGGGGACAGCGCATCGGCGCCGCCGAGATGCTCCGACCGAGCGAGATAAGCTGCGCCTATGGCACCCGCCGCGTCATCGCAAGACGGAAAGATGAACAGGTGCTTGACCGCATCCATTTCCGCGATCCTCTTGCTCACCTGCGCGTTTATCAAAATGCCGCCCGAGATCGCCACACGGCGGATGCCGGACGCCGAGACAGCCCGCCGCACCAACTCGCACACCATCTCCTCGACGAACAGCTGGACACCGCTCAGGACGGCATCGATGCGCTGTTCGAAGAACGCTGACTCCAGTGTCGACTGGAGGTGCATGGTGTGCGGCACCCCTCGCCGTCGCTGCCAAGTTGGGTTGCCGTCGGACGACCAGGAAAAAAGGTCACACAGGCGGTCCGCGATCTGTCGCGCTGCCGCCAGCGAAGCATAGGGCGCTCTGGCGATGACCTCGTGTTCGTCTTCCTGGGGCACCATGCCCATCATATATGTCACGACGCTACAAAGGGTTGCGAAGGAATGGCTCCCATCGGTCGCAATTCTGCGGTGAATCTGATGGTTGCGCCCGATGCTCACGGTCGAGCAAAACTCATCGCTCTTCCCATCAAGAGTGATGACCACGACCGGCTCGTCACGGGTGCCCTGGCCAAAATAGGCGGCGGCGGCGAGGCACTCGTGGAGGTCATAGGTCTGGATGGCCTGGGGCCGGAAGCCGAGCGCAAGATAGGTCTCGTCTCGCTCCCGCCGCCTTTCGCGCTGAATCAACGTGCGTAACGGCGAGCGACGCAGCAGGCCGCGTACTCGGCCATGCCATCTGGCGGCCTCGCGGAACAATTGAACCCTTCGTTTGCCGTCCAGCGCCGGAACCGGCGTATGTCCGGCTAAAGCGAGTACATTCACCTGTTCCGGCTTTAACCCATGGCGTTTGAGCGGCCAGTCGACTGTCATCGTGGGTGTTTGACCAAAATTCTTGATGCGTGGCGGACGTTCTTCCCGTACGGCCTCCAGGGCGCCACTCTGAGCCAGAACAGCAGCGGCAGCGGGGTGAAAATCAGAAACGCCGAGAATTATCAATTGACTCTCCCGCAATCAGGCAAGGGATAATTTGAAATAACGCTATGTTGATAGCCGTATTTCATCGTTTGATAGGAGATACTAAAAAATATATATGATGCTATATATTCACGACGCAGGATGCGTCGAACGTTCGGTTTGAGAATTTATAGCCTCCAGGATTGCAAAGGATCCGGGTTCCATTTGGTCTCGTAATGTCGATGCTGGAGTGGACGTGTCCGTGAATCCAGAGCGATGCGTATCCAATATCCGTAAGCTGGGACAGATCTGACGCTAGGCTCGCCCTGTCGCCAACTGTATCGTCGGGAACGCACAGAGGGTGCGGCGCATGATGCGTCACGACGATCAGCGGCCGTTCAGCGTCGGGCCTCTTGATCATAGTTTCCAGTTGCCGACGTGCCTTGAGGTGCAGCGCCCGTGCGTCACGGATGGTTATGAGATGACTTCCGCTGCCATGGTCGATCTCGATTTGCTCTCCGGTCAGGGCCGTGTCGTCCGCATGGGCGCCCCCAATATCATGACTTGACCACAACGTGGCTCCGACAAATCTTATGCCTGCAACCATCGCCTCCTCTCGCTCCAGAAGTGTGATCCCGTTTTGTGTAGCGGCCATCCTTGCGAGCGAAATCTGCTCCTCGACCTCCCCATTCCAATACTCATGGTTTCCGAGGACCATTATAATTGGCTTGGCCGGCGCGATTTCCCTCAAAAATTTTAGTCCGCCGAGAACGTTTCCTCTCCAGATATCGCCTGCGGCAACCAACATGTCGTAAGACTCATTGTTAAATTTAGCCGACACCTCCTCATTGATATCCTCCAAGTGCAGGTCGGAAAGAACCCACATCCGCGGCACGATTTATTCCTCCCTGAGGGGATCCCCTGTATTGCCACCCTAATTTCTGGGCACGTCATTATCGGTCGTATCCGCTGCAAGCCGAGGATTATCGCACGTGAGGATGCATGAGCTTTCTCTCAATGAAGTCCGGTCAGAGATACGAACATTGATGTTCGGCGCTTACGCACAATATATTTTTATGCGTTGCGGAGACCAGAACCCCTGCCTTTGCCTGGGTTGCATCGCAGTAGGCTTGAACTTGTTGACGATATCTCTGAAGCGTTGCCGTCTCTGGCGAGACGTCCGTCTTCCAATCCACGATAAGCGAGACCGTGCCTGCTGGTCCTACCAGTAGAGCATCCGCAATTCCAAAGACGATCTGCTCACCTATCGAAGATGCCTGCGCGGCGTAGATCGGGAATTCGGGCACAAGGTGGTCACGCACCGCGGCGATCTCGGGAAGACGGAGACTTTCCAATACGCAGGCCGCAAGTTCGCGAGGACAAAGGCCGCGCGAGGGGGCGTCCGCTGGTTCGTGGTCGAGCTGCATGATGAGAACGGCGGCGCGCGCCTCAAGCGGGACGGGATCTTCCTCACACTCCCCCGTCAGCACTTCTTCAAACAGCTTGTGCATGATCAAGCCGCGTTCGCGGCCGCCGCGGATGTCGAGCTCCGGTGTTTCGTCAACGACATCGGATGCCGTGAACAGCCGTGGCTCCGGTCGTTCCACCGCTGTGTCGCCCTCAATCCGGCTTGGTGCCACACGCAACAGCGAGCGATGGTTCGCCGCGATCGTCGCGGCCTCAGCCGCAAAAGTCTCACGATCCTGTTGATTGGCTGCCTGAGAACGCCGGAACGGGGAAGCGTGCGGAAACTGCGCCATGTCGAAGCGCGGAAGATCCTCAAGCGGGAACCCGATGCGCCCCGACCAGCTCTTCTCGCCGTAGCCGCAATTCGGAGAGGGGAGAAGCAGGAGATCCATCGCGCGGGTCGCTGCCACGTACCAGAGGCGCATCTGCTCCCGCTCGCGCTCAGCCACCTCGCCAGCGTGAATCGCCGCGTATGGAGGCGCGGCGATGCCAAACGCCTTTGCGGTAAAGATGCCAGTTGCGCGGTCCAGAATGACACCTCCCGTCGCGAGCGGCGCGGACATCGTATTGACCGGAATAACCACAGGCCATTCCAGACCCTTGGCAGAATGCATGGTGATCAGGGAGACCGCATCCGCCTCGCTGTCGGGGCGCCCCTCGGCGGTGCGCTGGGCATCATCCCACCCGCTGCTTATGGACAGCGCGAATGCTCTCAGCCCGAGGCCAGCGAAGCCGTGACTCATCTCCAGAAACAGGTCCACATTGGCCAGGGTGCGCTCTGCGCCATCACCATGGCGGGCGCGGAGCACCGAGCGAACGCGCAATTGCTCCACCGCTTGGGACAGCAAAGCATAGGGCGTATTAATGGGGACCTGCCGGGCAAGGCTCTGGAGCACCTGCAGGATGTGCCGCGCGAGGGGATCGCCGATCTCTTCTGCCGCCATCCACAGATGCAGGCGAGTGCTCTCCATCCCGAGCGTGTCGGGATCGGCAGACACCATGTCCAGCAATTGCTCCTCGCTCAGGCCCACGAGAGGTCCGCGCAAAAGCGCCCCGAGCGCCAAGGTGTCGCGTGCATCGGCCAATGCCCGCGTCATGGCGATCAGGTCTTGCACCTCCTGACGCTGAAAAAAGCTCTTTCCCGCCTGGCTCGCGACGGGAATTCCGAGATCTTCGAGCGCCTGTTCGTAACGCCACAGGTCGGTTCCAGCAGGCGCCAGGAGCGCAATATCCCCAGCCCGACACAAGCGTGTCCCGTTTGAACGATCGCGCACTTCCAAAGAACTGATGATGCGGGCGCATAGGGCCGCAACCGCTCCCGCTTCGGCCGTCCGGTGCATCTCGGCGCTCGCTTTCCCTTTCTCATTCAAGGGCATTTCGACGGGCAGGCACGCGACGAAGGGGCCAGCGTGGGCCGGCGCGTGGAAAACCTCGAGCGGTGCAAAGCCCGGCTGCCCTTCATCCGACAGCGGGCCCGAGAAGCTGCCATTCACAAAATGAAGGATATCTGCGACCGAGCGAAAGTTCGTGGAGATGGCGATGATCGAGGTCGGATCCCGCCTCCGAAGGGTCTCCCGCACGCCCACATAGGCCGCCACATCGGCACCGCGGAAGCGGTAGATCGCCTGCTTGGGATCGCCCACCAGAAATAGCGCACCGGGACGAACAGACCAATTCTCGAGCGGTGCGGAAGGATCGCACACCGGCGGTTCGCCAGTGAGCCGCAGGAGAATTTCGGTCTGAAGCGGGTCGGTATCCTGAAACTCATCGACCAGCACATGGGCATACCGTTGGCCAAGGGCCTGGCGCACTGGCTCATGTTCGCGCAGCAAGCGCCATGCCGCGAACAGCAGATCATCGAAATCGAGGCCGGCGGTCAGACGCTTGCGTTCCGCGTAACGTTCGAGGACCTCCGAAAGATCGGATGCGAGCCGCTCCAGCACGCGCCCGGCGGCGCAGGCCCGTAAGGTTTCATAGGTCGCGCGGCAGGCCGCATGGTGCAGGCTTGCGATTTCGGAGAGACGCTTGCCTTCGCTGGCGGAAAGCCCGACCGCCTTCGCCGCCGCCTGCCACTTCCCCTGCTTCCTGTAGGAGCCGCCGAGCCCCCCATCCTCGGGCAGCACCATGAGTGCGCCGAGCATGTTCGCTTCAACGGTCTTCGCTACGCCTGCGACGTGCGCGGCACCGTATTCCAGGGCCGTGACGATGGCTTCCGTTTCTCCCTCTTCAACGAAGGTCGCGCTGAGAAATGCCCGAAAATTGGCCACGGCGCGGCAGAAATCCGTGACGAGATCGTGCGTGAATGCCGCAGGCGCGACCCTTGCGCTCCGATGGCTGACCATGAAGGCGACCAGTGTTTTGAAAAGATCGAGACTTTCGTTCGGCTTCAGAAGCACGAGCGTCGCGATCATATCGTCCTCGCGCTCTGCGCCGGACAATCGTTCGCGCAACCAAGTGTCGAGAATCTCGGCGAGCATGAACATCGCGTTGGCCGGGTCCAGCATGCCCGCGCCTGAGTCAAGACTTGCTTCGACAGGATAGGGTTTGATGAGCGACTGACAGAATCCGTGGATGGTGCTGGCAGTGATCTCATCCAGATGCGCACGCGCACTTTCCAGATGGGCGCGTTGAGTGGCAGAAAGACCACTTGGCAACGCAGGTCGCAGATCGGCGCGTATCTCGCCGCCGAGAACCTCGTCCACAAATTGCGTGACCCGCTCGAGAAGTTGGCTAGCCGCGAGCTCGGTGAAGGTGATGGCAGCGATCGCCTTCGGTGGTACACCTCGTGCCAACAACATGAGAATGCGTCCCGCCAGGATTGCGGTCTTGCCGGAGCCGGCTCCCGCCTCCACCAGCAAAGTGCGATCGAGCTGAGTGAGGGCCGCAACACGCGCACCAAGATCGGCGAGCGGCGTAATGGCGGATATGGTCATATCTCTTCCCAAGCCTGCGTAAGCGTGCCAAGCAAGGCGCGCATGGCGGCGTCCTTACGCGGCAGATAATGAATCGCGGCCGACGCCGGCAATGCGAAGACCCGCTCGTCATAGCTGCCGCCTGCGCCTACTCCCGGCAATGCAAGGCCGCGTCGCAGATTGTCGGACGCACATTTCAGATAGTCCGACAGCCGGTCCAGAACGAGGTGTGGATTTTCCAGCGGGAACAGGCCACCGGCTTTCCCCGGGTACAGCAATGAGGCCTCGGTATGAATGGTTTCACCGAGCAGGGAGGCGACGGCAAACGCATAGATCGAGCGCTGCAGCTCGCTTCCTCCGCTCAACTGCCGGGTGTCGATATCCTTGGGGACTCCGCCCGTCTTATAGTCGATGACGCGGACACGTTTCCCATCACCGGAAATGTCCAGCCGGTCAATCTTGCCCCGCAGTGTGAGCGTGGTGCCGGGAATAGAAATCGGCTGCGTCGTGGCCCACGGCGCATCGCGCCCGTCCTCGTCGCTCTCAAGGCCGAACCCGACTTCGACGAATGTACGCTGGCCGGGAAGTGGGGCCAGCGCCGTGTCCAGAGCCTCCAATGCCAGGTTTTCGGCCTGGTTTAAGGTCTGCGACCACAGGAGCGCTGGTGGCACAGCCACACTTGCCTCCCATTGCGCGGCGATATCGCTGCGCGCACGTGCGAAGGCCGCATCCACCTCCTCGGGTGTGGCGCGCGCAAACCCTCCTTTGTCTTCCAGATCCCGTGTCGCCGCCTCCAGAATGGCATGAACCAGATTGCCGAAGCTGGGAGGATCAAGGGTCATCGGGTGCGCGCTGGTAGCTGGCGCCTCCAGCCGCAACCCGTAGCGCCAGACGTAGCCAAGCGGGTCGCGCAATAAGAGCGCCAGCGACGTGGCAGATTGAGGCCGGACCAAGATCTGCGCGATCACCGGATGTCCGGCACGAACAAGGCCGTCATGGGCGGTGATTTCAGAGCGATGCCAATCGCGCCAACACGTGCTGGCGGATCGAGCCTGGGGCGCCGCTGAGAATTCTTCCAGTCGAGAGAAAAGCCGATCGGCTTCGCTGGCCGCGTGAAGGGGAATGGTGGTGCGGGAGAGATGCGTGATGGCGATATCTCTGGGGACCAGCGGACTGCGGCCGAGGGCGCGGCCCGTGGCGTCGCGGCGGCTCCACGATAGGGTGACGGTGGTCGTCGTGGTCCGCAGGATGGTGTGAAAATCGCGGCGATCGGCCTCGGAGACGGGCAATGGGTCCAGCTCCGACAGCGGGACGACGTGATCCGGCAGCAATGCATCCTCGGAGATCGCCCGCGGCCAGTTTCGAGACATCAGGCCAAGCAACCGCACGTGGGAGCGTGGCGAGGCCGCGAGCGCCCCGGCGGGCATCCACGCCACGGTATTCGCCCCGTCATGATCATCAGCAAGGCGAAGTCGGGTCAGAGTTGAGTCAACCGCTGCGGCTGGGCCGCGCGACAAGGCCTTTCGCCAGATCGCCAAAGCGACGCCCGACAGGAATCTCTCGCCCGCCGCGGCTGATGCGTCGGGCCCCTGTGCCAGAAGGCGCACCAGTTCGAGCAAGGCGGTGCAGGTCGGTTCGCGCTCCGTGCCCGCATGCGCGCCGAGGGCATGCGTCCAGCGTTCCAGTGTCGGCAATGGCACATCGCGCGGGACAAGGCGTGTCCATTCTTGTGGAAGTTCAGCGACCGACTTCGATAGCGAACGTGTCTTGGCAAACAAGCGGCGGACCGCCTCTTGATCCGGTCCGCCAATCAGTGCCTCGGCCAAAGCCGCCGCAGCCTGTCCTTCGCGAGTGGTCAGCACTGGGCGCCCATGGACGAAATGGACATCGAGATTGGCATCGGCCGAGATGGCGAGCAGATGAGCATCGTATTCGCCAGTCGTCGCGGCCACGATAGCGATGTCGTGCGCTGCCACCCCTCGCGCAAGCAGGCCGCGCACCCAGCGCACGGCTTCGAGGGCCTCATGCCGCGGGTCCGAGCATGAAATACCCACGTGATCGGGGGCGTGTGGCGAGCTTGCGATGACCTCGATGCGGGTGCCTTCGAGCCAGGACGGGATGGACCTTGGTCCGGCGATCCAATGTACGGACACAATCCCGGCAAGCTCACGGACCAGCGCGCGCCAGCAGGGCGCCATTTCCGTTCTGCCGAGAATCTCAATCGGACCAAGCACCTGCGGTGCGTGCCGCAGGCGCTGCAAGGCTTCACCCACAAGGTCGCGGGGGCGAAGCATGGCTGAAGGCAAGCGGGCGAGAACCGCCGCCTCCAGCCGCGCAAGCGCGCCCAGTCGGGGATGGGCATCCGCACGGGCCTGCAAATCAATATCCGCCCGCCAGACTTTCTGAAGCGTGCTCCCGGCGGCGCTGGCGAAGCCCGGTAATGCCTTGATGGGATTGAGCTCTCCAAGATTCTGATCCAGGGCGTCGGCAATCGCCCCGTCCAGTTCCTCCTGTCCGACGGGGCGGAAAAACCCACCAGCCAGCCGCGCTGCGACCTGTTCGATCTTGAAAATCTGGGCACCATGCGCGTGCCGGCGAGCAAACGCGACCCGCGCGAGATCCGCCGCATGTCGATCCGACACCACGACCGTCCGGCGCATCAGCGGCCAACCCGCAGGATTTGAAGACGAAGGCATTTCACCTCACCAGGATCCGCAGCCGACACGCACCGCTGTGCGGTGGTCGCATGGCGTACGATGACAAAACAGGCATATGTTTGAATTTTCCGAGGCGCAACACTGGAAATTGTAAACAAATGACGTCGAAATATTATTTTTCATAGGAAGTGAACAGACCTTCTATCATTCACGATTTTCATCCTCATCGTCATAGTCGCCGTTTGCGATGCCTGGCCCGAAATAGCAGGTGAGAGTGAACGTGATAATAAATGCGAAAAGATGAACCCAAGCATGTACCCACCAGAGAAGCGAAAAGGAAATAATCGAAATTACCCCAGACAGAAATGTGGCCGCGATAAGGAGCCGCAGCAGTTCGCTCATGTGGCCTCGCCGTCAAATAACTCTGCACCTCAATGCGGAGTGTAGGTCAGCGTGTGTGCTTAGACCTTTGATGGCGAGAATTTAAAGCGAGCGTTCGACAGAATTGGTCGTATGCGGCGATGCGGAGTGAAGAAAATCTTAAATACCCAACCTCGTATCTAGCTGGTCGGGGTGACCGAGATCAGGCCTCCGTGGCTGCCATAAGTATATATGGTCGAACCAAGCTGGACGTTGACCGTGGCGGACGTGTAGCCGAGGAGGCCATCGCGTTGCCCGCTGCCGAGCGGGATCGTAAAAAGCAGCCTCTTTTGGTCGCCATAAACATAAAGCGTGTGGCCTCGGCGGACGGCGATTTCAATCATCGGGCGTTGCTCCTTGTTTGTAGATTTGGCATCAGGCGGCTGACGCGGCTCGGCGTCGGCACGGGCCTATCCTGCAGGTGGATGCGACAGAATTGGTCGCATCTAGACGCCTAGCGCGCGAGAAAGCCGAAGGGGTCGCGTTTCGGACCCGGCTTTGCGGCCGCTTCTGCGATCAAAGCGTCCGCGTGTTGTTCAACATTGCCCGGGTGTTTTCGACGCGGAGGATTGACTCCCCGTCTTCCACCCGCGGCTTGCAGAGCCGCCGAAGAGCAGCACTTTCTGTTCCAACCGATGCGCTGATCACCTAGCGGACGGGGAGCAAGCGCTCGAAGCGATGCATCCCAGCCTCCGGTCGGGACAGGATCAAGGATCATCAGAGCAGTGCCGGTCGCAGGGGCGGAACGTCACGGTTACGCCTTCGCTTCCGATCTGTATGATATCCAAATCGCTCCGGGTCGATTCTCTGCCGGCAGGTGATGGCCATAATCCTTCGTATCGCTATATCAATGGATCTGATCGAAATGCATCGCGGCTACTATATCGCGGCACCCGTTTTTACTTTGATTTATTGGTGTAAATAAATAGGCGTATTATAGTGTTAAAATTTAAATATGTTGAAATCTGATCGAGGACTGCATGCCGAAAGACGGCGGAATCCGGCTGCAAAAAGCCAGTAATTTGCTGAGGCTGGCAATTGACTTGGCGAGCACGGCAGAGGGGCTGACCCTCGATGAGATTGCCGCCCGATTCGACGTCAACCGGCGCACAGCTGAGCGTATGCGCGATGCAATTCGGGATCTATTTCCCGGACTCGAAGCCATACCGGATGGGCCTCAGCTTCGCTTCCGGATTAAGGGCGGCTTATCCTCGTTCATGAATGCTCCCACAACGTCTGAGCTGGCGGAACTGGAAAGCGTGACGCGCACGCTCGTGCAATCAGGGTATGATGCCCGGGCCACGCTGCTGCTGTCGCTGCAAGCAAAGATCAGGGCCGCCCTCAGCGAGCGGTCACGCCGCTCGATGGCGCCGGATCTCGAGGCGCTGACGCGTGCGGAGGCCATTGCTAGGCAGGTGGGGCCGAAATCCGTAACGGACAGCCAGACGCTCGCCATGTTGCGGCAAGCGCTCCTGGAGATGAAATGCATCCGGTTCAACTATCTGGGACGATCCGATCTGCCTTACCAGCGAACAGTTGTGCCTTACGGACTTCTCTTTGGGCGCTACGCTTTCCTGGTTGGACGCGAATCTCACAAGGAGGAGCCCGTTCTCTGGCGCCTCGATCGGCTCGACAATCTGGAACTCACTGACGAGGTCGGAGCACCGCCTCCGCTGTTTAGCCTGGATGATTTTGCTGCACGCTCATTCGGAACTTTTCAGGAGCCCGCGGAGGACGTCGTATTGCGCTTTGCCCCTTCGGCGGCAACCGCGGCGCGGAAGATGATGTTTCACCCGACGCAGAGTCAATCCGATTTACCCGATGGCTCTCTGGAGGTGCGGTTTCATGCGGGGGCACTGCTCGAAATGGTCTATCATTTATTTACTTGGGGTTCGACCGTGGAAATACTTGAGCCGCCGGCCCTCCGGGAACTCATGATAACGGAACTCAAGAAATCTCTCGCCAGACACGAGGAAGCGAGCGAAAATCCATAAAATATCCGCCAAAGTGGTGTCAAGACAACGCCTCCTTTTCAGGTGAAAAATTTGGCGCGCTTTCGTCCAGAGCCCGTATGATCTCGTGCTCTGCATCGGTGGCCGTTGCCCGCTCCCGCGTCGGCACGACGATCCCATGCAGTTGAGCGCGTAGACTATCCCACCTCTTCTGCAGCACCTGCCAATTGTGCTCGTCATAGGTGCCCGAAAACACGATGGGGCGGATCTCGATCCGGGGAGCCTCGGAAGGCGCGCCGTTGAACCTCTCCATCTCGCGTTCCCAGCGGCTGCCCATCCGGTCCACACGGCCAATCTGTTGCTCAACGACGCCCGGATTCCATTCCGGATGCAGCAGGACGACGATCCGGCACGCCTCGTGCAGATTCAAGCCTTCCCGCCCGACCACCGACTGCGCGACCAGCACTTTCGGGTTGCTCTGGGGCCGGTTGAACGCGGCCTGCAGCAGCCGGCGCGTCTCGTGCTTGGTCCCGCCATACATCAGCCTGGCGTGCCCCCCTCGTGTCGTCCCGTATTCCTCACTCAGTCGCGTCTTGAGTTGAAGCCAGAGAGACTCGATCTGCGGTGGAGTGATGGCGCCCTTATCTTCGGCGTCCTGTTCTTTCGAGGTATCTTGGTCGGGGTCTTCCGAAGCCTGCACAGCCGCCACGAGATCACGGAAGGCTTTTGCGCAGGCGATGCAATCATCGGCATTTTCCCCTTCCATCATCTCCGAAATGGCACGGACGAGAGAGGCTACGACGATGGCATCGGACCCGTCCTCACGCGCCTTGTCGAGCAGGGCTCTTTCTCTGCCCTCATTTGCGACCAACCCCTCGCTGATCCGTTCGAAGAGGTGCGCGCGAAGTCGCCTGTGAATATTTTCATAATGCTTGAATTGCTCACCAAGCTGGCGATCCACTTCTTCCTCGTTCAAGGCCTCGACATTTCCGAACTGATGCCAGGCTGCCCGAAGGGCGAGGCGTGCATCATCATCGTCTCCATCAGGCAGCTTGGCTTGCGGCCAGGGCGTGCCGGTCTCCAGAGCGCGCAACATGGCCCGAGCATTCAAAAGCGCGACCAACGCCCTCATGGGGCGGGTGTAACGCCCGAATACCAACACTTTCTCCTCTTTACTCACTTCTTCTTCAATCGTCTTCACAGCAGAAAGAATGGCGGGATGGTTGAAAATCCCACCGTTTTGTTTCGCATTCGATACGCGCTGCAATTTCTCATACCACCACTTGGTCCGCTGCTGCCGCTTCGGCATTCCATCCAGGGACTGAAGTGGTGCTATTCCAGCTAGGTGCGTGGCGATCTCTTCGTCAGCCTCATCTTGCTTGCTGTCGTCTTCGTAGTAATGCATGACCTGATCAAGTTGGCTGGCGATGCCATGTCCATTCCCGATCGTTAGGCGCAGGCGCTTGGTCGTAAGATCATCGGTGCCCGAGGCCGTAAAGGAGAGGGCCTCCGCAGCGCAGACGGCTTGCCGCCATTCGATGGGAAGTCGCATAACATCGATGTTGATTTCATGAAGCCGGCGATATGCATCATGCGATTCTCCAGTCCGGCTTGCGAACGTTTGCACCATCGGGTCGGAGCGCTTGTCACGTCGCAGGGCATATTGGCTCAGGCCGGTCTGGAAATCATGCGCCGCTTCCACGTAGGTGTCGCGTGCCCCCGCATTCGTCCGCCAACAAGACCGCAAAGCGCCGACTGAATGCTGATAACGCTCGATCTTGCCATTTAAAACGGCATGTTCTTCCTCGCAAACACCTATGCGGCATAGGGTTTGCAGCCATTGATTGCTGTCTAACTCCACAGGCGTGGCTGTAAGTCCCACCCGTCGAGCGTTCTCCCCAAGCCAAAGTCGATCTATCAGCACAGAAAGCTTGCTTTCCGTTGCCCGGCCCTTGTGGGCTTCGTCGATGATCACAAGGTCAAATTGACCTAGGCCAAGACAGATCGCTTGCTCAAGATGACCACGCATGGGTCCGGTGACCTCATATTGCGTCGGATCACCATAGTCCTTCGCTGGCGAATGCTCGAAAAGCGCCTCTGCAATGCGAGCGATTTGCTCCCCTCCTGGCGCAGAGGCTTGCGCCTTCAGATAAGCGCAGATATCGCCGGCGGCGCACGCAACCCGGGCATCCTCGTCTTCTGCCGGTCGCAGATTTTTCCAGATCGATCGCATGGCGCGAAGCTGCTCCCAGCGCCATTGCGCGCTGTTGATACCGAGGCGCCAGTTCAAGAATGCATGGGAGGCAAGCAGGATGGGCTCACGGAACCACGGCTTCTTGCTCGGCTTTTCGCTCCAGATTTCGCGATAGGCCCCATAGCTGCGAAGGATAGAGGGCACGTTCCCTTGGCCGACAGCGCGAAACTCTCGCTGCCACTGGAAGCCCAGGCCCGGTGGAATCAGAACAGCGACGCGACCGCCTGCCGATACAACGGCATTGGTGAGGCATGCCGCAATGCGGGTCTTGCCCATGCCCACCTCATCGGCGATCAGCACGCCGTTCTGCGGCAGCCGGTCGGCGAGGGCAAAAAGCGCCGCGCGCTGACCGTCGCGCAAGAGCTGGCTGGGCTGGTCAGCCTGTACATGCAGGTTGCTTGCGACCACATCCCATCCGCCGAACGGCCCCGTCATTTGACTTCTCCCAGCCCCGCCATGCCTGCGACACGCCATTTTTCTGCGATCCTGCCGATCACAAATTCATAAGCTCGCCCCTCGTTGCTCTCCGGGTTTTCGGCAAAGTCCGGCCGGAATGGCGGTTCCAGGAGAGGCGCGAGTGGATTGAGCTCAAGATCACGGAAGGCCGAAACCGTCTGATCGTCTGCCATCTGCTGAAGTGTCGATTCGAGGCGTACCAGCCAGTTGGGCCAGTGCGCCGCGGGCAGACCGGTCTGGCAATCGGCAATATGTTCGATGAGCTGCATCATCTGCCGGATGGGCGAGCGTGCGGCCTGTCCGGCGGGGCCTTCTTGCCCCGTCGAGGACGCCGCAGCCAGCAGCGGGATGTCTTCATCGCCCGTCTCCTCGCTCTCGGGAGGCTGCGGGAAAAACTGCAATTGGTGAATCGCTTCGTCAATTTTGAGAGCCGGCAGGGGCCCCCGGGCCAGCATGCCAAGCGGGTTGCGAACAGGGATGACGGCCTTTCCAGTCTCGCCCCATACGACCGTGACCTCGCTCGGTTCGGCAGCCGGCCAGACAAAGGCATCGCCCTCCCGTGCGCATGGCTGTGCATCAAACGAGAGGACGTCGAAGCGCTCCGTCGGCGACGTCTCCGTCAGCGAAGTCTCCGGGGGCGTGAGGTGACCGCCTCCCTCATGTCGCGGTTTCCAATCAAGCCAGGCTATGGGCGGCGCGTAGATCGGCTCCGGTCGCTCCGGCATGGACTCGCCGGACTGAAGGTCAGCCGGTTCGATCTCCTTGTCCCATCGGACGGGGAGGATCGTATCCTGGCCGTCTCGCTCAACCGTTGCTTCGCCCCATTCAAGGCCTCGCGGTGCGAAGACGACGCCCGCTTCCAGATTTCCCGATGGCCCCATGGGCTTCATGAATCCGGCCGGTGTCAGATTGCCAGAGCCCAGATACACCCATGGCCGCAGGCATTTGCCCACTCGCACAGATGCGCTGAAGATGAACTTGGCGTGCAACCTTCGCCCGCGGCCTTGGAAAACCTTAGATGTCCACGGTCCGCGAATGCTCCAGTCTTTATCCCGAATGGCAGCCTGGGCGCCTGCGATGGCCTGGCAGCTGTCCGGCTCCACCGTCAGAGCGACTTCGGCCTTTGCCGTCAGAAGTTGCGCCTTGAGCAAGTTCTCGACGATCTGTCCGGGCACCTTTGGCACCACATTGAGCGCGGCATCCCCGTGTTCGTAGAAGCCGGAGCCGAGGCTCAAATAGTTTCGCGCGCCCGTTCCCGCATGAAGATTCACCAGCCTGGGGAGTTGATCGAACAAGGACGCGGTACGACTATCGAAGAAGCGTGGCGCGCCACTCGCATTCTTCCGGACCTGCTGCATCCGGAGATCGAGCGCCGCGACCTGCTGTGAGGTGAATGCGGTCTGGAGTGCGCGCGTATCGAAGCGCTTGCGCAAGTGGGCGAAGAGATCCCACGCAGCGGTCAGGTCGGCGCAGACCTGCGCATCCTCGGGTGCCCCTGAGAAATCAGGCCTCTCCAGACTTTCTTCCAGCGTCTGTCGCGTCCAGTTTCCCGTGGATACGATGAGCCGCACGCACCACTGGTCGGGCTGGCTTTCATGGCGAAATCCAAGGATGGCCACCTTCGCGTGGAGAAGCCGGAACGGGTGGGGAAGCTTTTGGTAGAGCAGATGCAGGACCCCCGGCGTCTCAACGGGCGTGATCTGGGGCATGCCGGGATCGAGCATCACGGCAAGGCGGATCTGCCCCGTGTATCGCCGCTGGCCCTTCGTCTCGCCGACGAAGCGTTCGGCCGCCTCATTGAGGAAATGGGCATCTGCCGAATAGCCCATGATCCAGCCGAAGCACCCCGTATGGTCCCTCGGCGGATTGAAGTGATCCACCAATGAGGGCAAATGCGGCCTATCCATGCGCATTCTTCCCCTGAGACTTGAGGTCGTTGATCATATTGAAGAAGTTACCAATACGCGGGGAGATGTGCGCGGGGAGCGGCGGCAGTTCGGCCGCGTTGTGCGGCACGCTATCGCCTTCCTCCGCAACCACTTCTCCCGGTTCTTCGCTTTGGGACATTTCACCATGGCCAGTTCCGTTCCCGCGGAACACCGGTCCCGGCCGGATCAGCCGGCCGTCCGTCGTGAGGGTGCGCCCGTCACGTTCCACGAGCGCCACGAGGCCCGTCTCTGGGTCGCCGTTGAGGACACCGGCAAGCTCGCGGGCTGAACTGACACCGGAATCGGCGCCCGGCAGCTTAATGTCCAAAAAGGCTTTGGCGCGTCGCTTCACCTCGTGGATCTGCGTTTCAATGGGCTCCGGCAGCGCGGCCGCCGGATCGAAATGCCCGTTTCGCGATGCGATCTGACCCTCTATCCCATCCAGCAAAGCGAGACACGTTTCACGCAAGGCAAAAAAGCGCGCTCCCGCTTCAAGCTCCAGCCAGTGCTCAGGACTGATGCAGGCGGGACGAGAAGTCCATTCTTCACTGGCGCCGGCGGCGAGCCAGTCCCGCACGGCACGTCTACGAGACACACTTCTGCGTGAAACATCCGTATCAAATCCGAACACTTGATCTCTGAGAATGTCCAGGGCTTCACGCGGAAGAGGCAGCAGAGGGGACAGGGCATCCGCGAGCTTGTCACTGTTTTCCGGGGGCTTGCTCCTCCCTTCCTGCCAGTCGCACAAGTAATTTATGAGGTCTGTGTTGTATGGTCGATGGTTTTTTGATGTCTCCTGGAGGAAACGACGCCCAACATGGCTCAGGCACATCGTATTGAAGCGACTTACCCCCGGTTCGACCAAGCCGAGCGCAGGAAGTGCAGACGTCGTCGCCATACGCATCGGCTGCGGCACATAGGTGCCAGGCCTCCCCAGTACCTTGAAGGTGAGCGACTCGACACCCGCGAGTTTGCGGCGGCCAACAAGATGGTCATCTCGTTGCCACCCGTTGCGTCCAAACGCGAGACAGCATGCGAGCGCCTCCACGGCATTGGCCGCCGTGATCTTGGACACGCCGCTGTCTTCCGCAATCTGAATACCCAGCAAAGACAGGAAGAGCGGTTTGGCGAACCACACCCCTCCCATCCCGGGAACCGCAACCTCGTTGAAATAGCGAACCGCCCCGCCCAGACCGAGTCCGCGCGTCCGCCGCTCCACATGCAGACTGCCCGGCCCGAGAACACCCCACAGCATATTCGTCTCCCTGTTCGCCCGTCGTGGCTTTGATCGAGGCACCGGTCGGAAATTGGAGCCCGCGGTTTGAGCAGGCCAGCTGTCAGTCGTCCCAGATCGGATGCTCAGCCACTTCACTCGGCCACACCTCCGGTGGATGAGAGGGGTAGAGCGAAGCGAGGTAGGCGATATATCGGCTTGTCAGCCGGGCACGGACCTCGGGATCCTCGTCGAAGCAGCGATCATAGCCAAGCTGCAGCGAGGTCAAGGCCTCCGCCATTACGAGGCCCGAGCCGAGCTCAAAATAGCCCGCCCTCATGAGTTCAAGCCAGTTCAGACGTTCATCTCCCGCGTCCACGATCTGTTTCAGCGTCTCCGAGGGAAATGCAGCGGCGATCGCGCACGGTGAGCCGTCCTCATGGACGAACGCCGCAGAGGTTGCGCCACGTTGGAGCCCCAGGCGACCTTCAGCCGCAGCTTGCCGTGCGGATGTCAACAGGTCTTCCAAGGTCAGTTTCACGTTTCCCGTCCTCTTCTGTAGCTTTCGCAACGTAAGCAGTGGGCAGCAGGATCTGGGAGAACCCCCAGCCGTTCGCGCACAGGGGGCTCCCATTCAGCAACGGGGCGCACCCCTCTGAAAGGTCACGATTGCGGGCAGGCAATGATGTGGTGAAATGATGTGGTGAAGGGCTGGTCCTCTTTAGCCGAGAGGTCAGACGATCCCGGCCGGACAGCGGGATCGCTATGTCGTCAGCCGTTTTTGGCCGGAAGATCCGCCTTCGGGTCGGGGACCGCGGGTTGGTGCCCGTCGGCGCGGTATCCGTCTTGACCGGTCCACTTTTCGGGTTTTTGTCCTGCGGAACGATGACGAGGTCGCCCTCGCCCCACTGGAAGCGGCTGGCGCGATCTGCCTTTGTGTCCTTCGGCATTGTCTCTTCATTCCTTGCTGGGTTCAGGCATTCAGCGTGACGCAGTGCATGCCGCCGCCTTCAGCGATCAGTCGGTCAAGACGCAGCGGCACAATTTCACGGTCCGGAAACAGCGCCGCCAACGCAGATGCCGCGAGCCCGTCTCGCTCTTCGTCGCCGAACGCAGGCACCAGGACGGCGCCGTTCAGGACGAGGAAATTCATATAAGTGTCGGCGTCGTGCGCGCCCCGCGTCGTCTTCCTTGGCCGTGCGATCGGGACGATGGTGAATTCAGCACCGCTCAGCTGCCGCGATGCCTTGAGAGCATCCAGATTATGCGTGTCCTCGCCCTCCATCACCACGACGCCGGTCGCGACGAAGCGCGCGATCCCGTCGATATGCCCCCGGGTGATGTCATCGGCACCAGTATAGCCGGGCAGCCAGACGACATGCCTGGCTCCGGTTTCGTTCCTGAGCATTCCGTCAGCGGCAGCCAGATCTAAATCCTTGTTTCGCCGCTGGTGCAACACGCAGCTGCGCGTGGTCATCAGCGTGCCAGCTCCATCGGTGTCGAGGGCGCCGCCTTCCAGGACGAATGATGCCTTGCGGACGGAGCAGCCCATATGGGAGCGCGCAAACAGGCTGGCCAGCTCACGATCTGCCTGAAACCCGCGACTGGTGTATCTCTCGCCCCAGACGTTGAAGTTCATGTCCAGCCAGGCGAGTTCACCGGTATCCGACCAGAGGGGGACACCCAGCGTATCGCGTGCCCAAATGTCATAGTGCGGCAGAAACAACGGTTCGATATTTCCCGTGCAGATCTCCGCCGCCCGTGACTGATCATGTACATTGAAGAGCATGGTGACGGGCATGTATTTGGCGATTACCCGCGCCAACATGACCAGATCCTCCCGGACCGCCTCAAGGGTAGCTTTTGGCAGGGCGGGATCCTTTGACAACCCGAAGCACATATAGACGCGCCGCTGAGGTTCCCACTCCGCCTTCATTCGCATGATCATCCCCCACATGAGTCCGTGCCTAGCACTCATAGCAGTTGCGTCGCGCAGTATATGCACGGCGCCGAACGACAAATTCGGTCGCACCTCGGATGGAGCCGCGCCACATCTGCGGCGCCCAGCCCGTGAACTCAACCTTCAGCTTGGCTGACCCTGCGTGCACGGAGTTCCGGCGGCTGGAAGATTTCCATAGGTTATCCCCAGCTGACCGGACGGGGCGGGATTTCGAGCGGCTCGGGCGCCGTGAAGGAGACCTCAAGCCGAAGCTGTCCGGCGGACCCGCAGGTGCGAAAAATTGTCTATCTATGCTGACTTATCACTTAGCCCTTCCTTGTATGCTCAGCGACGTCGGGACCGATCGGCACACCAACAATACAGAGGATCAAACGTGACACATGCACCGAGCTGGTCGGAAGACCTCAAGGCCCTTACGCGTGCCGCGGTCGAGGATCTCGATGTTACGCCGAGGGGCGATGGGGTCTACTTCAAGCACATCCGCGCCGGTTTCGGCATCATCTCCTTCGGTGACCTCGTGTCCGGCCGTCTGAAGCTCCGCGACACCGATACGGGTGACGTGACGACCTTTGCCGACGCCGACGCGCTGATCGAAGCCGGCTGGGTGATCGACTGAAATGGTGCCTTATGACGGGGCACGGGTGAGGCGCCTGAGTTGCTCGTCGACGACGTCCTGATCGAAGGGCGCACCATGCCAGCGCATGAGTTCATCATGCTCCTCATGGCTGGGATCGGCGATGGCTTCGAGGAAGAGTTCGAAGCCTGGGAGTCCGCCGAGATCCTCGGGCGGTGCGCGGCGCTTACCGTCGATGTGGCGAGGATAATCCATGGCGGGATCGGCCGCGACGGTCGCCTCGATCGTGATCATGTGCCGCCAGGTGTCGTCGAAGTCATAGATGTAGCTGAGCTTGGTGACGCCGCGGTCGATGAGGGCGCCCAGCTTCGTCGCTTTTGCGGAATAGGTCCTGTCGCGCAGGCTGTCCCACTCCGGATCGGGGAAGGCGATCGGCGAGATCGGTGCGGCATTGCGCCCGCGTCGGCGGTTCGCGGCGATATCGGCAAGCTCGAAGAACTTGCGGCGTGCATGAGCCCAGCACAGAGCCTCGACGATTGGCCCAGGCTGGCGGTCGGGCACAAGCAACCAATTATAGCCGGCATAGGCGTCGGCCTGCAGGATGCCGCTGAGGCACGTCAGATGCTCGTGCGGATGATCGCCCGAGCGGTCGCGCGACGCTCGAAACAGCACCGCCGGCGGATCGGCGCCGCCGAAGGGGCGATCATCGCGCACATACACCCAGGCCCGGCCGGTGTCGGTCTTGGCCCTAGCCAGGATGGGAACCGTGGTGTCATCGCCGTGCAGGCGTGCCGCCGCAATGACGTGGCGCTCGATCAAGCAATGGAGCGGGCGCAGCGCTGGTGTTCGCGGCACGCTCCCGGGCCAACGCTCGCCTCAGCCTCAAGCCGCGCAGCACGCTCCGCTAGCATCATGGCGTGGGCCGCGGCAAGGTCACTCGGCAAAGGATCCATCGGGCTCGACATAGGGGGATGGGATCATATCCGTCGTCCCTATGCCACGCCCGAATGACCCCGATGCGCCGGGGGCGCCACGTCCTCTGCGGATGCCGCCAGTCGATGTCTTCCAGCAGACAGCCGAGCTGGGCCGGCGTGATCGTCACAACACCGTCGGACGGCGACGGCCACAGGAAACGACCCCCCTCCAGGCGCTTCGAGAACAGGCACGCGCCCTGGCCATCGTGCCAGATCACCTTCACCAGATCGCCACGTCGGCCGCGGAACACCAAAAGGTGTC
>NCEH01000001.1 GCA_002304505.1 Rhizobiales bacterium 32-66-11 | reverse complement strand
GGCCCGGTCAAATTCACCTACACGCTCAGCGACGGACACGGCGGCCTCAGCGTCGGCCAGATCGACATCAATGTGCAGCCGGTCAACGATCTCCCGGTCATCGGCGCCGACAAGTTCACCGTAACCGAACGCGAAACGGTCGTCCTCAACCTGCTCGCAAACGACGGCGACCCGGAAAACGATACCCTGAGGATCACCAGCATCAATGGAATGGCGGTGCCGGCTGGCGGGACAGGCGTGGGCTTCAAAATGACGGTGGCCGGCGGCACGATCACCCTCGGAAACGACGGCAAACTCACCTTCACCGCCGCCGCCAACTATGGTGGTAACGTCTCGTTCAATTATACCGTCTCGGACGGTCATGGCACGAGCACCGGCACCGTCACTGGCACGGTGATCTCGGTCAATGAAGCGCCGGTCGCAGGCGACGACACCTTCAACGTCCCCGAGGATGGTATCTCCACCTTCACGGTCCTCGGGAACGACAAGGACGCGGACGGCGACGTGCTGCGGGTTGTGGCCATTGATGGCCAAGCCGTGGTTGCTGTGGCTGGAAGCGACGGGACGCTCTCAACGACCCCGGTCACCGTGGCTAATGGGTCCGTGGTGGTGAACGCGAGCGGCGCCCTGGTCTTTACGCCAAAGCCCAATTTCAACGGCGCGACCAGCTTCACCTATACGGTCTCGGACGGCCAAGGCGGCACTGATACCGCCACGGTCAAATTGACCGTCGCACCTGTCAATGACGCGCCGGTCGCGGCGAACGACAGCTTCACCGTTGCCGCGGATGTGGGTACGACGCTGAATCTTCTCGCCAACGACAGCGATATTGATGGCGACACGCTTCGGATCGTTGCAATCAACGGCGTCCAGATCAATTCCAATCAGGGCGAGGCCGCGGTAAAATCCAAATCGGAAGCAGCGCTTGCGTCCACGTCTCGGTCGGATGATGGTGCCGTTTCTACCGGCTCGGCTTCAACGACGACGGCAGCTTCAACGCAGGCGACCACCATCAAGATCGCCGACGGCACCCTCGTCCTCAATGCCGATGGCACGGTTCTGTTCACGCCGAACACCCATTTCAGCGGCAAAACCAGCTTCACCTATGCGGTTTCCGACGGCCACGGCGCCACCGCCACCGCCACCGCGGTGGTAAATGTCGCTCCCCCCATCCCTGCCCCCGTCGCGACGGATGATACCTTCGCCGTCGCCGAGGATGGCGTGGCGGTGCTCGCTCTTCTCTCCAACGACACCGGCGATGGACCGCTCTCCCTGGTCGAGATCAATGGCATTGCCTGGAAGGAGGGAGCACAGGCGGCGGTTGCTGGAGGCATCGTGAGCCGCAACGCCGACGGCGCCCTGCAATTCAAGGCCGCCGCGAACTTCACCGGTGACCTCACCTTCACCTATGGGCTCGTCGACGGGCACGGCACGCGCACCACCGGCCGCGTTTCGGGCACCGTTACGCCCGTGAACGACGCCCCGACCGCCCACGACGTGTCCTTCGCTGTTGCCGCAGGTGTGAAATCCCAGCGCATTGATGTCGGCGCCGGTAGCAAGGATATCGACGGCGATGTCATTCGCGTCCTTGCGGTGGACGGCAAGCCTATCACCACCAGCGCCCCGGTCGCGCTCGCCAGCGGCACGGTATCGCTAGCGGCGGACGGCAATCTGATCTTCAGCCCGTCGGCCACATTCTCCGGCACCGCAAGCTTCTCCTACACACTCACCGACGACCACGGCAGCACGCAGACGGCTCAGCTCACAGGACAGGTACAAGCGGTGGAAAGCTGGGCCAGCTTCGGCACCGAGCTGGATAAGGTGCTCGGCGACCTCGGTCTTTCCAAACCCACCAATCTGAACGATCTGCTCGCAAAGGCGACCTATCTCGCTCCGGCCGCCTTCTCCACCGGCGGTGCGGGCGCCGGCCAGATCCCAATGGGCGGATATCACGCCGCGGCCGGATATGACCTGGACCTCAATGCCGCTACGCCGGACACGGCCGCGTTGTCCAAGGCCTTGGCGGTGCTGATCAACGGACAGACCTATTTCAACACGCCTTCGGTCGCGAAGATGGACGAGAAGGGCGCCGTGACGAGTTCCGTCGATCAAAGCCTGCTGTTCCAGAGCTATCTGAAACACAGCAGCCAAGTGCAGGTCGATGACGGAAGCGGTGTACAGAATTTCGCAGCCATCGCCTCGGCCGAACACGCCTGGTCGAAGGCCTTCGCCCAGGCAGTGTTGAGCGCAGGCTTCTTCGACGACCAGGTGACGAAGTACGACCATCAATCCCAGGCGAAGGTGCACCAGACGATCGTGGAAAAGGACGCCGCCCTCACAGTTAAGCTGGATGGCGTCGCGACCATAGCCTCCAAGGCCGCCCTAGATTCGAAGGCGGCGGAGTTCGTTTCGGCAGACGGCAGCAGCGCCATAGAAATCGCCCGCCCCGTGGCGGTGGCGGAAACGGCGGGCGCGGCCGACGATCAGAATGCACTCGTGCGGATACGCCAGGTTGGCGCCAACGACTCGTCCGTGATGTTCTACAAGGTCGATGATTTCGCTGGGACGGTTAACGGCCTGAAGCCCGGCGACGCCGGATATGACGCCGCCACCAGCGCCCACGCCTACCAGACCGCCACTGGAAGTACATGGGTCTCCGGCGGCGGCTATGGCAAATATTCCGAAGCCACCCTCACCCACATCAATGCCGATGATCTCATCGCCATGAAGTTGTCCTCGGGCGGATCGACCTTCTACGCATTCGCCGATGCCAATGAAATCGTGAACGGGCAGCATGTCGGCCATTTGTGGAGCTATGGTCTCAACACATGGGGCTGGGAAGACCTCTACGGCGGCGGCGACTCCGACTTTAACGATATGGTCGTTCAGCTCGATTTCCTCGCCGTTAAGACGAGCCAGGATCAGATTCTCTGATCTTCCGCTCCCGGCGATCGGAGGGCTGCTCCGCTCGCCGCGCCGGACGTGAAACGCCTGCTGCCCTCTGGCACTTCACCAGAGGCCGGAGATGGCGCGACATTCGACACGGCACTTGGCGCGCTTTCTGCAACGTGGCTGCAGCCCGGAATGCTCCGGGCCGCGGCCAGGGCGGCCCGACCGGATATGTCCGAGACGACGCCTGTCCGCGCAAAGGATCATCGGTGGCGCCCTGCCGCCGACCGACACGCAGAGGCGCGGATATGCCGCTTTACAGCTTCCATTGTGCGCAATGCGACAAGGATGTCGAATTGCTGATTGGCTTCTCGGAAAAACCGATTTGCCCCTTCTGCGGCGGGGCGGACATGCAGCGGCTGATGTCGCGCGTGGCGCCGGAGGGGAAAAGTGCCGGCATCGTCAAATCGGCACGGGCGCAAGCTGCCCGCGAGGGGCATCTGAGCAATTTCAGCCGTTCCGAACGGCGCGGATGATCTTGCGCGGGGCTCAGTCCGCGGACGTCGCCTCGGGCAGCGTAGACGATCCGGCGGCCGCATTCGGGTCGCCGGGCGCGGTTTCCCAGGCAAGGCCGGGAATGGCCACGATGCGCCGTCCGCGCCCATCGAGACGGCACACGATCACCCGCTGTTCCTCCATATAGGCCAGAAGGCGCCGGGCGCGGCCGGGCGAGCGGCTGCCATAGGCGTGGGCGACATCGGCATCCGAAGGGCACGGGCGTCGATCGAAGGCCGCGCGCGCCAGGGAGAGGAAGACCCCCTGCATATCCTCCGGCAGAGCCCCGGCCATGGTGAGGACCTCCGCCCAGGGCGAATCTTCAGCTTCCGCCTCGGCCATGTCGATGCCGGCATGGGCCACGGCGAGCCGGCGGCGAAAAGCCGAGAGACTGAGCGGCTCGCCGCCCACCCGGCGAATCCGGCACCGCACGAGGAAATCCTGATACAGCACGGCGATCGTGCGAAAGCCGGCATCGCTTTCGCCGAGGATCTCCCGCAACGCCATGTCGATGGCCGCCTGACGCTGCTCGGGGGAGATGCTCGGCGCCGGCTCGGCGGCCGCAGGGGCGGTTGCGGGCACGCTTCGGGCAAGCTGTGCCAGCACATCGGCCGTGGGCGCCACCGCCGGCGGCCGGCGCGGCACCAGCGGCCGCGCTTCGTCGGCACCGGGGGTGAAGATCAGGTCATGGGCATCCTCGGCTGCGGCGGGGTCGGGCAGCGGCACCAGCTTGGGGCTGGCGGTATGCGCCGCCGTCTCCACGGAACCGATCCGCACCGGCAGCGGCCGGCGCGCCAAGGCCGGGCCAAGGGCGATGAAATTACCACTTTCCAGGTCGCGGAATGTCTCCGCCTGCCGCCGTTCCATGCCGAGAAGGTCCGCCGCGCGGGCCATGTCGATATCGAGGAAGGTGCGACCCATGAGAAAATTGGAAGCCTCGGCGGCGACGTTCTTGGCCAGCTTGGCAAGACGCTGGGTGGCGATGACCCCGGCGAGGCCGCGCTTGCGCCCGCGGCACATGAGATTGGTCATGGCGGCAAGCGATACCCTGCGCGCCTCGTCCGAGACCTCGCCCGCGGCGGCCGGCGCGAACACCTGCGCCTCGTCCACAACGACCAACATGGGATACCACACGTCCCGATCCGCATCGAACAGACCGCCGAGGAAGGCGGCGGCGGCGCGCATCTGCTGGTCGCTGTCCAGCCCCTCCAGGTTCAGCACCACGGAAACGCGATGCTGGCGCACGCGCGCGGCGATGCGCAGGAGATCCGCCTCGCCGCGTTGGGCATCCACCACCACATGGCCGAAACGCTCCGCCAGCGCGGTAAACTCGCCCTCAGGATCGATCACCGCCTGCTGCACCCAAGGCGCGCTCTGCTCCAGAAGCCGGCGCAGCAGGTGAGACTTTCCCGAGCCGGAATTTCCCTGCACCAGAAGGCGCGTCGCCAGCAATTCCTCGAGGTCGAGCACGGCCGTGCCCCCGCCTGCGCGGGTGCCGAGGTCGATGGACACCTTGGCGGGCGCCGTCATCGTGGCGACCGCCCGGCGGTGAGCAGGGAAAATTTCATGGCGCGACTCCTATCGATTCCCGCGGCGTATTCAACCGCGTCGCAGGGCCGAACCTGTGTTTCGGCAGGCCGGTGGCCCGCTGCCGGTTTTCGGACACCAGGTGAAGCCAATTTAGCTCGTCCCTCGTCCTGCCCACCTTGCGCGCCGTGCGCTCAGTCTTGAGGGATGAGAAGAGGCGTTCCATCGCGGTACTGTCCTGGACGAAGCCGGCAAGGCGTGGAAACCGGCGCGCCGCCCGGCATAGGGCATCAGGGCCGGCGCGCGGCTTCAAAGGCCTGCCAGATGGTCTCCTCCCGCCGCTCCGGGTGCGGATGGCCCTTGGAATCGGCGTTGCTCCGGTCCAGCAGCCAGCGGGCTCGCGCAGTGGATCCTACGCAGACTGCGTAAACGTGCCTGCGTGCTCTTCAACCGGCGGATCGGGCGTTTCAGGACCTCGAGCGGCTAAATCGACAAGGCTGGCGGCCGCCGCAGCAAAGTTGCCTGCTCGAACGCATAGGCGAACGCCAGAACGGCCGCGTCCGTATCAATTGCGGCCCCGACAATGTCGACCGCGATGGGGCGCCCGTCCTCCAGGAAACCGGCGGGAACCGTGACCACTGGAAGGCCCATCTCATTGATTTCGGTGCCGACGACCTGGTCGCCGAGATAAGCCAGCGTGTCGCCGCCAATATCGGGAAGCGGGTTGACCGAGCGGGGAAAGAAGAGGGCATCGATGCGCTTGTGGCGTAGGATCGCCTCGTAATGCGCGCGCAAGGTGGCTGCCTGCTCGACGACCCCGATCATGCCAGCATCATCGGCGCCGACATTGATCGCCGCGCTCGAAAGAAGCCCGTGCAAGGGGGCGGTGGTGCCCGCACCGATCTCGAAGCCGGCGCGCTCCTTGAAAGCCAATCGAGACGAGGGGTTGGAGCCGCCCAGAGCCGCAAGGAAAGCATCCACGCCGGCGAGATAGGAGTTTGTGTCGACGAACGAGGTCCGGCTCTCCCAACGTGCCCGCCAGTCCGTATCGGCAAAAACCACGGGGACGAGTTCGGCGCCGAGCCTTGTCAGCACCTCGGTCATGATGCGGTAGTGCTCAGCGACCGCAGGATGCAGGTGGGGCGCCCATTGCCCAGGCTCGAACAGCCCGATCCGCGCGCCGCGGAAGGCGTCGGCATCCAGGGCGGACACGAAATCCGGCTTGCCGGCGCGACGCGTGGTGCGCGGGTCGGCAGATGTCGGCCCTGCCAAGACGTCCATCAGGAGCGCGACATCGGATACGGTCTTGGCGATGGGCCCCGCAACGTCGTGATGACTGGACAGGCCCGGAAATATACCGTCGATGGGCACCATGCCAAAACTCGGCTTCAGGCCAACGAGACCTTGCGCCGAGGCCGGGAAGAGAATGGAACCGGCCGTGTCGGTACCGAGTGACGCGACAGCGAACCCCGCCGCGACCGCCGCCGCACTCCCGGTGCTTGAGGCACCTGGCGCAAGGCGCGCATCGTACGGGTTGAGCGTATCGCCATTATAGCTTGAATCGGCGCGCAGGCCGTCCAGTCCGAAATCGGGGAGATTGCTCTTCCCCACGATCAGCGCGCCGGCCTGCTTGAGCCGCGCCACCACGCTGGCGTCCCGCTCGGGCACGAGATCGATGCCGTTGAAGACTCCGCCGGACGGTGCGACCACTCGATCGTCCGAAGCAAAGCCCGCATAGCCGGCCGTGGTGCGGACGCCCGCAAGGTTCATGTTGTCCTTGATGACGATGGGCACGCCATGGAGCGGACCCTTTCTCACACCGGCCCGCCACTCTGCGTCTACCTGTGTGGCATCCTCCATGAGCGCCATGTTCAGGCTGATGAATGCGTTCAGATAGGGCTCCAGCCGAGCAATCCGCGCCAGACACGCCGCCGCGACATCAGAAGCGGAGAAACGTCCCGCCTGATAGCCCGCCTGAAAATCGGCAAGGGTCCAGCCGATCATGTCGATTTCGGCAGAGAGGAGCGGAAAGGCCGGAAGCCTGAGATGCCTCATGTGTGGATCGTCACGCTGGAGGAAGGGATACCTCCAATTAGAACGTTCGATCTAAAAATAAACAAGAGGGGTTTGTGCGGCGTATGACCGGCCTCAGCGCCGAGTATCAGTCGTGCCTTTCATCTTCCGGACAATGGTGGACTGGTTCACGCCGAGATGACGCGCCGCAGCCCGCGTGGTGGAGAAGCGTCTCAGGGCGCCCTCGATAAGAGCGGCTTCAAAGCGGCGCACCTGTTCGTCGAGGCCCAATCCCTCCATCTCAAGCCGGTCGACGCCAGGACCCTCGGCGCGTTCGACAGCCGGTAACTTGGTGGCGATCCCCAGCTCCTCGGCCTCGATCACGGTGCCGGTGGACGTGACCACCAGCCGCTCGACCAGATTGCGCAGCTCGCGAACATTTCCGGGCCAGTCATAGGCGACCAGCACCAGCGCAGCGGCATGGGAAAACTGCTTGTGGGTACGATACTGCGCGTTAAAGACGGAAAGGGCCTGGCGAACAAGCGGCAGAATATCCTCGCGCCGTTCACGCAGCGGCGGCACCACCACCGGCACCACGTTGAGGCGGTAGAACAGATCCGCGCGAAAGGTCGAGGCCTCGACCGCGCGGGCCAGATCGCGATTGGTCGCGGCCACGATGCGGATGTCGAGCGGCATGGAGCGGGTGGAGCCGAGCCGCGCGACGGTCCGATCTTGCAGCACGTGGAGCAGCTTCACCTGCATGTCGAGCGGCAGTTCTCCGATCTCGTCGAGAAACAGCGTGCCGTGATTGGCGAGCTCCAGCATGCCGGGCTTGCCATTTTTGTGCGCCCCGGTGAACGCGCCGGCCTCATAGCCGAAGAGCTCGGATTCGATGAGGTCGCGCGGAAGCGCCCCGCAATTGATCTTGATGAAGGCGGCGCTGGCCCGTGGACTCTCGCGGTGCACGAGGCGGGCAAAAACCTCCTTGCCGACACCGGACTCGCCCGTGAGCAGGACAGTGGCGTCCGAGGCTGATACTCGCCGCAGCAGATCGGCGATCCGTCGGGTCGCCTCGCCATGGAACACCGGGCCGTCCGGCGGCAAGCCTTCCTGGCGCAACTGCGCCACTTCGGTCTCCGCCCGCGCCAGATCGTGACGGATGCGTGAAAGCTCGGCCTGCAATTGATCGAGTTCGGTCGTATCCCGGGAGTTGATGATGACGCGCCGCACGCGCCCCTCATCGTCGAAGAGCGGCGTTCCAGTCGCGAGAATGGTCTTGCCCGTGTGGGTGCGTTGGATCGCGGTCACACGCTGGCCTGTGGCGATGACGCGCGGGGCGATGACCGGGCGGATCAGGCCATCCGCCTCCAGGTCAATGACCAGCCGACCGACCACATCCTCGGCGCGAAGGTCGTAATTGCGCTCACAACCGGGATTGACCATCAGCGTGCGCCCCTCGCCATCGGCGACAAAGATACCGTCGAACGAATTGCGGATGATCTCGCTGAAATCGCTCTCGGTCAGCGGCAGATCAGGCATGGCGGCCGGAGATTGAATGGGCAGGCGCATGGCATTCTTTCCAATGCATTATCGCATCAATAGATGCATTTTTGCATCAATCGGAGCGGCCATTTCAGCTAACACCTTGATATTATGGGCGTCACAAAACTGGCACGCAAGTTGCGGGATGTACGGCGGCCAGATTGCGGCGGCACTCCGCAGGACCACGGCCCATAACAAGACCAAAGGAAACGCCACATGACAATCCAATCCGCCCCGGTGCGCGCACCGGCGGTGGGAGCCTTGCCTCCCACGCCCCTTTCCCCTGCCCGCATGCCCGACTGGCACGCGCGCGTCGAAGGCCCGAGCTTTCGCCGGCTTGTCCAGGCCAAGCGCCAGACCATCGGCTGGCTGCTCGGCCTCTCGCTTGGCTTCTTCTTCCTGACCCTGCTGCTCGCCGGCTATGCCCGCCCCTTCATGGCAACCAAGGCCTTCGGTGCGCTGAATATCGGTTACGTGCTGGTCATCGCCATCTATCTCGTGACCTGGGGAGCGGCTCTGCTCTACACGCTCGCAGCCCATCGCACCTTCGATCCGCTTGCCGCCGCCGCGCGTGACGCCGCGATTGGGGAGGGGGCACGATGAAACTGCTTTCTCTCGCCATCTTCGTGATGATCATCGCGGTCACCCTCGGCATCACCTATTGGGCGGCGCGGCGCACCCGTACCGCCAGCGATTTCTATACCGCGCATGGCAATCTCGGCCCCATACAGAACGGGTTCGCGCTCGCCGGCGACTGGATGAGCGCCGCGGCCTTTCTCGGTTTCTCCGGCCTCGCCGCGCTCTACGGCATGGACGGGTCGCTCTATGCCGCCGGCGCGCTCGTCGCCTTCCTGGCCATCCTGATGCTGGTGGCCGAGCCGGTCCGCAACACCGGCCGTTTCACGCTCGGCGACGTCATTGCCTTTCGCATGCAGCGCCCGCAGGCGCGGCTGGCGGCGGTGCTGGGCACGGTTGTGGTGAGCCTCGCCTATCTGGTCCCGCAGATGGCGGGTGGGGCGGCGCTGATCAAACTGCTGCTCGGCGTGCCCTACGCGATCTCGATCGTCGGCGTCGGAGTCGGCATGCTGGTCTATGTCGTGTTCGGCGGCATGCTGGCCACCACCTGGGTTCAGATCATCAAGGCCGTCCTGCTGCTCGGCACCGCCATCGTGCTGGTTGCCCTGTTGCTCGCACAGTTCGGCTTCGATCCGCTCGCCGTGTTCGCGGCGGCGGAGGAACGCTACGGGCCGCAGATACTGGCACCGGGGAACTATCTGAAGCACCCGCTGGATCAGCTCTCGCTCGGGCTGAGCTTCGCCTTCGGCACCGCCGGCCTGCCGCACGTCATGACCCGCTTCTACACCGTCCCCGATGCCCAGACGGCGCGACGCTCGGCAGTGTGGCTCATGTTCCTCGCCGGCGCCTTCTTCCTCGTGACCACCTTGATCGGCCTCGGCTCGGCGGCGCTGGTCGGGCAGGACGTTATCCGGGCCGCGGACAAGGGTGGCAATCTCGCCCTGCCTCTGCTGGCGCAGTATCTCGGCGGCGGTCCCGGCAGCATCGGCGGGGAGATCTTTCTCGCCGTCGTGGTCGCCGTGGCCTTCGCCACCATCCTGGCCGTCGTGGCGGCACTCACGCTCTCCACGTCGGGCGCGATCGCACATGATCTTTATGTGAATGTCATGCGTGGCGGGAAGGTCGGCGAGCGCGAGCAGGTGAAGGTGGCTCGGATCGCGACCCTTGCGGTGGGCGTTTTTGCCATCCTCTTCGGCCTGTTGGCGCAGGGCATCAACGTGGCGGTGCTGGTCATCCTGGCGATCTCGATCGCGGCCAGCGCGAATTTTCCCGTGATCGTGCTGTCGCTGTTCTGGCGCCGGTTCAACACCGCCGGCGTTGTCGCGGGCATGACGGCGGGGCTGGTCTCCTCCGTGGTGCTGGCGATGCTCGGGCCGGCCTTCATGGGCGCCGATGCACTGTTTCCGATCGTGAATCCCGCTATTGCCAGCGTTCCGATCGGCTTTCTCGGCGCCATCCTCGGCGCACTTCTCTCGCCGCGCGATCCGGTTTCGGAAGCGCAGTTCGATGAAGTCGTCTTCCGGGCGAACACCGGCCTGCGCGACGACGTGTCGGCCGGCCCTGCACACCACTGAAAATGAGATCCGACATGATCAAAGCCGTTGTCTTCGATGCCTATGGAACGCTCTTCGACGTGCAGTCGGTCGCCGATGCGACCGAGCGCGCCTATCCCGGATATGGCGAGTACATCACCCAGATCTGGCGGCAGAAGCAGCTGGAATACAGCTGGCTGCGCTCGCTCACGGGGCGTTACCAGGATTTCTGGTGCGTGACGCAGGAAGCCCTGGCCTACACGTTGAATACGCTCGGCCGCGAGCCGGACGCCGCATTCCTCTCCGAGATGGCAGACGCCTATAACCGGCTTCTGCCCTATCCCGACGCGGCCCAGTGCCTGAAGGACCTCGCCCCGCTCCGGCTCGCCATCCTCTCCAACGGCGCGCCGGGCATGTTGCAGCGCCTGGTCGCAAATGCCGGCATTGCCGAGCTTTTCGACCAAGTGATCAGCGTGGATTCCAAGGGGGTGTTCAAGCCCCATCCCCGCGCCTACGAGATGGTGGAGGAAGCACTCGGGGTGAAGCCGGAGAACGTCCTGTTTGTGTCGTCCAACGGCTTTGATGTCGGCGGCGCGAAGAATTTCGGCTTCCGCGTCGCGCGCATCGCCCGTCTGCCGACGGAGACGCTGACGCGTGAGCTTGAGGCGCGCCCGATCTCGCCCTTGACCATGTTCAAGGCGCTCAGGATGCAGGAGGAGACCTACGCCGAAGCGGCGGACTTCGAGGTGCAGGCGCTCTCTCAATTGCCGCAGTTGGTCCGCGCCCAACAGGAGGGACGGATGCGCGCCGCGGGCGGTCGTTTCTGACGCAAATTCGATGCACGGGCAGGACCGGGACAGGACGGCACGCAGACGCGAGCGGATCGGCATCGCCGCCGCCGCCGTGCTCGTCACGGCCTCGGTCTTCGCCCTGCACGTCGTCGCGCGGACATCGGGGACGGCACTGGCTGCCTTTCCCTTCGCGACGACCCTCGTCCTCGTGTGCGGCGCGCCGGGCAGCCCGCCCTCCAGCAGCCGTGCCATTGTCGGCGGTCACATGATCTGCGGGGTGGTGGCACTGTGCGGCCATCATCTGTGGCCGAACTCGGAACTTGCTACCGCCGGTATGGTCGGATTCGCGCTGGCCCTCATGATGGCGCTGCGCTGCTTTCACCCGCCGGCGGGCATCACCCCGTTGATCGCGGCGCAGTTCCATCCGGACTGGAGCTTCCTGTTCTGGCCGGTGCTGACCGGCGCCGTGCTCGCGGCGCTTCTGGCGCGTTGCCTTGAGGCGATGGGGCTGTTTCGGCGATCCGTCGACTCCACCCCTCCGCCGGCGGCATCGCCCTCCCCGCCCAAGCCCGATGCCAGCCGCTCCCAAAACTAGAACCGGGCTCTAACGAGGCCCAGTGACTACGCGCACGCTTGGCGTCGGACGGCCTCCGCACGATCCCCATGCTGAAATTGGGACCCTTGGTGTGCCTGCTTCTCCTGTTGCGCGAGGTCACACCCACCATCGGCGCCGTCTCGCCTTGAGGCGGACACGGGACTGTAACGAAACCGCATCGCCCTGCGTATCTCTAGCATGAGCGTGATGCTGAAGCCCGACGTGAAAACCGATGAACTCATCGAGCTTCTGGCGCAGGACGCCGCCCCCCTCTGGCCATTTCGCGCCCTCTTCTTGATGATGGCGATGGGCGGCGTCCTGATTGCGGGACTGGCCTTCTTTTCGTTCATTGGCGTGCGAACGGATTTCGACCACGCTTTGAAAACAGTCCGGTTTCTTTTCAAATTTGCGATCGTAATCCCGCTGGCGGCGGGCGCCACCAGCCTCGCCTTGGCGATGTCTTGTCCCGGCACGTCTCGCAGCCGGGCCCTAAAGATCCTGGCCGCAGTTCCAGTGCTGCTCACGGGTGCCGTCGCCCTCGAATTGTGGGTGTTGCCGCCCCAGGCATGGGAGGCAAGCATGATCGGCCACAATGCCCGCTTCTGCCTCACCCTTATCCCGCTGCTGTCACTGGGTCCGTTCACGTGCCTCATGGCCGTGCTACGCTATGGTGCGCCGACCCGACCGGGCCTGACGGGCGCCCTCGCGGGCCTTGCTGCGGCAGCCATCGCCGCGACGTTTTATGCCGCGAATTGCGACGACGACAGCCCGCTCTTCGTGGCCTTGTGGTATCCGATACCCATCGCCTTGATATCAACGGCTGGTTACGGCATCGGCCGGCGCTCCCTGAAGTGGTGACGCGACGGCGCGATCGATCGCCGCATGCATTGTGGATGCTGGCCCTGGTCAACCGCGTGCTCAGGTGTGACCACAGCGACCTCTTCAAAGGTCGCTAAATTAAATAAATCAATAATTTATTGGGCCATCCCCCATGATACATGAGCACTACGTCTGTGCCATAGCACTCTAACGCCGCACGGCGTCCGTCCACCACGACCTGACACCGTTTTATCAGCGCCTTTAGGACTCTATGCATGGCATGGTCTGATAGACTGGCAAGCAGCAGGTTTTGGGACTGCGGAGGCGACAGCTCCGTTGCTGGGGTTGCGGCTTTCACATCTGAATGACATGCCAAGGCGAGATGCCCAGCGGGACCTCCTACCTATTGTTGCGGGTATCGGGAGCGAAGGAAAAAACGCCAAGCGAGAGGCGTTAACATGACAAATAGAAATACTGCGAAATCGACGACCAGTGCGAAGCGTGCCGTCATGCCGAAATACAATATAAACGGGAGTTCTGACAAAAATGAAATGCATATTGCATGGGATACCTTGCTGAAATTTCTTTTTAATTCTATAGTAGATTTATAAGTTCTTTATGTTCGATCCGCTCACCAGTAAGAATAAAAAACTCTTACGACTGCACCCAAAAAATTACTCAAAACAGATTCATTCATGCCGGTAGGCACGGCTATTGCTAGAGCTTGAGGGAATTATATACCTGCACATAAGCGAATATTAATTAAGTCTTTTCTTGAGTTCATAATTTATGTCTCTAATATGCAATCTAATCTATTTACCGCCCTAACGTGGCGAGCCGGCCTGCCCGGCCATTTGCTTCCTCGATGCCCGTCGCCTTGGGAAAACCGCGGGTATTTCTAGACCCGTGGGGCCAAGGATGGAATATCATGGAGTTGTAATGCAATAGGGCCCTGTCAAACTCAGCGCTGATTGGCGTTTGTACTCCAACTTTGGGAGTTGGAAAGAGTTTGATACGGATCCATTGGCGGAAGGGGTGGGATTCGAACCCACGGTGGGCTTGCACCCACGGCGGTTTTCAAGACCGCTGCCTTAAACCACTCGGCCACCCTTCCCCATGCGCCGTTTCGCGCAGTGCCATTGTGCCTCATACCTCAAGCCGGCCGCCGCCGTCGAGGGCGGCCGGATCGCGCTCAGGTGCCATCCCCGATTTCCTGCCGCCGCGATCGGCGATAGGTTGGCTCCTCACCAGGGAGATCTGAGCCCAATGAGCGAAATGCGAGCCGAGCTGGTACGCAAACTATGGCACGGCAACGACCCGTTTGATGGCTTCGATCCCACAGGCATCAAGGTCGACAAACAGGGCTGGGGCTCCACCCACCCCTATCTCGTCACAAGCATATACGAGATACGCCCCGTCCTCATCGTCGAGATCGGCGTGTGGAAGGGCCGATCCGTCATCACCATGGCGAAGGCGCTGCGGGCACTCGGCATTCCCGGCCTGGTGCTGGCGGTGGACACCTGGCTTGGAAGCTCCGAGCACTGGGCCATTCCGGAGATGTTCGCCGATTTGCATCTGAAACAGGGGTATCCAACCCTTTACCATACGTTCATGGCCAATATCATTCATGAAGGCTTACAGAACTTGGTGCTGCCGCTGCCGCTGGACAGCGTGAACGCCAGCATCCTGATGCGCGCCCACAAGATCCGACCGCAGATGATACATATCGACGGCGGCCATGATTACCGATCGGTCGCCACCGATATCCTGAAATGGTGGCCGCAGCTGGAGTCCGGGGGCATCCTCATCGGTGATGATTATCGCGTGGACGGCCATTTTCCCGGTGTGCGGCGCGCGTTCGATGAACTGGCGACGGCCGTCGGCCAGGACCTGGAGCATTCGCCCACCAAGTGCCGCATCCGCAAACCGTGACCCGCGGCCAGAGGGACGGTCACAAAGGCACCGCGCCCTGGGGGTATGAGGATGGGTGCGGCGCCCGACTGCCCCCGGAAGGGGGCGCGTCTTGCGCCGACCGCGCCGAAAGGTCCAACAGGAGGAAACCCCATGGCTTCGTCTCACGGCCGCTTTGTCTGGTATGAACTGATGATTCCCGACACGGACGCCGCCGTCGCCTTCTATGGCGATGTCGTGGGCTGGGGCGCGCAAAAGCTCGACATGCCGGAAATGCCCTACACGCTTTTCACCACCGGAGCGGATCCTGTCGCCGGGCTCATGACGCTGCCGCAGGAATTGCGCGACCAGGGTGTGCCGCCCCATTGGATCGGTTATGTGCATGTCGACGACGTTGACGCGACCGTCGCCAAGGCAAAGGCGCTTGGCGGCGCGCTTCATATTGAACCGCGGGATATTCCCGGTGTTGGCCGCTTCGCGGTGATCGGCGACCCACAGGGCGCGGTGCTTTCCCTATTCAAATGGGAAGACGAGAGCGCCCATCCACTCCCCGACCAGATGGCCAAGGGCAATGTCGGCTGGCACGAGCTGATGGCCGTCGATTGGGAGGCCGCCCTGCCCTTCTATGCCGAGCTGTTCGGGTGGAAGAAGGATCAGGCCGTAGATATGGGCCCCATGGGCACCTATCAATTGTTCGGCCTGGGCGCCAATGCGCTCGGCGGCATGTTCACGAAGCCCGAGGCCGTTCCGACGCCGTTCTGGCTGTATTATTTCGTCGTCGGCGATATCGATGCCGCCAGCGGGCGCGTGACGGCGGGCGGCGGACAGGTGATCAACGGACCCATGCCGGTCCCCGGCGGGGCCTTCATCCTCCAGGCGCTGGACCCGCAGGGGGCCATGTTCGCCCTGGTGGGCTCGCGCGGCGGCTAGGGCGTTTTCAGCAAAAGTGGATTCCGGTTTTGCGTTAAGCAAAAGCTCAAGACCAATGACGAGAGCACGTTCGGCGAACCGGTGTTCGCCGAACGTGCTCTAGCGCAAATGGCGCCCGCAGCCGCATCCTCGGGTGCCTACCACCCGACGATGCGGTTGACGATGAAGCTGAGCACAAAGGACGCCACGAGCGCGATGGCGATCTTCGGCACCAGGCCGAGCTTCAGCGCGCGCGCCCGCGCGATGCGGTGAAGATGATCGGCCGCCGCCGCGACCGCTTCCTCTGCGGTGGTCGCCACCGGCGCGCCGGGATGCGCGATCATCAGATTTTCCACATGGCCGAAATCCTCCACCAGGTGCCCGTCTGAATCGCGCAGACCGCAGTCACCCGGCAGAGCGTCGATCCGCGCCACCATGGGGCGGGGATCGTTCGTCCAGAGGAACACCGGCAGTCCGCGCGCCTCGCCATACCCCAGTTCCCATGCCGTGCCCGGGTCCATATGGGCGCCGCGGAAGGGCGTGATGTTGGCGATGATGCCATCGGCGCGATCCAGCTGGGAAATGCAGCGGGCGCGGATCTCGGCGGACGTCACGGCATTTTCCTGGTCGCCGCCGTCAAAGGGATGGAGCGCCTTCAAGCCACGCTGGGAGCACAGGGCCACCAGCGCGCCGTAATGCTGCGCGGCATCGGCCCGGAACACGTCCGGACCTGCGAGATAGACGCGTACCATGGTTGTGTGCGTGCCTTGCCTGCTAGAGCGCGATCCGCCCCTATGGAACCGCTTGGCGGTTCCATAGGGGCGGTGGTTCGCCCTCTAGCTTATAGATAGAGGCGGATTCACTGCCCATATTGCATCGCCTTGGGCGATTCAATATGGGCAGATCCGACTCTAGAGCACGCGCCGATCAGATTGCGCTGTGATCTGACCGGATAACGCGTTCTCGTTCCTTAAGTTTAGCGCGCGAGAGCGTGCCGGAACTCCTTATACAGACGTCATATAGCTCGCCGCAAAGCCGATGATCACGAGCACCAGCCCGACGGCGAGGATGGTAACGATGCGCTTCGAGGAGACGCCTTGCCTGGCTTTCGACGCCGGCTTCACCACCTCTCCCTCGACCCCGCGCTGGTCGGCAGTGCGAAAGGCGGCTTCCTCGCGTCGTTCGGTCTGGTCTTCCATGTCACATCTCCCATTCGTCTTGGAGATGTAACGCCGGACGCGGGTTTCGGTTCGCCGCGTCCGGGATTCCTCAGTGCAGGATCTGCGAGAGGAAGAGCTTGGTGCGCTCATGCTGGGGATTGGAGAAGAAGGCATTGGGCTCGTTCATCTCGATGATCTGGCCGGCGTCCATGAAGATCACCCGGTCCGCCACCTGCCGGGCAAACCCCATTTCGTGGGTCACGCACAGCATGGTCATGCCTTCCTCGGCGAGGCTCACCATGGTGTCGAGGACCTCCTTCACCATTTCCGGGTCGAGGGCGGAGGTGGGTTCGTCAAACAGCATGATGCGCGGCCGCATGCACAGCGCGCGCGCAATGGCGACGCGCTGCTGCTGGCCGCCGGAGAGCTGGCCGGGATATTTATTCGCCTGCTCGGGGATCTTCACCTTCGTGAGAAAGTGCATCGCCACCTCATCCGCCTCTTTCTTGGGCATCTTGCGGACCCACATGGGTGCGAGCGTGCAATTCTCCAGAATGGTGAGATGCGGAAACAGGTTGAAGTGCTGGAACACCATGCCAACTTCGCGGCGCACCTCGTCGATGCGCTTGAGATCATTGGTGAGTTCGATCCCGTCGACGACGATGCTGCCCTTCTGGTGCTCCTCCAGGCGGTTGATGCAGCGGATCATGGTCGATTTGCCGGAGCCCGAGGGCCCGCAGATCACGATGCGCTCGCCGCGCTTTACGGTGAGGTTGATATCTCGCAACACATGGAAATCGCCGTACCATTTGTTGACGCCGACCAGTTCCACCGCGATGGCCGGCGCGGTCGCCTCGACTTCGGCGATGAGCGGATCTTGGGTATGAGGCAGAAGACGAAATAGACGAGCCCGGCGAAGCCGAAGCCGGTGAACAGCGTGGTCGGCGTCGCCCAGGACGGATCGGTGAAGGAGGCGCGCAGAATGCCGAGCAGATCGAAGATCGAGACGATCAGGACCAGGGTCGTGTCCTTGAACAAGCCAATGAAATTATTGACGATTCCAGGGATCACCAGCTTCAGCGCCTGGGGCAGGATGACGAGACGCATCATCAGGCCAGACCGCAGGCCCATTGCCTGCGCCCCCTCGTATTGGCCCTTGGGAATCGCCTGAAGCCCACCGCGGACCACCTCGGCCATATAGGCGGAGGCGAACAGCGCCACGCCCACCAGCGCGCGCAGCAGCCCGTCGATGGTGAAGCGGCCCGGCAGGAACAACGGCAGCATGTAGGTGGCGAAGAACAGCACGGTGATGAGCGGCACCCCGCGCCAGAACTCGATGAAGACGATGGAGGAAATCTTCACCAGCGGCAGGTTGGATCGCCGCCCCAAGGCCAGGAGAATGCCGAGCGGCAGCGACACCACGATGCCGGTGACGGCGATGACCAGGGTGACCAGCAGGCCGCCCCATTGGCGCGTTTCCACTTCCTGGAGGCCGAAATCCAGGTCCATCGCCAGCAGCACCAGCGCGAGGATGCCGAAGGCGGAGAGCGTGCCGTTGACCGCGCCGCGCCGGCTGCCGCCGAACACCGGGGCCGCCAGGGCCGCAATGCCACAGGCAATGCCGGTCACGATGATGAACTGCACCCAATAGGACAGCCGCAATCCCGCGAACGAGCCCGCGATATTCTCAAGCCCGGTGCCGCCGAGCAGGAAATTATTGAATGAGAGATTGCCGCCGGTGAGCAGAACAAAGCACACCACCGGATACACGCCGAAAAAGGCCAGGGCGTTCAATCGCTTGTACGGCACTTTGGGGAATAGCAGCGGGGCGAGCAGCGCCGCGCCGAGGAAATAGACCACATTCACCCGCCAGCGCTCGCTCTCCGGATAGAAGCCGTAGAGGATCTGGTTGAACTTGGCATAGATGAACGGCCAGCAGGCGCCGACCGGCCGGCCGATCTTTTCCGGCAGGCACGCGTCACGCCCAGCACCGCTCCAGACCGCATCGAAGATGAAGAATTTCAGCAGCGGCGGAATGGTGACATAGACGACGAGGATGCCGAGCAGGGTCAGCAGCACCTGCCCGACCGAGCCGAACAGATGGGCGCGGGACCAGCCATAGATGCCGCGATTGGAGACCGGCGCCGGCTCTTGGGGCCGCAGGTCCTTGGGGGCGACAAAGGCCGCCTGGGGTGCGGGGCGCGTTGCAGTGTTCATGGCGCCTCACCGTTCCACGAGCGCGACGCGCTTGTTGTACCAGCCCATCAGCGCCGAGGTGAGAATGGAGATGGCGAGGTAGACCGCCATGGTGATGGCGATGATTTCAATCGCCTGGCCGGTCTGGTTCAAGGTGGTGCCGGCGAAGATGGCGAACAGGTCTGGATAGCCCACCGCCACGCCCAGGGTCGAATTCTTGGTGATGTTGAGATATTGGCTGGTCAGCGGCGGCACGATCACGCGCATCGCCTGAGGAATGACCACGAGACGCAGCGTCGGCCCCGAGCGCAGGCCGAGCGATTTCGCCGCCTCGGTCTGGCCCTTGGACACTGCCAGGATGCCGGCGCGCACGATCTCGGCGATGAAGCCGGCGGTGTAGATCGACAGGGCCAGCAGAAGCGACACGAATTCCGGGATCACCCGGATTCCGCCGACAAAGTTGAAGCCTTGCAGATGCGGAGTTTCCAGCGTCACCGGAACGCCGAGGGCGAAGCATGCGACGATCGGCAGGCCGACGATGAGACCGAACCCGGTCCAGAACACGGGGAATTGCTGGCCGGTCGCCAATTGCCGCGCTTTGGCCCAACGGGCAATCAAAAACGAAGCGACGATCGCGACGAAGAACGCCACCACCACCCAGACGAAGCCGCTTTCAAATACCGGGCGGGGAACCACGAGGCCGCGATTGTTCACGAACACCGACGGGCCCGCGACGTCGCCCGCCAAGGCCCGGAACATCGACGAAACCGGCGCAAGGCCGATGCCGGCGAAGCTGTCGGCGAGGAAATTGAACAGGGGTTGAAGTCCGAAGCCCCAGCTCTGGCGCGGATTCGGCATGGCCGCCAGAACCGCGAGGTACCAGAACAGGATCTGGAACAGCGGCGGCAGGTTGCGCGTGACTTCCACATAAGCGGAGGCAAGCGCCTTGATGACCACATTCTCGGAAAGGCGGGCGACACCCACGAGAAAGCCGAGGATGGTGGCGAGGATGATGCCGAGGAAGGCCACCAGCAAGGTGTTGAGCAGGCCCACCAGGAAGGCACGGCCGTAGCTCATGGATTCCGAATAGGGAATGAGCGTCTGGGTGATGCCGAAACCGGCGGAATTGTCGAGAAAGCCGAAGCCCGAGGCGATGCCCTGCCGGGCAAGGTTGGCCTGGGCATTGGCGAAGAACGACCAGGCAAGCCAGATGAGCGCGATGCCCAAGGCGATCTGGATCACTGCGGAACGGAGCGCCGGGTCGGTCCACGACCATCGCCGGCGCGTCGGAGCGGGCTCCGACCAGCGTGCGTCTGTCATCTAGCCCCTCAAGATCCGGGACTCTGCGGCCCCTTTGGGAAAAAGCAAAAATGGGAGAAAGGTCGTTCCGCCGCCAGCCGCAGCGATGCCGGCGCCGAGGGGCCGGCGAAAGAAATCCGGCGCCCGCAGGGGCGCCGGATCATCGCATCAGCGGACGGGCATGCCGTATTGAAGGCCGCCTTGGGTCCACAGCTTGTTGAGGCCGCGATTGATGGCGAGCGGGGTCGCCGGGCCGAGATTGCGGTCGAAGATTTCGCCGTAATTGCCGACCTGCTTCACGATCTTGACGACCCAATCGTTGGGCACGCCGACCGCCTCGCCATACTTGCCGTCCGAGCCCAGCAGACGCTTGATCTCGGGATTCTGGGAATTGACCATCTCATCCACGTTCTTGCTGGTGACGCCGAGTTCCTCGGCATTCAGCAGGACGAAATAGGTCCACTTGATGAGGTCGAACCACTGGTCGTCGCCATGGCGCACCAGGGGGCCGAGGGGCTCCTTTGAGATCACTTCCGGCAGCACGACGTGGTCATTGGCATTGGTCAGCTTCAGCCGCACCGAATAAAGCTGCGACTGGTCCGATGTGAAGGCATCGCAACGGCCGGAATCATAGGCCTTCACCGTCTCGTCGATGGTGGCGAACGCGATCAGCTCATATTTGAGGTTGTTGGTGCGGAAATAATCGCCAACGTTCAGCTCGTTGGTGGTGCCGGTCTGCACGCAGATCGAGGCGCCCGCGAGGTCCTTCACGGACTTGAGATTGAGCGACTTGCGCACCAGGAAGCCCTGGCCGTCATAATACATCACGCCGGCGAAGTTGAAGCCGAGGGTGGTGTCGCGCGACATGGTCCAGGTGGTGTTGCGCGAGAGCACGTCGATGCCGCCCGACTGGAGCGCGGTGAAGCGATCCTTGGCCGAGAGGGGAGAGAATTTCACCTTGGTGGCATCACCAAAGATGGCGGCCGCGACAGCGCGGCAGAAATCCACGTCGATTCCGGTCCAATTGCCCTTGTCGTCGGGATTGGAGAATCCCGGCAATCCTTGGGTCACGCCGCAGTTGAGTGCGCCACGCGCCTTTACGTCGTCAAGCGTCGCGGCATGCCCCGCGCCGACGCCGAGCGCGATCAATCCAGCCACTGCACACAGGATGCGTTTCACGGAAGGTCCCTTCTCTTGTTGCACCTGAAGCCAATCGGACAACGTCCCGCGGTTCGGGATCGACGCCGTTGTCCGGGACGTCGTATGGGATACATCTCAATCCCTCGCGACCGGACGGTCAATAGCATGCCGCGTGCGTGGGCAGATGCAGGATTAGGCATTTCGGAGCATCCGATGACGCCCACCGACGTTAAAGCAAATTTCGCGCCAGAGACCGAGGTCGTTCGCCTCGGCCGCGACCCGTTCCGTTTCGATGGTTTCGTCAACCCGCCGGTGGTTCGCGGCTCGACGGTGCTCTATCCCACCTATGCCGATCTGGCTGCCCACCGCAGCCGCTACAGCTACGGCCGGCGCGGCAATCCGACCACCGAGGCGCTTGAAACAGCCCTGAAAGCCCTGGAAGGCTCCGATGGGGTGGTCCTGACCCCTTCGGGTCTCTCGGCTTGCTCGATCGCCTTGCTCAGCGCCCTTTCGGCGGGCGACCATCTGCTGATGGTGGACACCGCCTATTATCCCACTCGCCGCTTCTGCGACACCGTGCTGAAGAAAATGGGCGTGGAGACAAGCTATTACGATCCCCTGATCGGCGCCGACATCCACACACTTTTTCGGGACAACACGCGCGCCATCTTCCTCGAAGCACCCGGTTCCCAAAGCTTCGAGATGCAAGACATCCCGGCCATTACCGCCGTCGCCCGCGCCCGCGGCATCACCACGCTGATCGACAACACCTGGGCGACGCCCTTGTTCTTCAGGCCGCATGATTTCGGCGTGGATATCTCGATCCAGGCGGGCACGAAATATATCGGCGGGCATGCCGACCTCAATCTCGGCACCATCTCCGCTGTGGGACCAAGCTGGAAGCGTGTGCACGATTTGCACGGGGACATGGGGATCTGCATCAGCCCCGACGATGCCGCGCTCGGATCGCGTGGCCTGCGCACGCTCGCGGTGCGGCTGGAGCGGCATCAAGAGTCCGCGCTGAAGGTGGCGCGCTGGATGCAGAGCCTGCCGCAGGTCTCCCGCGTGCTGCATCCTGCGCTCGAGAGCGACCCCGGCCATGCGATCTGGAAGCGCGACTTCAAGGGATCCTCGGGCCTGTTCAGCGCGATCCTCAATCCGGTTTCGGATCAGGCGCTGGCGGCCTTCTTCGACGCGCTGGTGCATTTCGGCATGGGCTATTCCTGGGGCGGCTATGAAAGCCTCATCATCGCGTTCGATTGCACCAGCTATCGCACGGCCACCCAATGGCAAGCGGAAGGCCCCGCGATCCGCCTGCATATCGGCCTGGAAAATACCGCCGACCTCATGGCGGACCTGGAGCAGGCGTTCGCGAAGATGTCGGTGGCATAAGCGCGCGCTTTCCGATCCCCTCTCCCGCGCTGGGGGAGGGGTTGGGAGGCGGGAAATTGCAGATCCTCAGGTCGCGGCGCGATCCGCCCGGCGCTCGCGCAGCGCGAATTGCAGGTTGCGGATGTAGATGAAGGTCGAGAGCGCCTGCCCGGCGATGAACACCGGGTCCTTGCGATACAGGGCATAGACCAGCAGCAGCGTGCCGCCGCCGAGCGAGAAGGTCCAGAACGCGAACGGGATCACCGATCGCCCGGCCCGCTCGCTCGCAAGCCACTGCACCACGAACCGCATGGTGAACAGGATCTGGGCGACGAACCCGAGGACAACCCACCAATCAAGCTGCGTCACGAACACGTCGTGCAGATAATCCCCGGCGGCCTGAACCAGTTCAACGAGCATTCGGATCAACCTCAACCAGTTCCGGCACGCGACGGCGCCGGATCAGCCACCAGACCCCGAGCAGATCGGCGATGCCGACCCATAGGCGGTCGAAGAAGCCATATTTGGATTTACCGTGCCAGCGCGGACGGTCCACCACCGGATATGTCACGACGCGATACCCTTCACGTGCGACAAGCGCGGGCGTGAAGCGGTGAAGCCCATCAAATACCGGCAGCCGCAGATAGAGTTCGCGCCGCACGACTTTCAGGCCGCACCCTGTATCCTTGGTTCCGTCCTGCAGCAATCCCCCCCGCACCGCATTCGCGATGCGCGATTGGACGCGCTTGAAGGCGGTGTCCTTGCGCCCCTGCCGCTCGCCCTGCGCCATGCCGACGCGCGGGCCGCCCTCGTCCAGCGTGCGCAGCAGCTCCGGCAGATAGATCGGATTGTTCTGCCCGTCGCCGTCGAGCAGCAAAAGGATCTCGCCGGTCGCCGCCCAGGCACCGGTGTTGACGCCGGCGGATTTCCCGCATGCCTTGGCATGGCGCAGAATGCGGACATAAGGCCGTGTCGCGGCGACGGCGTTGAGCTGTGCCAACGTATCGTCGGCGGAACCGTCGTCCACGAAGATCAGCTCGAACGGCTCCTTGAGCGCGGCGTCGATCTCCGCAACCAGGGGCGCGATGTTCTCCGCCTCATCCTTGACCGAGATGACGACCGAAAGGCGGGGATTGTGCGTGGGATTGGGCGCGGGGGAATTCAAGATCTCGCCTCTTCGAGCGCGGACATGCGTGCGGATTTAGGGATAAGGCGGGCGAGCCTGCGGGCGCCCGGCCCCGCCATGGGGCGGATGGTGCCGTCTCCAGCCACGGCAAAGACCAGACGGCGCGCCGCAAACAGCTTTACCAGGAGGATGGTCGAAACGCTGGCCAGCGCCGCGCCTGCAAGCACATCGCTGGGATAATGCGAGCCGAGCACCACACGCGATATGCCGACGAGCGTCGCGACCGCAATCAATGCGCCGCGTGCGCGGGGGAAGAGGGCGGCGAAGGCCAGAGCCACGGCGAACACCACGGTGCTGTGTCCGGAGGGAAAAGAGGAGAAGCTGGCGCGCATGGCGAACCAGTCGAACGTCAGCTGCGCGTTCGGCCCGGTGAGATGAAGCGCCATATAGGGCCGCGCCCGGCCGAGCAGATATTTCACCACCAGCACAGCGAGCCCGACGCCGGCGACATTGAGGAATACGAAGCCGACCCGCGCGACCACAGCGGCCGCGATGCGCCGGCCCATGTCGTCGAGACGAGGCTTCAGCGCGAGCACGCCCAGCAAGGCAAGGCCGAGCGGCCACAGAATCACGCCCCCGAGCCCGAGGGCGGTGATCCGCTCGAAGAAATGCACTACGACCATCGGCGTCTTGAGCCGCAGGCCCGGGATCAGCGGGTCCACCAAGATCATCAAGGCGGCGATCAGGCTCACCACGAGGATGGCGAGGGACACCCCTTCCACAGCCCCCGCAAGCCCGATCCGTGGACGCGGCCCCCGTACGGGACGCGTCCAAAGATAGCGCCACGCGGCGAGCAGGCTCGCGAATACCGCCTGAAGATCGGCGAAAATGCGCGCAAGGCGGACAGGGGCCCGGCTCTCCCGTGGCGCAACGGCGGTCATGGCGTGCCCTCCGCCGGCTGGTAGGCGGTGATGCTCACTTTGCGCCCGCCATTATAGGTGAAGCCGTCCACGGTCGCGGTGGCGCGGTAGGCCAGCCCGATATCGCGGGCATGGGCCTCGAACAGCGGCTTCATGTCCGCGCCGATGAAGGCGATCGCGCAGCCGCCCTTCTTGAGCAGGTCGCCGGCCTGATGGGGATCGGTGAACTTGATATCCGTCCCCACAAGGAACACGAGGCTTGGCTCCTGATAGGGAACGGTCGCGACATTGGCTGCCGGGCAGCCGCTTTCGCGCACGATCTCGGCGAGGCGCTCGGAAATCCAAACGCCGCGCATCTGTGGCAGCAGCACCCCGAACACGCCCCAATACAGAAACAGGGCGCCCAGCACCGCGACGAGGAAGGCCGCCTGTGGGCCCGGAACTGCGATGCTGCGCGCGGCGATCACCAGCAGCACCACCGCCACCGCCAGCAGCGGCCAGGCGGCGAGCGCCAGCCCACTGCCGAGATAATGGAAGCCGACGACGAGCACGATGAACAACAGGCCGCCGAGGATCGGCCAGAGATTGGCGAAATCCCGCATCCGCCGCCCCTGCCCCGCGAGCGCGCCGCGCTCCATGGCCAGAGCGGCGAGGATGGCAAGGCCGGGATAGAGCGGCAGCACATAATGCGGCAGCTTGGTCGCGGTGATCTCGAACACGATCCAGGCGGGGACGACCCAGGCCAGCAGAAAGCGCACCGCCCGATCCTTGCGGGCGCGCCAGGCAAATGGCACCGCCATGGCCACCAACGCGATCGCAGGCCAGAAAGTGCCCCACATGGCGAGCAGATAGGTGCCCGGCGGGCCCCAATGCCCCTCCTGCCCGTCCGTAACCTTGCCCAGCATGTCGACGCCGACCGCGAGCTTGTAGAAGGCGCCGTTGGTGACGAAATAAATAGCGATGAACCACGGCAGGCAGATCAGCGCGCACCAGGCCAGCCCGGGCAGCGGCTTCAACCGCCGAAGGAAACCGCCGGACCGCTCGATGATCACCAGAACCAGGATCGGCAGGCCCACGAACAGCGGCGCCATGGGCCCCTTGATCATGATGCCGACGCCGAGCCCGGTCCAGAAAAGCGCCGCCCAGCCGAAATCGCGCGTCCTGTCGCTGTCGGGCCGCACATAGATTCGCGCCAACGCCGCCATGGAGCACAGCGTGGTGAACAGCAGCATGGCGTCGGTCTTGGCGAGGCGCGCTTCCACCCCCAGCAGCACGCAGCTCGCCATCATGAGACCGGCCAGCAGGGCGCCGCGCCGCGACACGAAATTCAGCGCCGCCCAATAGGTCAGCAGCACGGCGCCGATGGCGGCGAACAAGGACGGCAGGCGATAAAAGAGAATGGAGGAGCGCGCCGACGGGCCGACAACGGCCTCCGCCATGGTCACACTCGCGGCCTGGAGCCAATGAATGCCGGCCGGCTTCTTGTATCGCACCTGATCGTGGAAGCGGATGTCCACATAATTCCCGGTTTCCAGCATCTGCTTGGTGGCCTGGGCGAAGCGCGCTTCGTCCCGGTCGATGGGCGAGATGGTGGAAATGCCCGGTATGAAGGCGAGCAGAGCCACCACCACCAGCGCGAGCACGGCGCGCGCATGGCTTGCGGCCATGCGATCGAGGCCTTCGCTCAGGAAGGTCCCAATATCGATGGCCCGGGTGCGGCGCGTGCCGGCGGGCTCGGAAATGGCCATGCGTTCAGTCGGGTCCGGTCGTTCAGGGCGCGGGACCATAGCAGAAACGCCCGCGCCGGAAAGAGCCACCTCCCCGCTTGGCCACGACCATGTTCCCCTGAGCCTGAACTGGCGGAGCAGATGGGCGGAAGAATGGCGCTCCGCCCCATTTGGCCTCAGGCGGCGTCGCCGAACTCGTCCCAATCGAGATCGGCACCGAAGGCGAGCCAGCGGGCATTGGCGCCGAGCACGCCCGCCAGCGCAGTCCCGTCGGGAATCAGGATCGGCAAAGCGGAAAGAATGGCGCCCGGCCCGGCGGAGCCGCCAGCCCAGACCATGCGCTGCGGACAATGGGCCCTCAGACGGCGCCCCGCGCGCTCCACGGCCAGCGGGCTGGCCGCTCGGGACAGCCGCAAGCGCAGCCACAAATCGGCGTGGCCGACCGGCTCGATCTCGGGCGAGCCACCACTCTCCCCCTCATCGCCGATGCCGTAATCGATGACAACGGGTACGGCGTGTCCAAGCGCGAACGGCAACGCGCGGCGCGCCTCGGGTCCGGAAAGCTGGAGGTGCAGCCCGAAGGCGCCGAGGCGCCGCATCAGCGCGCCGGCGGCAGCCTGCCCCGCGGCGGCGAGGCTTGCGCCATCGATGGAAACCGCCACCACTCCGTGCCGGGCCATCTGCGCCAAGGGTGCCGCGTCGAGCCAGACATTGCCGGGAACCACCGCCCGCAAGCGGGCGGGGGCCCGCGTCACGATCCATTGGACATCGCACAGGAGCGCCGGCGCGGGCATGCTGATCATGGCGGCGGACGTGCCCGTCAGATCCATGCGCCGGAGCAGAGTGCGCGCCAGGAATTGCGCCCATTGCCCGTCGTGAGGCGCGGCCGCAGCGAAGGTGTCACAATCCGGCACATGCAGGCCTGCATCCACCAGATTGATGCCGTCAGCGGCCCCGATCCCCGCATGAAGGGTGCGTGCGTCGATGGCTTTCATGTCTTCCGTCTCGGCCTTCGCGTGCGGCAATGTTTTCGCGGAGATACGCGAGGACAATAGCCGGCAATCGGAAGATAACGGAAGCCGCCTTAATGATTATTGCATCCAGATTGGAGGCCGATCCTGCCACCAGTTTTATTGCAATGCATTATTTTGTCAGAATGAGCTTGCCCTGGGCCGTGAGGCGCAACTGGTAGACTTGCTCCCCATGCGCAATGGTGATGACACGCCCCGCAGCAAACAGATCACGACTGTCGAGCTGCGAACCGATCATCGGCAAAGCCCGCGCCTTGTTTTCCGCGCCCCATGTCGCGCCGCCATGTTCATGCTTCGCCATTTTTAATTACTCCAAATCGAATTCTCGCACAGAATGGCTTAGAACAAGTTTTTATGCTCCTTAGAACCATTCGATATTAAACCGTGACTGTATGAATGTTCAGTAATACATCAGGGCGCGCAAATCAACGCAGGCGCATGAAAGCGTGTCGCAACGCACACGGCATTGCGGCCAGATGGATCGAACAGAGCTTGGAAGACGTTGTGGAAAATCAGCACCGCCGGGCCGATCCGGCCCGGCTTTAGAACAACACTAATGTACGCTGCTTCGCTGGGCGCACTATTCCGCCGGTGCGGGCGGAGGCGCCGGCTGCGGATCCTCGCCGCCGGAGACCGCACGGGTCACCATCCGGTCGAACCGGTCGAGATACAGATAGATCACCGGCGTGATGTAGAGCGTGAGCAATTGCGACACCAGCAGCCCGCCCACCACCGCGATGCCGAGCGGCTGGCGCAGTTCCGAGCCCGCCCCCGCGCCGAGCGCGATCGGCAGAACGCCGAAGATCGCAGCGAGCGTGGTCATCATGATGGGGCGGAAGCGCATCAGGCAGGCTTCCCGGATGGCGTCCTGCGCCTCCACCCCTTCGCGCCGCCGGCCGAGGGCGAAGTCGATCATCATGATCGCGTTCTTTTTCACGATGCCCACCAGCATGACGATGCCGATGATGGCGATGACCGACAATTCCATGTCGAACGCCATCAGCGTCAGAATAGCGCCAATGCCCGCTGACGGCAGGCCGGACAGGATGGTCAGCGGGTGAATGAAGCTTTCGTAGAGAATGCCGAGCACGATGTAGATCACCACCACGGCGGCGAGGATCAGCAGCGGCTGGTTGGAAAGCGAATCCTGGAACACCTGGGCGGTGCCCTGGAATCCCGTATAAATGCTGGCCGGCAGATTCGCCTCCCGTTCCGCAGCCCGGATCTGCTCCACGGCCTGGCCGAGCGAGGTGCCCGGCGTGAGGTTGAACGAGATGGTCACGGACGGCTGCTGCTGCTGGTGGGCGATCTGGAGCGGCCCGACCGTGCGGCGAATCTCGGCCACCGCTTCCAGCGGCACCACCCCGCCCTTGGATGTGCGCAGATAGACCTTGCCGAGGTCGTTGGCATCGCGCTGGAAGCGCGGCTGTACCTCGGCGATGATCGCATATTGGTTGGTCGAGGTATAAAGCGTCGCCACCTGCCGGGTCCCGAACTGGGTATAAAGCGCGTCGCGCAACTGCGCTTCCGTGATTCCGAGGGCGGCCGCCTTGTCCTTGTCGAGGTCGATGGTGAGCTGCGGATTGGAGATTTGGAGATCCGAGGTCACGTCGCGCAGGCCGGGCAGCTCCGCGAGCCGGTCGAGCAGCGCCGGCGCGGCCGCATAGAGGGCGGCGGTGTCCGAGCTTTGCAGCGTGTATTGGTACTGGCTCTTGGAGGCGACGCCGCCGATATTGATGTTCTGCACCGGCTGGAAGAACACGTTGACGCCGGGGATCACCGCCATGCGCTTGCGCAGGTCCTGGATGATCTGCGTCGCACTCTTGCTGCGCTCCGCGCGCGGCTTCAGCGCCACGAACAGGCGGCCGGTATTGGTGGTGCGGCTGATGCCGGTGGCCCCGGCAGTGGAGACGAGATAGGCGACGTTCGGATCCTCGCGCACCGCATCGGCGACCCGCTTTTGCCGTTCGACCATGGCCTCGAACGAGGTGTCGGTCGCCGCCTCCACCGTGCCGGTAATGAAGCCGGTGTCCTCGGTGGGAAAGAAGCCCTTGGGGATCGCGATATAGAGCGCCACGGAGGCGAACAGGGTCGCGAACGTGACCCCCAGCATGAACGGACGGTGGCGCAGCACGAAGTCCAGGCTGCGCCGATAGCCGCCGAGCCAGGCCTCGAACATGGCCTCGGTCACGCGGAAGAAGGCGTTGGGCTTCTTGTCATGGTCCACGGGTTTGAGCACGCGAGCGCACAGCATGGGCGTCAGGGTCAGCGAGACGAAACCCGATACCAGGATGGCAATCGAGATGGTGACCGCGAATTCGCGGAACACGCGCCCCACCACGCCGCCCATGAACAGGACCGGGATGAACACCGCGACCAGCGACAGGGTCATGGAAATGATGGTGAAGCCGATTTCCCGCGCGCCGAGGATCGCCGCCGCGAACGGCTTCATGCCGTTCTCGATGTGGCGATAGATGTTCTCCAGCACCACGATGGCATCATCCACCACGAAGCCCACGCACAAGGTCAGCGCCAGCAGCGTCATGTTGTTGATGGAGAAGTTCAGCACCCACATGGCGGCGAAGGTCGCGATGATGGAGATCGGCAGCGCCAGGGCCGGGATGATGGTCGCGCGCACATTGCGCAGGAACAGGAAGATCACCAGAACCACCAGAACGATGGCTTCCATCAGCGTCTTCTGCACGTCCGCCACCGCATCGCGGATGGACACCGAACGGTCGTTCAGCACCTGGATATTGACCGAGGCGGGAAGCTGGGCGCGATATTGCGCCAGATGGCCGCGCACTTGGTCCACCACCGCGACCGTGTTGGCTTCCGGCTGGCGCACGACGGCGAGGACGATGGACCGCTCGTCGTTGAACCAGGAGGCGATGCGCTCGTTCTCGACCCCGTTGGTGATGCGCGCGATCTCGTCCAGCCGCACCGGCGCGCCGTTGCGCCACGCCACCACCAACCGGCGATAGACCTCCGCATCGGCCTTGGGAATGCCCATGTCGATGGTGATCGACTGCTTGGGGCCGGACAATTGGCCGATGGGGGTATTGGAGGCGGCGGCCTGGATCGCGCTCTGGATGTCGGAGGCGGAGATATTGCGCGTGGCCGCTGCGGCGGGATCGACGCGGATGCGCACGGCATATTTCTGGGTGCCGTAGATTTGCACCTGGGCAACGCCCGGCAATTGGGAAATCTGCTGGCCGATGATCGTATCGGCATATTCGTTCACCGACGACAGGGGCAGCGTGTCGGAGGAGATGGCGAGCAGGATGACCGGGGCATCGGCCGGATTGACCTTTCGGAAGCTCGGCGGCGTGGTCATCTCGTCCGGCAATTGCCGCTGGGCCACCGAAAGGGCGGACTGCACATCGAGAGCCGCCGCATCAATGCTGCGCGACAGGTCGAACTGGATCGTGATCGAGGTCGAACCCTGGGTACTCGACGAGGTGAGGGAGGTGATGCCGGAGATCGTCGAAAGCTGGCGCTCGATGGGCGTCGCTACCGCAGATGCCATGGTTTCCGGGCTGGCGCCGGGAAGGGTGGCGGTGATGTTGATGGTCGGAAAGTCCACCCGCGGCAGGGCCGCAACCGGCAAAAGGCGATAGGCGAACAGGCCGGACACGATCAGCGACAACATCATCAGCGTCGTCAGGACGGGCCGGCGGATGCACAGTTCCGCGAACATGGCTCAGCTCCCGGCCGGCCGCTGCGGCGTTATGGTCTTCACATCCACCCGGCTGCCGGCTCGTAATGAAAGCTGGCCCTCCGTCACCACGGTCTCGCCATCGGAAAGACCCTTCGTGATCACCGCCTCGCCGTCCACCGTGCGGGCGACGGAAACCGGGCGCACTTGCGCCAGGCCCTTTTCGATCACGAACACGAACGCGCCGTTCTGCCCGTTCTGCACCGCCTCGGCGGGAATGGCGATCACGTCCGGCTCCATGCGCAGCGTCACCGAAACATCGCCGAGGGTGCCCGGCCACAGGCGCTCGTCGTCATTGGCGAACAGGGCCCGCACCATCAGCGTGCCGGTCTGGGGATCGATCGTATTGTCGATCGCCACCACCCGCCCGCCGCTGATCCGATCGTTGCTGCCCTGGAGGCGCAAATCCACCTCCGCCTTCCCCATGGCAGCCCGCACTTCGCTCACATAGCGCTCCGGAACACCGAAGGTGACATAGATGGGCTTGAACTGGCGGACGGTTGCGAGCGTGTCGTCCACCCGGATCACCGCGCCGGGGCGCACGCCGGAAATGCCGATCCGGCCCGTCACCGGCGAGGGGATCTCATAATAGGTGCGCTGCACGCGCAGGTTCTGAAGATTGGCCTCGTCCTGTTCGACCGTGGCCCGCTGCATATCAGCGGTGGTCTTGGCGTCGTCGAGCTGCACCTGGGAGACCGCGCTGCGGGCGAGCAGGCCGCTGTAGCGCTCCACATCCCTCAGCGCCTTCTCGAGCTGCACCTTGTCCTTGGCGAGGGTGGCTTCGGCCTGGCGGATCTGCGCGTCGACCTCGCGCGCGTCCAGCACCAGCAGGACATCGCCCTTTTTGACCGCGGCGCCGTCCTCGAACAGCACCTGCTCCACCCGGCTGGTCACGCGGGCGCGGATGGCCACCGTGACCAGCGGCTCCACGGTGCCCAGCGCCTCAAGGCGCAATGGCATGTCCTTCTGGACCGCCGGCGCCACGAGAACCGGAACCCGACGTTCCTGCTGGGCTTGGGCGTTCGCAGCGCTGCCTGTTTTTCCGATCAGACCCTGGGTCCACGCATAGGCCACAGCGCCGATCGCGGCAAAACCGAGAACGACCATGAGCACCCGGCGCCCGTTCGCACTGCGTCCCACACCCATGAACACCTCAACCGCGAATGCCGCACATCGGAGATCGAGCGAAACTGGCCGACCTTCCGTAAGCCTACCTCCATTTGACCCTGATTGGACGTTGAGGAAAGCGACTTCTGGCCCTCCCCGACCTGCTTAACGCATCCGTGATCGGTCAAAACCACATGGCGGACGCATGAAAATATTGCTCACCCATATACCGCTATCGCCTTTTCCAGGCGATCAAGGGCGGCGTCCAGGGTCGCGTCGCGCTTGGCAAAGCAGAAACGCACCACCGAGCGCACCGCGTCCTGAGCATAGAAGGCCGACACTGGAATTGCGGCGACGCCATAGGTGCGCACGAGATCCAGGCAGAAGGCCTCGTCGTCCAGCCCGGGATCGAGGGCGGCAAGGTCGATGGACAGGAAATAGGTGCCGGCGCTCGGCAGCACCGGAAAGCCGAGCGCGGAAAGGCCGCCGGCCAAGCGGTCGCGCGCGCGCTGGAGCTGGGCGCGCATGTCCTCGAAATAGCCGTCGTCTTTGCCGAGTCCATAGGCGACCGCCGCCTGTAGGTTCGGCGGCGTTGTGAAGGTGAGGAATTGGTGGGCCTTAGACAGGACGCGCATCAGCTCCGGCGCGGCGCAGACCATGCCGACCTTCCAGCCGGTCATGCCGAAAATCTTGCCCGCGGACCCGATCTTGACGGTGCGTTCCCGCATGCCCGGCAGCGCCATGAGCGGCAAGTGCCGGCGTCCGTCGAACACCACATGCTCCCAGACGTCGTCGCAGACCGCGAGCGTGTCGAAGGCGATGCAATGATCGGCCAGGAGCTGCAGCTCCTCGCGGCTGTGCACGATACCCGTGGGATTGTGCGGATTGTTAAACAGGACCAGCTTGGTGCGGGGGGTGAACACGCGCGACAGCTGTTCGGCCGTGATCCGCCAGAAGGGTGGCTCCAGGCGAACCAGGCGCGGCACGCCGCCGGCACGCAGCACCAACGGCAGGTAGGCGTCATAGAGCGGCTGAAAGAGCACAACCTCATCGCCCGGCTCGATCAGCGCGAACAGCGCCCCCGCCAGCGCCTCGGTCGCCCCTGAGGTCACCATGATCTCGTTTTCAGGATCGAGATCGAGCCCCTGCCAATGGCGATAATGCGCCGCCGCCGCCTGACGCAATTGCGGCAAGCCCATCATGGGCGGGTATTGATTCCAACCGCTCAGCACCGCGTCCGCCGCCGCCTGGCGGACATCGAGCGGGCCCGGATCATCGGGAAATCCCTGGCCCAGATTGACCGCCTCATGGGTGCGGGCAAGGCCCGACATGACCTCGAAAACGGTGGTCGGCAGGGCGGTATAGACCGGATTGAGGCTTCGCCCGTCGCGGAGCGGGGCGGCGGCTGGCTGGCTCATGATGGGACGCACGCGATCATTCTGAGGATGGGCATTCAAACCGGCGAGTGGCAGAGCCGGAATCCGGGCGCCCGTCAAGGCGCACGCTCAAAATCCGCCATGTGCCTTGCCTTACGCGGTTTTCACCTCGGGGGCGGAAAGCGGGACCAGGGCGGCTGCGAGTTCCTCGTCGGTCACGGTGGAAAGCGGCTTCAGCAGCTTGGCCGCCCGCGTGCGCTCGCCGGCCCGCATGACGAGGATCACCGTCTCGGCGCCACCGCAGGCGGGGTCGCCGCAGGCGATCTCGCTCACCGAAACCGAAGCGTCATCATCGAGGCCCAGAATGCGGCGGACGCTTTCGGCGAGCGTCCGGCTCGCATCGCGCGCGCCTTGCCCATCGCTCCGTCCCCGCATGAACAATCGCACCATCCGGTACCTCCCTGGCTGCACCGCGGCCGTTCCGCGCCCGCACACGTGGCGCTCAAAATGTGTCCGACTGATTGCGACCTTTGCGGGCCAGGCGCAGAAATCCCTGGATAAATTGCGTGCCGCGTCCGGCATCCTCGCGCTCGAGACGCAGCGCCGCCAGCGTCACACGTCCGTTTTCCACCTGCCGCACCTCGATGGCCGCGTGGCCGAACACAATCCGCATGCCGGGCGCAGGGCGGTCGTCGGTGCGATCGGCAAAGGCGGCCGCCACGGTGAAGTCTTGATCCCTGGGCGGAATCGGCAGGCCGTAGAGTTCGCCAATGTCGCCCAGCCGAATCTCGCCGGCGAACGGGAAGGCGGCATCTTGCCCCCAGACCAGTTCCTCCAACATGAAGAGCCGATCCAATTGGTGAACCCGCTGCGGCGGCGTGAGCAGATAGACATAGTCGCGCGCCAGGAGAAGGCCCGCTTCCTCCGGGCCGAGGACCTTGCCCTCGCGCACCACCAGGACCATGCGCGCCCAGTCCGGGAGCAGGTCGGCGCGGATGCCGACGGTTCCCGCCGCGACGGGATAGGCCACCAGTTCGTGCTCGCTTTGCCCGGGAAGGTCGATCTCGAAGCGCTGCGGCTCGCGCAGCGGATCGGCCAGCGCCACGTCCAGCCGTCGCGCGGCGAGGGCGAGCGTCCAGCCGTGCAGCAGCAGTGAGGTGACGACGACGATGAACGCGATGTTGAAATAGGTGTGCGCCCCCGGCAGGCCGGCGAGCATCGGAATGGTGGCCAGAAAGATGGAGACCGCCCCGCGCAACCCCGCCCAAGAGACGAACAGCTTCTCCCGGAGCGAAAATCCGAACGGCCACAGGCATAAAAACACCGTCGCCGGCCGCCCGAGGAGGATCAGAAAGGCGGCGACGCCGAGCCCCGGCAGAATCGAATCGACCAGGCTGTGCGGCGAAACCAGGAGGCCGAGCATCACGAACATGACGATCTGGCACAGCCAGGTCACCGTATCGTGGAAACTGGTGATCGCCGCCAGTGCCCGCACCGGCCGGTTGCCCACCACCAGCCCGGCCAGATACACGGCGAGGAAGCCGGAGCCATGCAGCACAGAGGTAAAGGCGAAAATCACGATTGCGGAGGCCACCACGAACACCGGATGCAGGCCCGGCGGCAGGTCCACCCGATTGATCATGAAGGTGAGCAGGAATCCTCCGGCGACGCCGAACACAATGCCGAGCACCAGCTCCTGCCCAGCCCCGGCAAGGATGTCCCAGCCCGCGTGCGTCGCCCCCGCCATCAACAATTCCACCAGGATGATGGTGAGAAATACAGCGGCGGGATCATTGGTGGCCGATTCGATCTCGATTACCGCGCCCACCCTGCGGCCGAGGCGCAGGCCTTGAGCCCGCACCAGGAACAGGACGGCCGCCGCATCGGTGGACGCGACGATGGCGCCGACCAGCAAGCCCTCGAGAAAGCTGAGGCCCAGCAGCACCATGGCCGCGCCGGCCACCAGCCCCGCCGTCATGAACACGCCGGCCGTGGACAAGAGGAAGGCCGGGCCGAGCGCGCCGCGCATGCTGGTCGCCCGCATGCGCAAGCCGCCGTCGAACAGGATCACCGCCAAGGCGGCAGAACCCACGACATAAGTGGCCCCATAATCGCTGAAATGAATTCCGCCCGGGCCATCCTCGCCCGCAAGCACGCCGATCAGAAGGAAGATCAGCAGCAACGGGGCACCGAAGCGGGCGGCCAGCAGGCTCGACAGCGTGCCGACCACCACCAGGGCCGCGCACACCAACAGCACCAGATTCGAAAGGCCGATCACTTCCATCCGTGCCTGAACCCCTTCATTCGTCTCAGTTCCGGTGCATGCAGCGCTTGCCTGTAGCCCGATTGCGACACTGGGCGTATAAAAACCCCATGTGACGCTAAGGCCAACACAACGTGCCGCGGCAGATCAGCCGAAGATGGATACGACCCATGCCGTCAGATTTCGCTGCCCGTGCCTTTTTGGTCAGGGCGTGCTTGCGTACCGCATCGGGCGCCACCGTACTGGAACCTGATACTGTTTGTTTCGATCTCGACCTGGCGTTGCAGATCGCCGGCGACGACCTTCCCTTTGTTGCGGGGGTCGCGGTGTTCGCCCTGGATGCCGATGGGCAATTGCTGACCCGGTTTCCCCTGCTGAGCAAGGGCGTGCAAATTCCAGCGCCGCAGCCTGTCGCGCTCGTCTGGCCCACCCCTACGGCGACGAAAGCCACCGCAGCGGCCTGAAGTGCGTGCGGATCGCCGGTCAGCCGCGATTCGCCATGAAACGCACCGCTTCGATCGGCGATGTGAAATTGTAGATGCGCACTTTCTTGCTGCCGCAAAGGTCGCAACGCAGGCTGATCGGCTGCGCCACCCTCTCGTCTGCCGTTTCCGACGGCTGAAAGCGCGGCGACTCAGAGGAGATGATGGAGCGGCGGCGGCATCTTGGGCATTCAGCACAGATCATTCTGCATTCTAACGCCAAAGCGGCCTGCAATCATAGCGATCCGCGCGACTCGCGTACATTGAGGAAGAGACCGGCCCAGGCTTGCGGCGGCAGCACGTCGCGCAGGCCGATCGCCTCGAGGAAGCCGGGCACGATCGATCCCTGTGCCTCGGTCGTCGCATCATAATCCAGCACCATCACGCAATCGCTTCCGAAAGCCTCCCGGAACGGCGCAAGGCGCGACTCATAATCCCACAGCCAGGAATCATCTTCGGTATAATTATACTCATCGCGCTGGATGACGCCGCCCCACAGATGCCTGACCTTTTCGAGCTGCGCGCGATAGGAGGCCATATAGGCTCCCTTTTCCCGCAGGCAGGCGATAATCCGCACCGGCTGGGGCAGCGCATCGCGCAGCCACGCGACTTCGTCCCCGTGGCGCAGCAGGCACACCCCCTCCGCGGAGAACAGGCAGGTTTGGCCGGCATGGACCGCACCGAAGGCCGCAAGTTCCCGCACCACGGTTTGCCGATATGTCTCGTCGAAGACCAGCCCGCTGCCGAGGCGAAACGTGGACGGGCGGTGCGGGCGCATGGCGGCGGCGTGCAGTTCCACATGATTATCAGCCATGTGGCGACCGATGTAATAAGCGCATCCCGCCTGGAGCAGGGCTTCGCGCCCGCGCCCCAGCACCTGCTGAATCGAGGTCGTGCCGGTCTTGTGGAAGCCGATGTGGACGATGCTGCCGGCTCGCTGGATCACCATCGCGGTCTCCGCTCAGGACCGCCTTGCATCCTGGTGGTCGCGACGGCCATGCGAACCTTGGGGCGCTGCATGCAGATTTGCACGCGAAACTTGTCCGATCGAGGATCCGCGCGGCGATGAAGTAACGGTCCGGAGGCGTCGCATTGGCGACCCCGGCAGGGCTCGAACCTGCGACCTGCCGCTTAGAAGGCGGCTGCTCTATCCAGCTGAGCTACGGGGCCGGCGCAGCCGTTCTAACATGAACGCGCAGCGGTTTCGCCCCACGGCGCACGCTCATCCACCGATGGCACGGATCTCAATGAGTCCACTGGCCCAGGCGGCGGAAGGAGAAATTGTCCGAATAGGCGATCTTGCGCCGCACCGGCTCGTGTGGCTCGAACACCTGGTAAGGGATGGCGCGGCGCTCGGCATAGGCCACCGCTTCTTCCTTGGTCTCAAAGCGCAGATGAATCTGGCTCTTCATATCGGCGGAGCTGGTGTAGCCCATCAGCGGCTCGACGGACCTTGCACGCTCCGGCTCATATTCGAGCACCCAATGCTTGGTCTTGCCGACGCCGGACTGCATCGCATTGCGCGCCGGCTTGAAGATGCGTGCCACCATTGCTCGCTTGCCCCGATGTCTCGCCGGCCCGAAGTCGGAGGCACGTATCCTCCGACAGGCCGCGCCGCCGAAAATTGGTAAGTTGTGATGCTTCTAGCGTGGCGCGATGGCGCTGGCAATGCGCGCCAGCGCCCCCGCCGCCGGCGAAACCGGCAGCGGGGAATGGTCGTCAGGATCAGGAATTGATCATCTTCAGGCAGGTGGCCGCGGCTTCGGCCGAAGCACGTGCCGTACCCTGGTTGATCTGGCCAGACATGACGAGGTTCTTGGTCTGGGCGGTGATGACGGCGCGCGCATCGGCGCCGGGCTTCATCTGCGGCGCCGATGCGGCGTAGATCGCCTGCGCGTCGGCGACAAGGCCGGCGGCGCATTTGTTCGCCGCGGGGCGATCGGCGAACACCGAGGTGGAGACAAGGCAAAGGCTCAGGGCCGCGATCATCTTGAAGGTCACAGGCTTCTCCATCGTGAGGACGCGGAACCGCTTCAGCGGACGCCGACTCGGTTCACCGGTCCGCCAGCGTTCGCACCATATCCCGGCGCGCCGACACCAACACCAGGCGCAACGCCGACGCCAGCTGCACCAGCGCCAACACCGGGCCGCACGCCGACACCGGTGCGGTTGGCGACACACCCAGCCGGATAACCGGGCCGGGTGCAATAGACCACGCGGGGCGCCGGGCGCACCACGCAACCCACGGGAAGGCCCGGACCCGTGCAATAAACGACGGCTTGGCTCGGAGTAGGTACGAGCGCACCGGCAGTCAGTGCCAGAAGGGCTGCGGAAAGCATGACGGCGAGGCGAGACATGGCTCAACTCCGAGAGAAATAGGGACTAAGGGTTAGGCGTGGCGATGGAGGTTCTCAATGGCGATTCTTGACCGTTCGTAGCATTAAATGGGGAAGATTTCCCCGGACATGCCTCGCCCCCTGACGCAGGCGTGCTAAACGACGTTATTTATCACTGCTTGTCTCACACTTGCCGCAGGCCGGAGACCGAGGCGCGGAATGGACGAAAACCAGCGATCCTCTGCGGGCGCGCCAAACGAAGCGGAGTCTTCCGCGGCGTTTGACGACGCTTTCATGCATATGGCGGCGCTGCGCCAGCAGCCCGGCTTCGTGATGGCCGTTGATCAGGCCATGCGCGGCCTCTTGAGCATGTATCGCGGCCACCTGCTGCCCAACCGCATTCTGAACGATCGCGGACGTCTGGCGCTCGCCTTATGCACGCTCTATTTGCACCACGATCCGGACCGGAACGGCGTGGGGCTCACCGTCACGCGGCTGACCAATCTGTGCCAGGACACCGGCCTTTGTAGTCGCGGACGCGCGAAGGCCATGATCCTGCTGATGCGCTGGGCCGGATTTCTCGAGGTCGGACGCGCGTCGGATAACCGCGCGCCCAGCGGGCGCACGCGTCCTCTGGTGCCCACGCAGCGTCTCGTGGACGAGCAGACCCGGCGCTGGTTGATCATGAGTGGCGCGCTGGCCCTCCTCGATCCAGTGGGCGGCCGCATCCTCGCCGGGTTGGAAAATCCGGGCTTCTTCGGCGCGCTGATCCGGCAACTGGGCCGGCGCTATGTGGCGGGCATTCGCCTGCTCGAGACCGCTCCAGCGCTTGCCCTGTTCGCGGAACGGGATGGCGGGCTGATGATGGCATTCCTCTTGGCGATGGGCGCAAACGATGCGCAGGCCGCCGGCAGCGAGACGCCGGCCGCCGTGTCCATCTCGGCGCTGGCGCGGGGATGCCACGTCTCGCGCGCCCATATTCTGAAGCTGGCGCGCGAGGCGGAGGCGGAAGGGCTTCTGCGCCGCCTTCCGGGGCCGGAAGGCGGGATCTTGGCCACATCCGCGCTTCATGCCGGCGTAGAGGATTTCTTCGCCGCCGCCTTTTCGGTGCTGATGAGCAGCGGACGCGACGCTTTGGCCGAGATAGAGGCCCACGCGCAGCAGGAAACGGACACGATCGCCCGCCCCCCGCTGATCCCAACGCCTCTCCGCCCCGGCTGCGGCCCCGACATCCGGCCCTGAGCCCGAAGGGTTGCGCCGGCGTCAGCGGTTCCCCCGCAAGGCGTTCATCCAGGCCCGAGCCTGGGCGAGATCGGATTGCGTGAGCCCGTGACCAGCGGGAACCGTGACCTGTTCCACCGCCGCCCCATTGGCAGACAGCATCCGCGCGAGCGCCGCGGCATTGTCCGCCGGCACGATCGGGTCCATGGCCCCGGAGAGGATCAGCACCCGCGCTACGGCAAGATCGCCCGCCGGCGCCGGATCGAGCGGAACCATGGCGCGCAGCAGCACGGCGCCTGCCAGGGCTTCCGGCCGCAGCAGGAGCATGGCGGCGGCGATGTTGGCGCCGTTGGAGAAGCCGACCGCCACCGGCGGCGCGAGGCCGTAGCGCGCGCGGGCTTCCGCGACAAAATCGGCCAATTCGTTGGCGCGGCGCTTGACGTCCTCCTGGTCGAACACGCCTTCCGCGAGCCGGCGAAAGAAGCGCGGCATGCCGCCTTCCAGCACCTTTCCGCGCGGGGAAAGCAGCGCCGCATCGGGCGAGAGCGCGCGGCCGAGCGGCAGCAAGTCGTTCTCATCTCCGCCGGTGCCATGGAGCAGCAGCAAAGGCGCGACACCGGGGTGAGGCGCGGGCTCGAAGCGATGGGTGAAAGCGAGCGTGGAATTCGCGTTCAAGGTGGATATGGTCATGACAGACCTCGCGTGGCTTGCCCCGCGCCGATGCCCGGCGCGGGGTGCGGGATGGGTTTCAAGGATCAGACCAGGGCTGGCAGCACCTGTTCGATGACCTCCCGGCGCGGTTCGAGGAAGGACGGCAGCTTCAACGCCTGTCCCAGCTGCGCCGCCGGCTCGTCCACGGCGAAGCCGGGAATGTCGGTGGCGATCTCGAACAGGACGTGACCGGGCTCGCGAAAATAGACCGAGCGGAAATAATTGCGGTCCTTCTGCTCGGTCGTGTGGATGCCGTGGTTTTCCGCCAGCCGCTTCACCATCTCCGCCTCCGCCGCGTCATCGGCGGCACGGAAGGCGATGTGATGCACCGAGCCGGCGCCGGACCGCCCGCGCAGGAAATCCCCGGCCACGCGCAGATCCACGATGCCGCCGATGGAAGCATCGGTCTTGAAGCGCACGAGGCTGCCCTCGCGAGCCGCTTCGGCAAAGCCGAGCACGTCGGTCAGGATCGCCCCCGTCGGCGCCGCATCGGCGACCAGCAGGCTGACGCTGTGAAAGCCGCGAATCGCAACCTCCGCCGGGATCTCACCGGCGCTCCAGGCCGGCTCCTTCTCCGCGCCCGGCACGCCAACGAGAGCAAGACGGGTGCCGTCCGGGTCGCGGAAGCTCAGCACGCTCTCGCCGAAGCGCCGCGCCGGGGCATCATGGGCCACGCCCTTCTCGACGAAACGATGGGCCCAATAGCCGATGGCGCCTTCCGGCACCCGGAACACGGTTTCCTGCGTCTCGCCGACGCCGAGGCGGCCCGGAGCGGCATGCTCCCAAGGGAAAAAGGTGAGAATGCTTCCGGGCTGGCCGACCTCATCGCCATAATAAAAATGATACGTGCCCGGATCGTCGAAATTGACGGTCTTCTTCACCAGCCGCAGGCCGAGCGTGTCGGTGTAGAAGGTCTTGTTGCGCTGGGCGGGACCGGAAATCGCGGTGACGTGGTGAATGCCGTGCTTGGTCATGGCTGGCTCCTGTGAGCAAAAACTCTGTCCCCCTTGAAATAGAGCAAGCCGGCCATTCTTCAACGCGCACTTCATTGCATTGGCGCAAGCCAACTTTGCCCTTTGGGAAGCGGCCGTAGCCCGAGCCGTACCGACGCCCGCCTGGGCGCTGGACCCCGCCGTGTGCGCGTGCTATCCGCCGGCCTCCTTTTGCTCGGGCCGGACCCACAATGAGGCAGATGCAGCAGCGACGACGATCTGAAGGTTCGCGCCAGACCGGCGCGTGATCGTTGACGCCTGCCCGCGCGCCCGGCCTCCGCCGGCGCGGCCCTTTGCTTCCTGCCTGGTTTCCTTCCCATGACCGAACTTCCCGTCACCATCGCGCTCGAATCCTCCGCCGACGCACCGGCCATCGAAAAGCTGCATCGGCGCACCTTTGGGCCCGGCCGCTTCGCCCGCACCGCCTTTCGGCTGCGGGAACAGGCGCCGCACGATCCCGCGCTGTCCTTCGTCGCCTATCTCGGCACCATGATGGTGGGTTCGGTGCGCCTGACCCCCATTGAGATCGGCAGCCACCCCGCCTTGCTGCTCGGGCCGCTGACGGTGGAACCGCCGTTCCAGTCGGTCGGTATCGGCGCCCGGCTCATGCAGGTTTCCATGGCGGCCGCACGGGAGGCGGGCCATGGACTGATCCTGCTCGTCGGCGATGCGCCGTATTACGAGCGGTTCGATTTCAAGCCGGTGGCGAGCGGCCGCGTGACCCTGCCCGGCCCGGTGGATCCCGGCCGGCTGCTGGTGGCCGAGTTGCAGCCCGGCGCATTCGATGGCGTCACCGGGATGGCGCGCGGGCGCCCCGCGCCTTAGCGCAGCGCGGTTTCCCGGCAGATCCGGCCCGGAAATGAAAACGCCCCCGGAAATCTCCGGGGGCGTCTTGTTTCTTGTCTCAGCGGCCGCAGTGCCGGCCGCCTCATTCGGCGGCGGCAGCATCCGGGCGGGCGCGTGCCTGGCGTTCCCGCTTCAGCAGCTCGGCCACCAGGAAGGCCAGCTCGATGGACTGCTCCGCATTGAGGCGCGGATCGCAATAGGTGTGGTAGCGATCGCGCAGGTCTTCGTCCGAAATGGCCCGCGCGCCGCCGGTGCATTCGGTGACGTTCTTGCCGGTCATCTCCAGATGCACGCCGCCGGCAAAAGTGCCTTCCGCCGCATGCACGTCGAAGAAGGTCTTGATCTCCGACAGGATGCGATCGAACGGGCGGGTCTTGTAGCCCGAGCCGGCCTTGATGGTATTGCCGTGCATGGGATCGCACGACCACACCACGGTGCGGCCTTCCTTTTCCACGGCGCGGATCAGACCCGGCAGATGCTCGCCCACCTTGTCCGCACCGAAGCGGCAGATCAGCGTGATGCGGCCGGCCTCATTGTCCGGCTGGAGGATGTCCAGCAGGCGCAGCAGTCCGTCTGCGGAAAGCGAGGGTCCGCACTTGATGCCGATCGGGTTACGGATGCCCCGGAAATATTCCACATGGGCATGGTCGGGCTGGCGGGTGCGATCGCCGATCCACAGCAGGTGGCCGGAGGTCGCGTACCAGTCGCCCGATGTGGAATCCACCCGGGTCAGCGCCTGCTCATAGCCGAGCAGCAGCGCTTCGTGGCTGGTGAAGATGTCCGTGGTCCGCATCTCCGGATGGGACTGGGGATCGATCCCGCAGGCGCGCATGAAGTCGAGCGCCTCGGTGATGCGGTTCGCCAGCTCCTGGTAGCGATGGGACTGCGGGCTGTCCTTCACGAAGCCCAGCATCCACTGATGGGCGTTGGACAGGTTGGCATAGCCGCCGGTGGCGAAGGCGCGCAGCAGATTCAGCGTCGCCGCCGACTGGCGGTACGCTTCGATCTGGCGGCGCGGGTCCGGCTGGCGGGCTTCCGGCGTGAAGGCGATGTCATTGACGATATCGCCGCGATAGCTCGGCAGATCCACGCCGTTCACCGTCTCGATGTCGGACGAGCGCGGCTTGGCGAACTGGCCGGCGATGCGGCCCACCTTCACCACCGGCACGCCGCCCGAGAACGCGGTGACCACCGCCATCTGCAGGAACACGCGGAAGAAATCGCGGATATTGTCGGCCGAATGCTCGTCGAAGCTTTCCGCGCAATCGCCGCCCTGGAGAAGGAAGGCTTCTCCCTTTGCCACCTTGGCCAATTCGGCCTTCAGGCGGCGCGCCTCACCTGCAAAAACAAGCGGCGGATAGGAGGCAAGCTTGCGCTCCACCTCCTTCAGGGCTTCCGCGTCGGTATAGTTCGGCATCTGCACGACCGGATAAAATCGCCAGGAATCCGGACGCCAGCCTTCGGCGCGGCGAGAGGAGGTCTCGGCGCCAGGGTTGCGGTCGGATACGAAGCGGGTCGTCATGATGCTCTCCATCGGGTCGTCCGGCGGCCTGCCCGGCTGTTTCGGGCAAAGCCAAACCCATGATGCGGTGCCGGAACGCGGGCTTATACACCACCAGCGGGCACAGCGTAAGAGAAGCCCGCGCCGGCCGGCGATCGGCCTCATATGGGAATATTCCGCAGCGAAAGCAGGGGTACCCTTTGCAGCGGGAACAATTATCTTCACAGACGATTGTTGGGAATGCGGCCCAGCCGACGCCGGCGGGGCAGGGAGTGGCGGATGCCGAAGCTCGTGATCTTCCTCGCCAAGCACGCGGCGCTTGGCTTTGCCATCGCCGCGGCGTTCGTGGGCGGGCTGGTCGCGCTGGATGTCGGGCATTTGCGGACCCTGCTCGCCGGCAGCAACGATGCGTGGCTTCCCGCCTTTGTTTTGACGTTCGCCATGGGCCTCACCTTCTCAAGTGTGCAAATGGGCGTGGCCGTCATGCTGCTGGCCGAAGAGGAGCCGCGGCAGCCCGCCAAGCCGAAAGGGGGCCGGCGCGCACGCGCCCCCGGCTTCGCCGCCTTGCGCCCGGCGCCAGCCCGCTTGCCGACGCGCCGCTGACCCGAGAGACTGCAAAGTCTCGAAATGCCGCATTGGCGGCGCTCCCCTGTTGAACCCTGAGCCCGATGGAAGGAAGCCGCGCCCCTCAGCGCGGTTGACCCCCGTTCGTGGACGACCCAAAAGGGGGCAAGGGGAGCAAGCATGCTGACGAAAAAAGGTAAGTATGGGCTCAAGGCGGCGGTTCACCTCGCCCGCCTCGCTCCGGGTGACTCCGTCCAGGTGGCCGATATCGCCGAGGCGAACCAGATCCCGAAAAAATTCCTGGATGTGATCCTTGGCGAATTGCGCAATGCCGGCATGCTGTCCAGCAAGAAGGGGCGCACCGGCGGTTATCGCCTCGCCAAGCCGGCGGAGGACATTATCGTCGGGGATCTGATTCGCGCGTTAGACGGCCCTTTGGCCGCCCTGCCCTGTGCCAGCCGGAATGCCTATGTGCCGTGTGAAGACTGCGACATCGCCCATTGCGAGGTGCGCCTGTTGATGGTGCGGGTGCGCGACGCCATCGGCACCGTGCTCGATACCTATACGCTGGCGCAGATGCGCGATCTCTCGGCTGACCAGCTCGGCTCGTTCGTGGATTATATCTGAACGCGAGCGATCAGCGCCGGTTGGGTCCGAGATAGGGCGACGGCGGCTGCGCCGCGAAACGCTGAAGATCATATTGCGGAAAGGTACGCGCCAATACTTTCATATCTGCCGGAGCGCGCCCATCCACCGCAAAGACCAGCTTTCCGTCCGCCAGCCGCTCCACCCGAACCTCGTGATGATAGGAGCGCAGCAGCCCCACCATGTCCCGCGCGGCATAGGGCATGACGCGCTCGACCTCGGGAACCTTGATCTGCTCGTTGAAATAGATCCAGCCGGTGGGAATGGCGACGCAGAGGAGCAGAAGCACAAGCCCCTTCGACATCTGAACGAAGCGCGGGCCACGCGCCGCATAATCCTCCCGGATATTGATGCGGTCTTCAAAGCTGAAACCCATCCGGCCCTCCGCAAAAGGCGCGCGTTTGCGCGGTGCGCCAGACGGTAGATATGAAATAATAGAGTTAACGAACATAGCTGCTCGATGCCCGTTCGTCACCTCATTCTCCCCGGCAACCGTCGCCAGGATGGATCTAAATTCTATCCGCCGCTGATCGCGGTCAGTACAAAAACATCCATTCCCTGAACCAGGGGTGTCTTCAGGCCGGCGCGCCGGCCGCCAACGAAGATGTTGATGTGTCGGCGCACCGCCGGAGTGGAATCACACAGGCGGTCGCGCATCCCGGGCCAACGGGCATCGAGTGCATGGAGCATCTCGTCCACATTTGCCCCACGCAGCCACACCCGCCGCTCCGCGCCGGGAAAAAGCCGCACCAGATGGTCCGGCAGGCGCACCAGCACCTCGGGCTTGGTGTCCGTGGCGCCCATTTCAGCCTCATCCATGCGCATCATCCCGGCGAAACGTCAGGCATCGACCACCAGGGTTTCCACCGAGGTGATCAGCGGCAAATGCGCCGCAATACAGGTCCACCGGCCGCCTTCGTCGGCGCTGGCGTACAGCGCCCCGGAATTGGTGCCGAAATAGACCCCGGCGGGTTCCAGCGCATCGGTGGCCATGGCTTGGCGCAGGACGTTGAAATAGGCCCCCGTCTGCGGCAGGCCATCGGTGCGCTTCTCCCAGGAGCCGCCGCCGTCCGCGGTGCGCCACACCGCAGCCTGCGCATCCGGCATGAAGCGCCCCGCAGTATCCCCGTTCAGGGGGATCAGATACAGCATCTCGTCGTCGCGCGGATGCACGGCGGCCGGAAAGCCGAACGACGACGGCAAGCCCGCCTCGATGCTCGACCAGCTGCGTCCGCCGTCATCTGAGCGATACATGCCGCAATGGTTCTGCTGGTACAGCCGGTCCGGGCGATTGGGCGCCATGACCAGGCAATGCACACACTGGCCGAATTCGGGATAATTCTGACCCTCCGGCATATAATCGGCGCGCGTGCCGCGATTGCGCGGCTCCCACGTCTCGCCCCCATCGGCTGAATGAAACACGCCTGCAGCCGAGATGCCGACCCAGATCTGGGAATTGTCCTGCGGGTTCAGCACGAGCGAATGCAGGATCAGCCCGGCCCCGCCGGGATGCCAGTCGGGGCGGGAGGGATGGGCCTGCAATCCAGGCAGATGCGTGAAGCTCTCGCCACCGTCGGTGCTGCGGAACAGCCCTGCGGGCTCGACGCCCACATACAGCGCGTCATTGCCATGGGCGAGGCTCCATGCGGTCTTCACCGGCGGCGCGCCGGCGTCATAGGCGAGACCTTCGCTCGAATGGGTCCAGCTCTCACCGAGGTCGGTGGATTTCCACACCGCCGGGCCAAACCATTCGTTTCCGCCCGCCGCATGAATGGTGCCCGAGCGCGGATCGCCGATGACGTGATTGAGCGGCCATGTCTCGCAGAATGGGCCGCGCACCGCCCAATTTGCGCGCGCACTGTCGCTTTCCGCGATGAAGGCGCCTTTCTTCGTGCCGACCAGGACCAGGACTTTCTTCGCCATCGTCTCCTCCATGCTTAGCCAGCGCTTGTCCTGGCCTCACGGCACCAGATTGACCATCCAATTGATGCCGAAGCGGTCCGCGACCATTCCGAAGCACGGCGAGAAAAAGGTCTTTTCGAGCGGCATCTGGACCTGCCCGCCCTGCGAAAGCGCGGTGAAGACGCGATGCGCTTCCGCTTCGCTTGCAACCGCAAGGGAGAGGCTGAAGCCCTGGAAGCTGGTGCTGTTCCGACATCCCCCATCGGACGCCATGATGGTGCTTTCGCCGATCTTGAAGCTCACATGCATGATCTTGTTTTCAGAGCCGGGGGCGACCATGCCCGGCGGCGGCGCCTCGGGCGCCTCGCTGTAGCGCATCAGCAGCTCCACTTGGGCGCCGAGCGCGACCTTGTAGAATTCGAGGGCTTCCTCGCACTTGCCGTCAAACGTCAGGTAGGGCTGGACCAGCATCGCATTCTCCCCGGGTATCCTGCGGCGACGCGGCGGCGTCGTCGCGAGCGGATGCGCGCCGCGCATCCGTCAGGGGCAAGGACGTACGAATTTGCACGCAGCCGACAGGCTGCCGCGCTTTTTTATGCCGCAGGAAAACGGGGGGCGCTCACGCCCAGCCCGGCTGGTCCAATGGGCGGGCAGGCGGGGCCAGCGTGATCAGATTGGCAAGGTCCGGCCCCTGGGGCGAGATGGCCATGGGACAGGCGATGCCGGGCATGGCCACCACATCGAACAATTCGCGGATCGCCCCCTCAAGGCGGATCCATTCGACAATGTCGCCGCTTGCCAGATGGACCACGACCACCCCGCACCAGGGCTGCGCGCCCCGCGCGTCCAGTTCGCCGTCCAGGGGCAGGCCACTGAAGTTCAGGTAGCGCGGCAGCGAGAGAGTGATAACCGCGTGACCATTGTGGAACGCAAGGCCCCGCATGAAGCCGGGGCAGAAGGCGACATCCTCGCGGGCGCCGGTCTGCGGATCGATGCGCACCAGATAGCCGCGCCCGGAATCCAGCACCCACAGCGCCCCCGCATACAGGCGCGGGGAATGGGGCATGGAGAGCCCGTCGGCGATGATGGCGTCATCTTCCACCCGGATGATCAGTCCGCCGCCCGAGCGATGCGCGCGCCAGCCGTCCACGATATCGCTGCGCCCCACCACGGTGACATAGGCCGCGCGTCCGTCCGCCATGCACAAGCCATTGAGGTGGCAGCGATCCTCGGCGGCGAGGCGGGAAATGAATTTCGGCTTCCAGAGCGGTTCGAAGCTGTGCTCCAGGCTGAAGGTGGCAAGGCAGGAATATTTGGTGTTCACGAACACCAGCCGCCCGCGCCCGTCCACCGCCATCTCGTGCACGTCGATATCGCCCGTGATGCGGGCCATGCGCGGAACGAACAGGGCATCGAAATGGCCGTTCGCCCGTTCGTGCGGGGCGAGTACATTTTCCAGCCGCCACACCTGGAGCAGGGAGCCGAGGAACAGCCGGCCCGGTTCGTACCACAATCCCATGGCGCGCACGAAATCGCGCTGGTGAAAGGACATGGCGTTTTCGGGCGTGCGCCCGATGAGAAACAATTGCCCGGTCTGATAGGACGAGAAGGCCAAGCTCAGCTGATGCTGCGCCAGCCAGGATGAGAAGCCCCGCGAGCAGGTGAGGTCGGTTGTCAGGTCCCCCGGCGCCGGACTGACCGGAGCCGCCGCAGCCGTTGCCAGGAGAGCATCGCTCGTCGGCGCGCCATCGGGCGCGCGCTCAGGATCGTTCAAGGTTAAGCCTCAGAAATGTACCGCGATGCGCGCCATCCCGGCCTGGGACAGGAAATCCTGGCCGACGCTGACGCCGTAATCCAGTTTGAACTCCCAGTTCTTCGCCGTCACCAATTGCAGGCCCATGTCGAAATTGCCGAGCATGTCCGGGGTGTAGGTGACGGTGTCGAATGTCCCGGTGCCGACCGGCGCTCCGAGCAGATAGGAGGTCGTGATCCAGCTGCCGTTGGACAGGAAGCTGGCGCCGAGGCTCGCAAAGGGACGCAGGACCGAGCCGTCGGCGAGATTGACGCGGGTGCCCACCTCCACCGTCGGGCTGGCGATGAAGGTGGTCTGGCTCGCTCCGAGCACCCGCAATTCCGCCCCGCTGATGCCGGTTTCGCTGTAGCCGGGGACGTTCACATAAGACACGTCCAGGTCCACATAGGGCCGCACATACCAGCCCGTCTGCGGCATCTCGTAGGCAAGGCGCAGGCGGCCCGTGACGTTATAGACATCGATCGAGCTTTCAGGTGCCGCGGCCAGCGCCGTGACGACGCGCTGGCTGTCGATGTTCATCCAGCCGAAATCCACGGCCCCGGAAATCAGCCAGGGGCCGATCTGGCGCTTCAGCGCAGCCGTCACATCAAAGCCGCTGCCACTCGCGGAACTGATATCGGCCGAGGAACTGGTCCAGCTCTGCTGGTACGCGCCGGACAGGGCGAAGAACCAGTCCTGCTGCAATTCGCGCTGCACCCCGGCCTGCAAGGTGACCGTGTCGGTTGAGAAGCCCTGGTTTTCGAAGGTGCCGGTCTGGCTGGTCCGGCCGACGATCACCCGCGCCCAGCTGCATTGGTCTTCCTGCAACAACAGGCCGTCGCCGGCGAACATGGGGCAGCTCATGGTGCGGTTCAGCACCGCCCGGCTCTCCATGATGCGACTGGCCGGGCCCGCGCCATTGAGCTCCGGCGACAGCGCTTTCAGCGCCTGACGATATTGCGCGTCCGTCGCGGTGTTAAGCAGCGTGTTGAACACCGATGCCGTGGTCCCGAGCGTGCCGCTGTTCCAGATGCTTTGCAGATGGTTCGCCGCCGCTGCGCCATTGGCCGACAATTTGGTGCCCGAGGGCGTGAAATCGGCACTCGGAGAGAGCGAGACGCTATTTCCCGCCACCGCGGCATTCCATTGATAGACCAGGGAATTGTCGACAACGCTCGCCGTGAACCCGGTGAGCGTCCCGGCCTCCAGCACCGTGAACGAGGTGTTAGGCGCGATGCTGAGCGGATGCGCCTGGAGCGTGCCGGCAACGTTCGCGGTACCGGACACGCTGAACAGGTCGGAGCGATGGGACGTGGCATCCAGATCCAGGGCGATTGCTCCGGTGGAGACGAAATTGCCCGTGAGCGTGCTGGTGGCCAGGGTGCCGAGCCCGCCCGGGCTGAGCGTTCCCTGGTTGGTCAGGGTGCCGCCGTTCAGATTGATGGTGCGGCCCGAATTGAAGACGCCGCCAGCCTGGTTGATGAAGCTGCCGGCACCGGTTCCGAGGTCCACGCTGCCGGTAACCGTGCCGGCGTTGGTGACGATCTCGTCACCGCCGCCAGCGAGGATGGCGACATTGCCCAGCGCGCTGACCGAGGCGCCGGAGGCGATGGTGATGGTGTTGTCAGCGCCGCCCGACAGCATGATGCCCGCGCCGCGCTCATCCTTGCCGCCGATCACGGTGCCGCCGCCGAGGATGTCGACGGTGATCGGCCCGGCGCCGCCCGGCCCGGTGGAAAGCGCGAAGATGCCGGGCGAATTGGCGCCCGCCGCGACGACAAGGCCCGAAACCGTCACATTCACCGCCCCGCCGGTGCCGGAGCCTCCGGCCGAGCCGTTCACCGCCTGCGTGCCGGACTGTGCGGTTCCGCCCCCGCCGCCGATGGATTGCGCGTTGACCGCCGCCGCGTTCGCGCCCGACGTGCCGACGCTGCCGCTGACGGTCAGGTTCACCGTGCCGCCCTTCCCCGTGCCGCCCCCGGTGCCGGCGGAACTGTCGGCGACGGTGAAGAACGTGCTGGAGGCATCACCGCCAAGCCCGCCGCCGCCGCCGAGCGATTGCGCGAACAGGCCGCTCGCTCCGGCGCCCTGCGTCGCCACGATGCCGGCGAGCGTGAAGGAGACCTCTTCGCCATTGCCGCCCCCGCCGCCCGAGCCGCCAAACGCAAGGCTCGCGAGGCCGGTGGCACCGCTGGTGGCGGCGAGGCCACCGCCACCGCCGATGGATTGGAGCAGGATGCCGTGGGAATTCACGCCGCTGGTGCTGATGAAGGCGGTACTCGCGAGCGTGCCGCCCACCTTGCCGCCATCATTGCCGCTGCCACCGGCCCCCCCGAGGGTCAGCGCCAAAGAGGCGGTGCCCTGCGCCGCGCTGGCGCTGGTCAGCGTGGTGCCGCCCCCGCCGCCGATGGATTGGGCCAGTACGCCGATGGCATTGCGGCCCGAGGTGATGATGTCGCCGTTCAGCGTCAGCGCGACCGTGCCGCCGATATTGCCGCTGCCGCCCGTGCCGCCGAGCGACAGCGATCCATTCACGCTGCCGCCGCCGGCATCCGCGGACACTGCCGAGGCGCGGCCGCCGCCGCCGCCGATCGACTGGGCGACCACGCCATTGGCGCCCTCGCCAGAGGTCGAAATGAGGCCGGCCTGTGTGAAGCTGACCTTTTCGCCCGAGCCCCCGGCACCCCCGCTGCCACCGAGGGTAGCGCTCAAGGTCATGTCGGTTTTCTGGCCCTTCACGATGCTGGTGGCGAGCACCGCATTGCCGCCGCCGCCGCCGATGGATTGCAGCAAAACGCCATCGGAGCCGGCGCCGGTGGTCTGGATGGTGGTGTTGATGGCGACCTTGACCTCGCCCCCATTGCTGCCGGAGCCGCCCGCGCCGCCGACGGTGGCGGACAGGCTCGCGAGGCCGCTGCCGCCGGTGGTCGAGCTGGAGGAGGAACCCTTGCCACCACCGCCGCCGATGGACTGGGCGACGAGGCCCGCAGAATCGTGGCCGGTCGTGCGGATGGAGGTCCCAGCCTGCTGCGCCGTGCCGATATTGATCGTGACGAGGCCGCCGGCGCCGCCGGAACCGCCGCCACCGCCCACGCTCACGCCCAGCGACAAGCCATTGCCGCCGGCGCCGTCCGCATCGCCTTTGCCCGCCGCACCCACGCCGCCGCCGCCGCCGATGGACTGGACGAGAATGGCGTCCGCCGCGTCGCCGCTGGTGGTGAGAACACCCGTGCCGGTGCTGGTGAGGCTAACCCCATAGCCGGCCCCGCCGGCCCCACCGCCTCCGCCAATGGACGCGCCGACCGAGATCTTGCTGCTCGCCGCATGGGTGGCGCTGCCCGCAACGCCGCCGCCGCCGCCGATCGACTGGGCGAGGATCGCGCTCGCACCATGGCCCTCAGTCGAAATCGAGCCGCTTTGCGTGATGATCACCGCGCCGCCATTGCCGCCCGTGCCGCCATCGCCGGCCAGCGCGAACGCCACGCTGGCCTTGCCGCCTGCACCGGTGGCGCCAGTCGTCGCCGCATTGCCGCCGCCGCCGCCGATGGACTGGGCAAGGATGCCGTGGCTGAAATCGCCCTTGGTGGTGACGAGAGAACTCTGGGTCACATAGACCCCGCCCGCCACACCGCCCGTGCCGCCGCCCCCGCCGAGGGTCGCGGAGAGATTGACATCGCTTTTCTGGTCCTTCGCGATGCTGCTGGACAGCGTCGCATTGCCGCCACCGCCGCCGATGGACTGGGCGACGATGCCGCTCGCATGGGCACCGAGCGTGGCGATGGTATTGGCATTGTCCACATGGACCGCGCCGCCGGTCGCGCCGGTTCCACCCGAACCGCCGAGGCTGGCGGAGACGGTCGCGGCGCCTGAACCGCCGCTGGTCGAGGAGGAGGCGCCGCCGCGCCCGCCGCCGCCGCCCACCGATTGCGCCAGGATGCCGTTCGATCCATCGCCGGATGTGGAAATGGCCGCGCCCGCAAGGCCAAGGCCGCCGTTCGTGACGATCACCTCGCCGCCGATGCCGCCGGTGCCTCCAGACCCTCCCATGGTCAGCGTAAGACCGAGGCCGTTGCCCCCTGCCCCGTCGGCCTTGCCGCTGCCCGCGCCCGCATTGCCGCCACCGCCGCCGATGGACTGGGCGATGATCGCGTCCGCCTGGTCGCCTGTCGTGGCGATCTGGCCGGAGGTCGGGTTCTGGATCAGAACCTGGACTTTGCCACCCGATCCACCGACGCCCCCCGCGCCGCCGAGGGCCGCGCCGAGCGAAATCTTCGCCGTCGCGCCATTGTTGGTGCTGCCGCCCGCGCCGCCGCCGCTGCCGACCGACTGGGCCAGGATCGCCGCAGCATTCGCGCCAAAGGTGACAAGAGTTCCAGATGTGGTCACCGTGACCGCGCCGCCGTTGCCGCCGGACCCACCCGTGCCGCCAAGGCCGAGCGTGACGCCCACCGTGCCGCCGCCGGTGCTGTCATGGGCGCCGCCCGCGACGCCTCCTCCGCCGCCGATGGATTGCGCCAGGATCGCGCGCGAGAACGCGCCTTCGGTGGCGATCGTGCTGGTGTTGTTCACCACCACAGCGGCGCCATAACCGCCCAGCCCACCGGTTCCGCCGAGCGTCGCGGAGACATTGGCATCGCTCTTCGTGCCGCTCGCGTCGGAACTCGCCAGATGCGCGCTGCCGCCGCCCCCGCCGATGGATTGGGCCAGAATGCCGTCCGCATGGGCTTCGATGGTGGCGATGAAATTGTTGTTGTTCACCGTTACGGCGCCGCCGTTCCCACCCGCGCCGCCGCTGCCGCCGAGGGTCGCGGAAATCGCCGCGACGCCGCCGTTGGTGGAGGTGGATGTGGAGGAAGCCGCCCCGCCCTTGCCGCCGCCGCCGCCGATCGACTGGGCAAGGATGCCGGCCGCCCCGCTCCCGTTCGTCAGGATGCCGCCATCGTTGGTCACCGTCACCGTGCCGCCGGTCCCGCCCGATCCCGCACCGCCGCCGATGCCGATGGAGAGAGAGGCCGCGTCCGATCCGGTTGCCTTGCTCTTGCTGGATCCGGACCCCGCGTCGCCGCCGGCCCCGCCGATGGATTGGGCGAGAATGCCGTTGGAATCCTGCCCGCCCGTGGAGAGGAAGCCGCCGCTCGTGACCGTGACCGTGCCGCCGGTTCCAGATCCGCCGCCCGTGCCGCCGAGACTGCCGCCGATGTCGAGCTTCGCACTGGACGCCGCATTGGCATTGCCGCCGCTGCCGCCGCCGCCGCCCACGGACTGGGCGGTGATGGCATTGGCATTGCGGCCGGTGGTGGTGATGGTCGAAGCGGCACCGACCGTGGTGACCGTGACCGTGCCGCCGTCGCCCGCACCGCCGCCCGATCCGCCGAGCGCGATGGCGGCAGACGCCTTGCCTCCGACCGCCGATGCGCCGGAACTTCCCGCCCTGCCGCCACCGCCGCCCACCGACTGGGCGAGCATGCCGGTGCCATTGTCGCCGGCCGTGGAAATCCCCGCCGAACTGGTCACGATGACCGTATTGCCATAGCCGGCGCTCCCGCCGGAGCCGCCGAGATTCGCGGAAAGCTGGAACGCCGAGCTGCCGCCGGTCGCATCGGTCGCGCTGGTGCCGCCCTTGCCGCCGCCGCCGCCCACGGACTGGGCGAAGAGGCCGACGGAATCATCCCCCGACGTCTTGATGACGGCCGCGTTTGTGACGGTGACAGTTCCACCATGGCCGCCCGCCCCTCCCGATCCGCCCAGGGCCAGGGCCGCGCCGAAGGTGTTGCCGTCACCTGAGCTTTTCGTATCGGTGCCGACCGATGAGCCGGTGCCGCCGCCGCCGCCGATCGATTGGGCGATGACCGCGTCCGAAGCCGCGCCGAAGGTGGAGAGCGTTCCGCCGGTCAGCGAGACGATCACGGTTCCGCCGTCGCCGCCGGGCGTGCCGTTCGCTCCGACCGAGGCGCCGAGGCTGATCTTGGATCCTGATGCGGAGCTGTTGGCGTTTCCGGCCATGCCACCGCCGCCGCCCACCGATTGCGCGATGAGCGCCGCCGCATCGGCGCCGGCGGTGGAAATCGACCCGGAATTATAAGCCGAAACCGCGCCGCCGGCCCCGCCAGCCCCGCCGGACGCGCCGAGCGTGAAGGACAGGGAAACAACGCCGCCGGACGATTTGCCCGCCGCCGCGCCCGCCTTGCCGCCGCCGCCTCCGACCGACTGGAGCAGCATGCCGGTGGAATGCTGGCCGGATGTGACGAGGGTGCCGGAATTGGTCGCCGTCACCGTGCCGCCGGCCCCGCCGCCGCCACCCGAGCCGCCCATGGTGGCGGTCAGCGAGAATTTCGCGTTGCTGCCGTTTGACGCCTTGCTCACGGCATCGCCCGTGGCACTGCCGCCACTGCCGCCGCCGCCGCCCACACTTTGGGCGAAAATGGCATCCCCATCGCCGCCATGGGTGAGGATGCTGCCCGAATTCGTGACGGTGACGCTGCCGCCCGCATTGGCTGTCGCGCCGGACCCGCCCATGGTCACCGTCAAGGCCGCGGTGCCGCCGGAGGCCGAGGCGGTGCCGCCGCCCGCATTGCCGCCGCCGCCGCCCACCGATTGGGCGACCACGCCGCGCGAACCCGCTCCATAAGTCCGCACATTCCCGGCATTGGTCACCGTCACGGTGCCACCCGCGCCGCCGGTTCCACCCGAGCCCCCAAGCGTGAAGGTGACGCCGAAGGCAAGCCGCGCCTGGGACGATCCGTCCGCTGCGCCGACCCCGCCGGTGCCGCCGCCGCCGCCCACCGATTGGGCGAGAATGCCATCGGCGAAATTTCCGCTCGTCTTCACCAGGCCGTTATTGGTCACATAGGCACCAGCCCCCGCCCCGCCGCCGCCACCCGTTCCCCCGAGCGACACTTCGCCCGAAAAGGAAATGCCGGCCTTGCCCGGAACATAGGAGGCCGCCGAGGCGGTGGAATCGCCGCCCGCGCCGCCGCCGCCGCCGATTGACTGGACAAGCATGCCGGCTGCCCCGTCGCCGCTGGTGACGATCCTGGCACCGCTCTCGTTGATGACCGTCACATTGCCGCCACCGCCACCGCCCGCACCCGAGCCACCGATCGCGGCCGATACGGAGATGGACGGCACGTCCGCGCTGCCGACCGTGACCACCTTCGCCGCCGCCGATCCGCCATTGCCGCCGCCACCGCCGATTGACTGGGCGATGATGCCGAATGCGTCCGCACCCTGGGTGGTGATCGAGCCGTAATTGTTGACCTGGACGGTGGTACCCGCCCCGGCACCGACGCCGCCGGACCCACCGATACTGATTCCGAAGCTGATGCCGACGCTTGCCGAAAGATTATAGGCCGCGCCGCCGGTGCCGCCGCCACCGCCGACCGATTGCGCGACGATGCCGCTGGAGCGGCCGCCCTGGGTCACGATGGCGCCGGTATTGTTCACCTGCACCGCACCGGAATTGCCGCCCGAACCGCCCGAACCGCCGAGCCCGAGCTGGACCACATCGAGCCCGAAGCCCTCGGCATCGCCGCCATTGCCGCCGCCGCCGCCGATCGATTGGGCGACGATGGCATCGGCGCTGCTGCCGGACGTCTGCAACGATCCGGAATTGGAAACCGTGACCGCGCCACCGGCGCCGCCCCCGCCGGCACTGCCGCCGATCTGGGCGGAGCCGAGCACCGATACCGCCAGGGTCCCGCCGCCATGGCCGCCGCCGCCACCGATCGACTGGGCATGCAGCGCGATCGAGCCATCGCCCGCCGTGGTTACGGCCGCCGCGTTGACGATATGCGCGTATCCCGCATTGCCGCCCGACGCGCCATCCCCGCCCACGGCGACGATCACGGCGTCGGCGGAGCCGGCGGAACCACCGCCGCCGCCAATGGACTGCACCAGGATGCCGGCCGAGGCCGCGCCCTGGGTCGAGATGGTCACGCCTTTTGCCGCCGAGGCATAGGCCGTGCCCGACGTGCCGTTGACGCCGTTGAGGCTGACCGGGGCCTGCGCGCCGAGCACGGTCAGCACCCCGCCACCGCCGATGGATTGCACCACGACCGCCGCGGCATAGGCGCCGCTGGTCGTCACGCTGCCGCCCGTGAGAATGGCGCTCGCCAGGGCGCTGGTGCCGCTGTTCCCGCCCGAGCCGCTGGTGGACTCGAACACCGCGTCCGAACTGCCGCCCGCCCCGCCGCCGCCGGCGATGCTTTGCACGACAATGCCGGAAGACCCCTGGCCGCTGGTGGAAACCGTGCCCGCGCTCGTCACATAGGCATTGCCGGCATTCCCGCCCGTTCCGCCCACCGCGCCCTGGGAATTGCCGAAGGCGGTGGCCTCCCCACCCTGGGCGCCAAGTCCGCCGAGGCTCTGCGCGGCGAGGCCGAAGGCGCTCGGACCCGTTGTCGTCACCGAGCCGTTGGCATTCAGCGTGATGCTGGCGGTTCCGCCGCTACCGCCGGTTCCGCCATTGCCGCCCTTGGCCTGGTAGGGGCTGCCCGCATTGCCGCCCGCCCCGCCGCCTCCGCCTTGGCTGCGCGCCTGAATGCCATAGACCGTGCCGCTGCCGGTGTTGCCGACGGTGACCGTGCTGCCGGTGGTGACGGTGGCCGAACCGCCGCTGCCGCCATTCCCGCCCAGACCCCCGATATTTAAGGTAATCGTGCCGTTGGTGCCGGCATAGGCACCGGCGCCCCCGGTGCCACCAACCGAAGTGATCGTGATGCCGCTTCCAGAGGTAGCGGAAAAGACGCCGTCGCCCGACACGCTGACCGCACCGCCGGTGCCGCCGTCCTGGGCCGATCCGCCGACGGAGAAATTCCCGTCGGAATTCGTCACACCACCCGCACCGCCCGCGCCGCCTGTGGAAACAAGCGCGGCGGCCGTGCCGATGGTGGTCACGTTCACCGTGCCATACAGTTTCAGGCTCGCATTGCCGGCATTGCCGGCATAGCCGCCATTATATCCCACCGCATTGCTTGAATTGCTTTTGCCTTCCCCGCCCGCGCCGCCGGCACCGCCCGTGGATGTGATGAGGATGCCGGCGCCCCCGGTCGAGGTCACAGTGGTGTTCGTCAGCGACAGGCCCACATTGCCGGCCGTCCCGCCGCTGCCCCCCTTCGCGCCGTAGGAATAATTCGTCGCGCTGTCGCCCATCCCGCCGGCACCACCGGCGCCGCCCACCGAAGCAATGGTGATGGCGGTGCCGGCCGCGGTCACGGAAGAACCCGTGAAAGTGCCATAGGCCGTTCCGCCCGCCCCGCCGGTTCCCCCGGTGCCGCCGCGTCCATTGTCGGTGTCGCTGCTGCCATAGCCGCCTGCACCGCCGGCCCCGCCGGTGGACTGGATCTGAACGCCGCCGCTGGTGCCGCTGACGGTCGCCGCCGTGAGCGTCAGCGAAACCGCGCCACCCGTCCCGGCATTGCCGCCGGCGCCGGCGGTTCCGTTCCACGTGTTGGAATAGGCCGCCCCGCCAGCGCCCGCGAGGCCGCCGATCGAGGAAACGGCGATGCCCACGCCGTTCGCGGCGGAGATCGTAGAATTGGAAACCGTGAGGCCGGCGGTCCCGGCGTTGGCTCCGGCGCCACCTGCGCCGCCCAAAGCCCGGCCGAAATGGCTGGAGCCCTTCGCCCCTGCCAAGCCCCATCCGCCGGTCGAGAGCAGGCTGACACCGGCGCCCGCGCTCGAAATCGTCGAATTGCTGATCTGGCCGGATACGGCGCCGCCAGCGCCAGCCGTGCCGCCGGCACCGGCAGTCGCAGTATCGGTGGTGCTGCTGGCCGTGCCGCCGGAGCCGCTGACCTGTCCCGACGATTGCAGGCTGATCGCCGCCCCCGCGCCGCCCGTTGTCAGGGTGGAGCCGCTAAGGTTCAGGCCGACAGCGCTGCCGACGCCGCCATTGCCGCCGTTGCCGCCGCCCGAAACGTTGCTGTTCGTATCGCCCGAAGCGCCGCCACCGCCATTGCCGCCCATGGAGAGCAGCACGATGCCGGACTGCGCCGTGGATAGCGTGGTGCCGGCGACGGTGACGGTGATCACGCCGGATCCACCGGCATTGCCGCCGGCACCGCCCTGCGCATTGTCGGTGTGGCTGCTGCCATAGGCGCCATTGCCCCCGCTGCCGCCGTACGACTGGATCAGAACCGCGGTAGTGTTGGTGCTGGCGTTGACATTGGTAATGGCGACCGTCTGCGCGCCACCCCAGCCGCCCACACCGCCGGCGCCACCCGTGCCGCTGCCGGTATCGCTGCTGCCATAGCCGCCATAGCCGCCGACGCCACCGCGGCTGAGAATGGTGACGGCCGAAGCAAGCCCCGTTCCCGCGCCGCCGACGGCGATATTTGTCGCGCCCAGCGTTCCGCCGTTGCCGCCGGCTCCGCCATAGGCGTCGGACGTGTAGTCATCGACGGTATTACCGGTCCCGCCGTTAAAGCCGAACTGGACCGACGTGTAGGGAACATTGACCTGGGTCTGCGCCAAGGCCGGCGCCGCGCCGCCGGCGAGGAAGGCGATGCCGCACAGAGTCGTCGAAAGCGCGGTCGACAGGCGCAGCCGCGCGCTGGACGCGCCATAGACGGCACCAACTGCTTTTCCGCAGGCGGAATGCCCCGCAAGATTCTGTGTCATGACCTCGCGCCCCCCGGCGGCTCTGGAACATCGGCACCTTTTCATTTGAGGTATCACATTGCTGGCAGGAGCCGCAATTACCTCGAAGCCACGTTGCTCATCGCTTTTTCGTCACATAAATGACGTCTCGCATACCTTCACGAGACGATTTCACCTCAGCTGCACATCGACAATTCTAACGCATCTCTTGCAATTACAACCAATGATCTATGATCCGAACCGCCCTTGAACGACATCGCGCGGCAAAAGGCCTTTTGAGGCCACCGCGAACCCTTGGAAAATCAAGAAGCTTGACGATGAACCACGCGACGCGTGCCCAGCGGTGCCGGGACCTTGGCTGCGTCCGGCGTGGAGTGGCTTGACCACCGCCGATCACGCGGGCTCAGGACCCGGAGCGTAGGGTCGTAACGGCGACGCAATTTTCCCCAACCGGCAGGAACAAGGTCTGTTCGCCGGTCGGGAGCGCATAGAAGGGCAAGTCCGACAGGGGCGACATGAGCTTGGAGCCGGGAGGCAAGAGCGAGGGCGCCTCCTCGCAGCGCTGCTTGATCGGAACGACACGCACCAGATTACCTTCACAGGCGCCTGCCGTGGGCGCCACCAGGATCACGCCGGCAGCCTGTCCGGCCAAGCGCGAACTGGCGCCGAATCGCATGCCGACCGTGCCTTGCACCGCATGCTGGTTGGGCGCGGTTTCCGCCACCTGGGTCTGGAAGGCATAATTCGCCCCCGTGGTCAGCGCCTTGCCGAGCATCGCATAGGTGGCGGCGCAGGTTTTCACGCCATTGGCTAAAGCATGGGCGGTGAACAGATCCTTGCCATCGCGCGCGCCCGACGGCACCTGATCTGACCGGCTGAGGAAGCCCGAGATGCCGCTGTGCTGCGAAACCACCACCCCGAGGCCGAAGCAGACGAGGAGGCTGCCCGCCGCCGCCGCGGCCAGGGCAACGCGCCGCGTGGAAAAAAGGCGCCTCCGGCCAGCGGGATCGACGGGCGGCGTTCGACTTGATCCGATGATGCGTTCGTAGACGCTTTGTTTTTCAGTCATACGCCTAGTTCCAGAAAGGCCCCTGATGCGCGGAACGTCGCGCCATTCGTCTCGGCTCAGATCGCTGAAAGCGCCTGGGTCAGACCGGCGAGCGGCGCGCGAAAAGACTCGTGCCGCGCCGTGCCATTCTCCTTGAGATCATACGTAATCCCGATCACCCGCTCCGCCTCGATCGCCGCGCGCAGGCGGGAATCCAGGGACAGATAGGCGATGCACAGCCGCTCGTTGCACCCATAAACCGGCACTGTGACGGGGGGCTGACCGTCATGAAGATCGAGCGCGACCGTTCCGGAACCGGCACCGGTCGGCGTCCGCAAAATCATGACCGGCCGGCCGTCGTCCATGGCGGCAAGCGACCAACTGAAGACGGTTGCGCCCGTGGGTCCCAGGATCTCTTGCGAAATGTTGCAGACTTTCCGCTTCTTGACCCGGTTCTCATCGCAGATCAGCGTCCAGTTGGGGAACGGACGGATGGTCCGCAGATACTGGCCGAGCGGCACGTCCGGCGGCGGCACGACCTCGGACGGCTTCACGATGTAACCCGGCGAAAGCTCCTTCGACACCGGAGGCTTCGCCGGTTCGCCCTTCTTGGCTTTTTCGGCGGCAAGCGCCGGGCCGCAACATATCAGCTGGAGCATGAGAGCCGAGGCGCACATTGCGCCCCGACGTCCCTTGGTGGCCCACATGACTCTCGCCTATCAGTTGAGGGTGAGGCTCAGCCCGCCGCCGGCGCCCCAATCTCCACCGGCGGTGCTGCCCGAGATGTTCATGCGCATCCTCTGGTCCGGCGTCGTGTAGCCCAGACCCATGGCGAAGGCGCTCTCGCCGCCCCATGCCCCGGCCCCGACGGCGGCGCTGACCTTGCCCGGCCGGTCGTCATAGCGCAGCGATCCGGCCGCAAGGCCGACGGCCGCAGCTTGGCGCGCCTCGCTGCGCGCAGTTGCGATCGAGCTGTTGAGACTGGCGAACTTCTGGTCCGTATAGGCATTCGCCTGCGTCAAGGTCTGCTGCGACTTGGTGTCGGTGTAAGTATTGGCCGTTGCGATGGCATAGGACGTTTTTGTATCGGTGTACGTGTTCGCCGACGCGAGAGTTTCGCTCAGCCCCGTCTTCATCTGGGCAACATTCACCGCATCCTTGCTTGCGACGCCGGCCGCGACATTTGAGATGACGACCGGGGCATTCGCGTCCCCGCCGGCCAGGGTGATTGAATTGAGCTTGTTGCCGCTTGCGTCGGTATCGTACTGCACCGCGGTTTTGCTGAGAGCGCCGATGCCGGCGGCAGCCGAACTCAGTGCCTGGTTGGTGGCGTAGAGTTGCGAGCCGTTGACCGCATCGGTCGATGTCGCGCTGACCTGCCCAGCTGCGAGGTTGGTAATGGTGCGCTCGGCTCCGACCGATCCCACCGAGACCGTGCTGGTTGCCGTTCCCGCGACCGCATAAGTGGTTCCGTTCACGGTCATGGTGGAGGTCTGGACGGCCGCCGCCGTGGTCGAGCCTGATCCGAGCGCAACATCTCCCGCATTGTTCGCGCTGGCGCCTTGACCGATTGCCGTGGAATTGGTCGCGGCGGCCTGGGCGGAGGCGCCAATGGCGATGCTGTCGCTACCTGTCGCCCGGCTGACGGGCCCGCTGGCATTGACTTGGACGTAAGGCGTGTTGCCAGCGGCAACGTTTACGATGGTCGAATTCAAGCTCGAGAGCTTGCTGTCGACCGCCCCTATGGCATCGCCAACATTATTGTAATTCACATGATCGACAAGGTAGCTGGGGGCGATGAGGGAGCCATCGGGCGCCACCGAGGCACCGCCGCCGAACACCGTCGCGACGCTTCGCGACACGCCAAAAAGCTGGGCCCCATTCACCGCATCGGTGGAAAATGCGGAAACGGCGCCCGCCTTCACATTGGTCACGGTCGTGCCGCCACCGCCTGCGAGGGTGATGGTGGTTTTCGGGTCTCCTGCCACGCCTTCATAGAGGACGGCACGATCCGAGAGATTGGCCACGCCGGCCGAAACCGCTTTGACCTGGCCCACATTCGCGGCGTCGGTATCGGCCGTGCCGGCGGCGAGGTTGGAAATCTTTTGCTGCGATCCGCTCCCGTGGCTGGCGTCATACGCGCCGAGGGACGAATTCCACTTCAGCGCATCGGAGCCGAGCGCCGCGACGGTCTGGTTGGTGGTATAAAGCTGCGATCCGTTGACCGCATCGGTGGACGCGGCCGAAACGGCGCCCGCCTTCACATTGGTCAGGGTCGTGCCGCCACTGCCCGCGAGGGTAATGCTGTCCTTCGCGCTTCCCACCGCGCCGTCATACACCACGGCACGATCCGAGAGATTGGCCACGCCGGCCGAAACCGCCTTGACCTGAGCCACGTTTGCGGCATCGGAATCGGCCGTACCCGCCGCAACACCGGTGATCTGGCGAAACTGCCCGCTCGCCGCGTTCCCGACCGAGACCGCGGCCAAAGTGCTCTTTGTGGCCTCTATGGCACTGGCGGAACTCGTACCTACCGGTATGTAGCCCCCAATCCCGGCAGCGGTATTCGCCACCGAGCTCTGGCCGAGCGCAACGCCCCCGGCCACATCCACGGTGGCGCCGGTGCCAAGCGCGATGCCGTTCGATACGCTGCCGGTCGTGGCCCCCGTGCCGATCGCGATCGACGAAGCCCCGGTGGCGCTCGTGGCCTGCGTGCCGATCACGATCGACTGCGCTCCTACCGCACCGCCGAGATTTGTCGCCTGGACCGCCAAGGAATTCCCGACAACCCCGGACACCCAGCCGAGCCCGCCACTCGCTGTGCCGACCTGACAACTCCAGGCTGCAGAAGAGGATGAAGGATCGTCGAGCGTGAGGCAGAGATTGCTGAGGCCGGCACTGCTGCCGGCACCGCTGCTGCTTCCGATCACATAGCCACCGGCATGGGCAACTGTCGCAAGCCCGAAAAATCCGGCGGTCGCCGCCCCCATCCCGAAACCCAAAACGCGAGAATGTCGGCGAGAGCCAAGAACCTTATCTGCAATTCGCAAATTTGCATTAAAGGTCTTTCGATCTGAGATCTCTCTCGAGTCAATTCCAAGCGTGGAAAGCTCAGATTTACGAATTATACATAAATACAACACAGCCACCCCCGCATACTAGAAAATAATTATTTCTACAAAGCTCCCACTCTTTCAGATCGATATTGACTCGACTGAGAATTTCTTATGCTCCCGCCGTCAAAGCGCCCCGCCAGCTCCGCGGCTTCAATGGCACGCGCGAGACCACCCCGCCCGCCCGGCGGGACGATATGAAGAGCGCGAACGGCCTCCTCCTGTGAGATTTCCAATTCCGCTAAGTATTGAATTATTTTAATTTGCCGGTCAGGCGCGTAATTGGCGAAAACACACACAACAATTCCCATGATATAATGGATAAATATTAGATTTATATCCATTTCACTCCAGGAGTCGAAACGTTCGGACATAAGACTATTTCTAAACGCCACAACCCGAACCGATACAGCGTCAATAACTACCATATTACCTATTGAATATTGCACGTCAACCCCGACCGACATCATACTACCTCATCAATCGATGGCGGCCCCCCGCGAGACGCAAACTACGAACCGTTTCTTGCGAAATCCCTAAAATGCGATGCATCAAAATGTTATATTAATATTCGTTGCTTCGCCGGCGAACCGCCTCGTCGCGAAGATCGCATTGAAACTCAAAGGTTTAGATTTAGCGTCCGCAACCCATTGCCGCGGCGAGGCCGCAGGTTAAGGGACGCGCGGAAGACCGCCCTTCGGGGGCGCGTCGACGTCTCGCATCGGGACCGCGCCAACCTCGCGCCACCCAGCATACCCACGGCTAAAAGCATCGGAACAATCATTTTCCAATGCTGAGTCCGAGCGGCGTTCGCGGGCACCCGAGGTTTTGAATGGTGGCGGAGACGGAGGGATTCGAACCCTCGAGACCCTTTTGGGGGTCTGCTCATTTAGCAAACGAGTGCCTTCAGCCTCTCGGCCACGTCTCCATTGCGTTCACGTATGCCGAACGAAAGACGGCTTTGCAAGCCGCCGCCGCCCTTGTCCTCGCAATTAAGTGCCGGCGTAGGATTTCTCTTCCACAAACAGGGAGCCGGAACGGACATTAATTTCCTTCTTGATCGCGGCCCGCCGATCATTGGTCACATAGACCGCGCGCGCCAGTTCCACGAACCTGGCGTCGAAGCGTTTTTCCGCTTCCAGTTCGCGCAGCGCGTCTTCGATCTCCCAGAGCGCCTCGTTCACGCCCTTGATTTCGGCTGTCAGCGTCTCGAACCCCGCGTTCAAGGCATGCATGTCCCGCAGCCGTGCCAGGGCGGTCAGCTCCCGCACCACGTTCGCGCGCTTCGCTGGATCGGTGATGCGTTCCGCCTTGATTTCGAGGATGGTGATCTTGTCGATCAGCTCACCGGCGGAAACCGGAGCGAGAATCTCCACCGGAGCCGGCATCGCTTCACTTGTGCTCATGAGTTTCCGCCCTACCCATCTCCACCCCTGCCGCTATTGCGGTGAATACGCCGCCCCATTGTCCCGCCTGCTCCTGGCGCACCACGCGCACCGAGGGATAGAGCCCGTTGTCCATACCATCACCGGCGAAGGCGAAATGGGTCGCTCCGCTCGCTGCGAGCAACACCGGCCGGTTCATGGCCGCCGCGAGATGCGCGAGAGGCGCATCGACGCTCACAAGCAGGTCCAGGTGATGCAGCAGCGCGGCGCTGTCGAGAAACGTGCCGTCAGCGTCGAAATCACTCTCCAGGCGCAGGATGCGCCCGCGGAACGGCACGCGATCCATCTGCGCCGCCGCCGGACCCTGCTGGAGCCCCACGAGCCGCACCCCCTCGATCGCGGCGAGCGGCGCAAAGGCGTCCAGCGGTGCGCTGCGCAGGGGCTCGACGCGGCCGACTTCCTCGCTCTGCCAATGGATGCCGATCACCAGATCGCCGGCGGAACGCGCATGACTCCAGGCTGAAAGGCGCTCCGGCGGTGCATGCAGATAAGGCACGCGCGGCCAGAGGATCGGGTTGGGCGCAACGAGCTGGGGCAAGCTGGCCAGGGCAACGCCCAAGACCCCCTCCTCGGCCGGATCTATCCGCTCGGGATCGGGCAGAATCACGACACGCGGGTCCAAGGAGGCGAACAGGGCGGCATCCGCCGGGTCCGCAACCAGCAAACGCGGTTCGATGCCGCGATCGGCCAGCAGCGGCAGCAGGCGCACCAGCGCAATCGTGTCCGAAAGGCGCTCGCCGGCGACGACCACGAGGGCACGCGGGCTGCCGGCGCCATCCCAGACCCCGACGTTGCGCGCTGCGAGACGGGCACGCGGCGCCCGTGCCGCAGCGTCGAGCGCGGCCCACCCCTCGGCCCAGGCGCCCCGCGCCAGAGCTTCGTTTGCGCGGGCGTCGAGCGCATAGGCATTGTGCGCGTCGAGATGAAGGGCTTTGTCGATGGCGGCGCGGGCATCGGCGCGCGCACCGAGATGGGTCAGAAGGCGCGCCCGGGCGAGCAGCGCCTCGGTGAAAGGCGGTTCCTTCGCCAGTAGGGCGTCCAGATCTTCCAGCGCGCCCACGGCATCGCCCAGGCCTTTACCCGCCATGCCGCGCTCGAACAAGGCGGCCGGATTGCCCGGTTCGGCCTCAAGCACGGCGGCGCTTTGCTCGTGCGCCTCCGCGAATGCGCCAAGCCGGCGTAGGAGAAAGGCGTAGCGCAGACGGAAATCCGCGCGCAGCGGAGCCCGCGTCACTGCCTGCTGATAGGCCGCGCACGCGCCTTCCAGATCGCCGAGGAGAAAACAGCATTCCCCCAACAGATGGTGGGCATCCACGAAATCGGGCGCCACACTTATCGCTTGCTCGGCGGCGGCACGCGCCTCGGCGGCGGCGCCGCGTTCGAGCAGGATGAAGCCCTTGTTGACGGGGTGGACCGGCGACCAGGGCTGCAATTGCAGCAAGCGTTCGCAATCGGCGAGCGCCGCGTCCGGATGGCCCGCGCGCACCAAGGCGACGGACCGATTGGCCAGTGCCTCCACCGCCAGCGGGTCGAGTTCCAGCACCCGCGAATAGGCCTTGGCGGCGGCATCGTGTCGATTGAGGGCGCCGAGCGCATTGGCCGCCTGGAAATGGGCCTCGCCCAATTGCGGCGCGAGCTTGATGGCGCGCTCGGCGGTGGCAAGCGCCTTCTCGAATTGGCCAACGCCCTGGAGCGCGACCGCGAGGAGAATCGCCGCGTGAGGATCTTTTGGCACCAGATTGGCGGTGCGCCGCGCGCTCGGCAGGGCCTCGTCCGGCTGGCCCGCCTGGATCAGCGCCATGGCCAGCATGCGATGCCCATCGACCAGGGCCGGCTGAAGCTGCACCGCGAGGCGGAACCCCTCGATGGCCTTGTCCATCTGCCCCGCCCGGGCGAATGCGGCGGCCTGGCCAAGTATCGTGCGCGGATCGGGCGACATGGAAAGAGCAACTCCTGGACCTTGCTGCCGCGCATGGTCCGAATGCCCGTCCGCGGGCGCCACGGCCGGTGGCGGCGCTCGCATCTAAGCCGACCCCGCGCAAAAAGCGAGAGGGCGGCTCAAGCCTTCATCGCGCGCGCTGGCCGAACAGGATGCTCTGGGCTTCCTTGTCATTGGAGAGGTCCGGCTTGCGCTCCTCGGCGTTCACCGCAAGGCCGCGCTGGACGGCAGGGCGCATCTTCACGGTTTCAAGCCAGCGCTGGAAGTGCGGAAACTCGTCGATCTTCTGGCCCTGGCGCTCCCAGAGCTTCGCCCAGCCGATGCAGGCCATATCGGCGATCGAATAGTCTCCGGCCAGGAACTCGCGATCCTTCAGGCGCGCGTTCATCACGCCATACAGGCGATGCACCTCGTTGGTGTAGCGGTCAACGGCGTAAGGGATCTTCTCGGGCGCATAGATGCGGAAGTGGTGGGCCTGCCCGGCCATGGGGCCAAGGCCGCCCATCTGCCAGAACAGCCACTCCTCCACCTCCACCCGCTTGCGCTCTTCGGCGGGATAGAATTTGCCGGTCTTGCGGCCAAGATATTGCAGGATCGCGCCCGACTCGAACACCGAGATCGGCGCGCCGTCCGGACCGTTGGGATCGAGGATCGCGGGAATCTTGTTGTTGGGCGAAATGGCGAGAAAATCCGGCCTGAACTGATCCCCCTTGCCGATGTTCACCAGCTTCACGGTGTAGGGCAGTTCGCATTCCTCGAGCATGATGGCGATCTTCCACCCGTTGGGGGTGGGCCAGTAATGAAGCTCGATGGGTTGCTGGATTTCGGCCATTTCAATGCTCCCCGCTCGACCGGGCAGACCCGGCGAAGGCGCATACAGGTATTCCGCCTCGCGCCTCCCGGCAAGTATCGCGCGCGCGTGGCATCACGGTCCGGCAAAAATGCGCCCTGCGGCTCGCCATTCCAGGACTGAGCGGGCCGGCTTTTGGTCAAAGGTCCGAATATTTTTGACTGAAATAGACTAAAGTCTATTGCCGTACCGGCATGACGTAGCGTCTGCTAGGGCGTTCGGGGGAATGGTGCGCCAACACCGCTATGGTTCCGAAGAGAGCCGTACCCCCTTAGGGAGGATACATTGACTGACACTTCCAAAGTGAATGAGTCCGCACGTCCGTCGCGACGCGGCTTTCTTACGGCTGCAGCCGCCACGGCGGCGGGTGCCGCCGTCATCGCAGCCCCGGCCGTCCACGCCCAGGCGCCGATCAAACTGAAATTCCAGTCCACCTGGCCAAACAAGGACATCTTCCATGAATTCGCGGGCGATTTCGTCCGCTATGTGAACCAGATGGCCGGCGGGCGCGTGGAACTGGAACTGCTCGCCGCTGGCGCCGTGGTTCCCGCATTCCAGGTGCTGGACGCGGTCAGCTCCGGCATCATCGACGGCGGACACGGGGTTTCCGCCTATTGGTACGGCAAGAACAAGGCGTTCTCCTTGTTCGGCACCGCGCCCGCCTTCGGCTGGGATGCCGATGAATTGCTCGGCTGGGTGCGGTATGGCGGCGGCCAGCAGCTGTACGACGAACTGACCCAGCAGATCCTCAAGCTCAATGTCGTGGGCATGCTCACCGGGCCCATGCCGACTCAGCCGCTCGGCTGGTTCAAGGCGGAGATCACGAGCCCGGACCAGATGAAGGGCATGAAATACCGTACCGTGGGTCTGGGCGCGGACGTATTCAAGGAAATGGGCGTCGCGGTCACCATCGTTGCCGGTGGCGAAATCGTGCCGGCCATGGACCGCGGCCTGCTGGAAGGGGCGGAGTTCAACAACCCCTCGTCCGACACCGTGCTCGGCTTCCCGGATGTGTCCAAGGTCTACATGGTGCAGAGCTATCACCAAGCCCTGGAATGCTTCGAGGTCCTGTTCAACAAGACCAAGTTCGAGAGCCTGCCGAAGGATGTCCAGGCGATCATCCGCGGCGCTTCGGATGCGGCCTCCTCGGACATGATGTGGAAGGCGCAGGACCGCTATTCGAAGGACCTCGAGGCGCTCAAGGCCCGCGGCGTGAAGGTCATCACCACGCCGAAATCGGTGCTGGAAGCCCAGCTCAACGCCTGGGACAAGGTGATCGCCAATCTGTCGGCCGACCCGTTCTTCAAAAAGGTGGTCGACAGCCAGATGGCGTGGGCCAAGCGCGTGGTCGGCTTCCGCCTTCAATATGAGGCGGATAGCGCCTTCGCCTACAACCACTTCTTCCAGAAGGCCTGACGCCGGCGCGGCACCGCGCGCCGGGCGCCCACGCCCTCGTCTCGAAAGCTGCAACCGCCCCTGGCCATTGCCACGGGCGGTTGTGCGCATGAGACGGGGACGGGCGCATCGTGGCGCGTGCACCGCGAGGACGAGGGGCGCCGTCACGGCTGCCGAAGCGGAGAATTCGCGCAATGCAAGCGTTTCTGATCGGTATCGATAAATTCAATACCTTTGTTGGCAAGTTATTCGCCTGGGTCATCGTTATCCTGACCGTCGCCATCTGCTACGAAGTCTTTTGCAGATATGCGCTGCGGTCGCCCACCTCGTGGGCCTATGACGTCTCCTACATCCTATACGGCACCTTGTTCATGATGGCGGGCGCCTACACGCTCTCGCGCAACGGTCATGTGCGTGGGGACTTCCTGTATCGCAACTGGCCGCCGAAGCGGCAGGCCGCGGTCGATCTGGTGCTCTATTTCCTGTTCTTTTTTCCTGGGATCATCGCCCTCATCTACTCCGGCTGGGGCTATTTTTATCTCTCCTACCTGCTGAACGAACATTCCTCCTTCTCGCCCGACGGGCCGAGGATCTGGCCCTTCAAAGGGCTCATTCCCATCACTGGCGTGCTCATGTTCATGCAGGGCGTGGTGGAGGTGATCCGTTGCATCATCACCTTGCGCACCGGAGTCTGGCCGGACCGGCTGCACGATGTCGAGGAGATGGAAAAACTCATTCTTGAAGACGCCGCCAACAAGGCGGACGCCGAAGCCATCGGCAAGGGGGCACTGTGATGTTTTTGTCTGATCCCGCCCTCGGCATTTTGATGCTCGTTCTGTTCCTTGTCTTCCTCATGCTCGGATTTCCCATCGCATTTACGCTGATGGCGCTCGGTGTCGGCTTTGGATACATCACACGCGGCGATACGGTGTTTCAATTGTTCGTCCAGCGCACCTACAGCGTCATGGCGAACGACGTCCTGATCTCGATCCCCCTGTTCCTGTTCATGGGCTATGTGGTGGAACGCGCCAACATCCTCGATCGCCTGTTCCGGGCGATCCAGCTGGCGGCGGGCTGGGTGCCGGGATCGCTCGCGGTCGCCACCTTGATCACCTGCGCCATGTTCGCGACCGCCACCGGCATCGTCGGCGCGGTGGTGACGCTCATGGGCCTGCTGGCCTTTCCGGCTATGCTGCGGGCCGGCTATGATACCAAGATCGCCGCCGGCGTGGTGTGCGCGGGCGGTTGCCTGGGCATCCTGATCCCGCCCAGCGTGATGCTGATCCTTTACGGAGCCACCGCCGGCGTTTCGGTGGTGAAGCTTTATGCCGCCGCCTTCCTGCCCGGCCTCATGCTGACCGGCCTTTACATGGGTTATGTCATCATCCGTGTGATGCTGAACCCGGCACTCGCGCCGAAGCTGCCTCCGGAGGCAATGGCCCGCTCGTTCGGTGAGATCGCGTTCGCCCTGGCGAGCTCGTTCTTTCCCCTCGCCCTCCTCATCAGCGGCGTGCTCGGGGCGATCATCTTCGGCCTCGCGACGCCGTCCGAGGCGGCGGCCATCGGGGCGGCGGGCGCGGTTCTGCTTGCCCTCGCCTATCGCACCTTCTCGTTCAACAAGCTGAAGGAGAGCGTGTTCCTTACCGCGCGCGCCTCAGCCATGGTGTGCTGGCTGTTCGTCGGCTCGGCGGTGTTCTCGGCAGTGTTCGCATTGCTGGGCGGGCAGCGGGTGGTCGAGGAATTCATCCTCGCGCTCAACCTCGGGCCCATCGGCTTCCTGCTGCTGACACAGGCCATCATCTTCGTCCTGGGCTGGCCGCTGGAATGGACCGAGATCATCGTGATCTTCCTACCCATCTTCCTGCCGCTGCTGGATGATTTCGGCGTGGACCCGATCTTTTTCGGCATCCTGGTCGCGCTTAACCTCCAGACCTCGTTCCTGTCGCCGCCCGTTGCGATGGCCCCTTTCTATCTGAAGGGGGTGGCACCGAAGAACGTTTCCATCGATCAGATCTTCTCCGGCGTCATGCCCTTCCTCTATCTCGTCATCTTCGCAATGATCATGCTCTATATCTTCCCCGGCATCGCCCTGTGGCTGCCGAGGGCGCTCTACGGATGAGGATCGATGGCGAAAACCAAGGCGACCGAACTCTTCACGGTCGGCTATGAGCAAACGACGTCCGGCGCGTTTCAGGACACCCTGACCCGTGCCGGCGTCGATCTTCTGGTGGACGTGCGCGCGGTCGCCGCCTCGCGCCGTCCGGGCTTCTCGAAAACCGCCCTGGCCGCGGGTATCGCGGACCACGGCATCGCCTATGTGCACCTGCGGGCGCTGGGCACGCCAAAGGAGGGCCGGCTCGCGGCGCGCTCCGGCGATCACGATGCGCTGATGCGCATTTATGATGCTCACCTCGCCACCGACAAAGCCCGCGAGGCGCTGGACGAACTGGTGGCGCTCGCGCAAGGCCGGCGCATCTGCCTCATGTGCTACGAGCGCCATGTGGAAGGCTGCCACCGCCTGCGCCTCGCGCAATTCCTGTGCGAGCGGCTCGACCTGCCGGTCGCACATCTCATCCCCGAGCCGTTCTGACCCCCGGCGCCTCCTGCCCGAAGGGGGCGCGAAGGGCCCGTGCAAAACCTCGCAGAGGTTCGCAGCCTTGGTGTCAGGCCCGCGTGCGTGGCAGGCTCATCACGAGCCAGAACGACACGAGGCAGCCGATGGCGCCCGCAAGGAACATGGAGCCATAGCCGAAGCCCGCCACCAGAACGCCCGCGACCGGGCCGGTGACGCCGAGCGCGATGTCGAAGAAGGCGAGGAACCCGCCAACCGCGAGGCCCCGGCTCTCCGCCGGCACGCGCCGCACCGCCTCGACGCCCAGGGCGGGAAAGATCAGGGAGAAGCCGGCTCCCGACAGCGCCGCGCCGGCCAGCGCCAGGCCTGGGCCGGACGCGACCCACAACATGAGCTGGGCCGCCGCCAGGATCAGCAGCGACACGGCGGCGACGCCCCGGCCGCCGATCCGGTCCGGCAGATGCGCCAGGAACAGCCGGACCCCGATATAGGTCGCGCCGAACAGGAACAGCCCCGCCCCGGCATGGGGCCAGCCCCGGCTGGCGAACACCAGCGCCAGGAAGGTGGCCAGCACCGCGAACGGCGCCGTCGCCAGCGCCAGGGCCACACCGTGACGCCAGATCAGCCCCAGCACATGATGAAATCCGAGCCTGCGACCGGGCATCGTGGGCACGGCGGCGACCAGGAATGCCATCGGCAGGGCCACCAGAGGCGCAATGGCCGCCACCGCCGCGACACCGGCAAAGCCATAGGCGGCATGGATGGCGAGGCCGATGGGCGCACCCATGCCGATGGCGGCATAGAGCGCGATGCCCTGCCAGGCCATGACCCGTCCGGTATTGGCAAGGCCCACGCGGCCGATGCCCCAAGCCATGGTACCGGTGAGGAACAGGCTTTCCGCAAGGCCGAGGCACAAGCGGCCGGCGGCGAGCACGCCCAGGCTGGCAAAGGGCGCCGAGATCTCGAGGGAGCCGAGATAGAGCAGCCCGGCCACCACCGCGAGCGGCAGGCCCACCACCACCGCCATTTTGGCGCCGTAGCGATCGACCGCCGATCCGGCGAACTGGCGCGTCAGCAAGGTTGCGAAGGACTGGATGCCGACAGCAAGCCCCGCGGTGGCAATGCTGAAGCCGAGCGTTTCATGCACGTGCAAGGCCAGCACCGGCAAAGGCACGGCGAGGGAGAGGGCGCTGAAGAACACGATCCACACCAACGGCAGCAGGCGCAGCAGAACCGTGCGGGACGACAGGGGCGCGAGCCCCGATTCGGATGAATTAGGAGGATTCAACATCAAACCGCGCTTTCGGGCAGGGCGGCCGATAGGGCCGCACCACGTTGCGCGTTGGTTGACGTCAGACGCTTACGGAGGGAATTCACCCTCATGGCCGGATGTCTAGGGCTTGGCATGGGATGGGTCAAGCGCGTCAGTCTCCTGCGCTGGCATCTGCGAAGCTGGTTGCGGGGATGCTTGCTCCGGCACCTGCGCGCGGGCACGCGACAGCGCCTCCGGCGTGTCGACGTCGAGGAAGGCGCCCGGCCCTTCCACCTCGATCTCCACCACCGCCTCGGCGTGCGCTGCGATGAGATGGCGGGCGCCCACATCCCCTTCCAGTTTTGCGAGGGCATCGAAGAAACGTCGGTCCCACAGCACGGGATTGCCGCGCCGCCCGTCGGCCACCGGCAGCACGATCAGGCGGCCCGCATCGGGGTCGAACGCGTCCAGGAGGGCATCGAGGATCTGCGGTCCCACCAGGGGCATGTCGCCGAGCATCACCAAGGCCGCCCCAGCCCCGCCCGGCACCGCCGCGATGCCGGCGCGCACGGAAGTGGACAGGCCCTCGGCGAAGTCCCGATTGTGCACGAACATCACCGGCAGGCCGGCGAGGATCCGTTCCACCCGCGCCTGCTCGTGCCCGGTCACCACCAGCACCGGGGATGCGTGGGAAGCCAGCGCGGCTTCCACCACGCGGCGCACGACCGGGCGGCCGCCCACATCCTCCAGCAGCTTGTTTGGGCCGCCCATGCGCGTGCCCCGGCCGGCCGCCAGCACGATCGCGGCCACGGGCGGCTTCTCATCTGCCATATCGTCCATCCCGGTTCCGCCGCGCGGCTGCGGCCGCGTGATGATCTCGCCCAACAAGCCGCCGACGCCCCAGCCGCCGATGTCGGACGCCGTGAGCGGCACATCTGCGAGACACCGCATCAGCACCCAGTCGAAACCATTCTCCTTCGGGCTGCGCGCACAGCCGGGCGCGCCGAGCACCGGAATGCCGTCGAGAACGCCCAGCATCAGCAGATTGCCAGGGTCCACGGGCATTCCGAGCCGCTCCACCCGGCCGCCGGCCGCTTCAAGCGCAGCGGGGATCACATCGCGCCGATCCACGATGGCCGACGCGCCGAACACGACGATGCACTCCGCCCCTTCGGCTCGGACCTGGTCCATCGCCACGGCCAGTTCCGGAGCCGCGTGCGGCACGCGCACATCATGGCAGATCTCAGCTCTGGCCGGGATAAGCCGCTGGCGCGTGACCCGCAGGGTCTTTTCCACCACCTTGTCGGCGAGGCCCGGCAGCAGGGTGGAAATCACCGCCACGCGCCGGCGGCGGAACGGGGCGATACGAACCGCCGGGCGCACCAGCGCCGCCGCCGATTCCATCAGCGCCGCCGAGATGGCGTAAGGAATGATCTTCACCGTCGCCACCATGTCGCCCTCGGCGATGGCGCGGAACGGCTCCAGCGTGGCGAAGGTCACCGCCTCGTCCAGCGCATTCAGCGTATCGACGGCGGCGCGGTCAATTTCCAATATCCCGGCGCGCGTGGCGAACAGGTTGGCGCGACCGGTGAAAGCCGCAGCCGCGCGGACGCCGTCCGCGCCCAGGCGTACGGCGAGGCGGTTGGCGGCGAAATCCTCGCACACGTCTCCCGCCTCAAGCCGGGCCACGACCACTTCCGTCAATCCTGCCGCCTCGAGCGCGGCCATCTCGCCCGGCCCGATCCGTGCGCCCTTCTTCAGGGTGAAATGCGGCGTCCGCACCGAATGGGCGAGAATGGCGCCCTGCGCCAGCGCCGGCGGGACGGGTCCGAATTTCACGCGGCAGCCTCGGTCTTGGACGGCGCAAGGCTGCCCTTGCGCAGCGCGCCGATGATCTGGGCGAGAACGGAGACCGCGATCTCCTCCGGGCTCGCCGCACCGATATCGAGGCCGATGGGCGCATGGATGCGGCCGAGCTCCTCTTGCGAGAGCCCGAGGGCCGCGAGGCGCTCCACCCGCTTGGCATGGGTGCGCCGCGAGCCGAGGGCGCCGACATAGAAGCAACCGGCCGTCAGCGCGGCTTGAAGCGCCGGCTCGTCGATCTTCGGATCATGGGTCAAAGCGGCGACGGCCGTGAAGGCGTCGAGCGGAACCTCCTTCAGCGCCTCGTCGGGCCATTTGGCGATCACCGTCGTATCCGGAAAACGCTCGGGCGTCGCAAAGGCGGTGCGCGGGTCGATGACGGTGATGTCGTAGCCCGCGATCCGGGCCAGCGGCGCCAGCGCCTGGGAGATATGAACCGCCCCGATCGCCACGATACGCGGCGGCGGCACCTGCACCGTCAGGAACACCCGGCCGCCCGGCGTTTCGAGGATGCCGCTCTTGCCGCTCGCCAGTGCGGCGCGCAACGACGGCTCAAGCGCATCGCCGGAAACGGCTTCGCCGGCCACCTGGCGCTGGGCCCCGGTTTCAAGTTCGGTGACAAGCACGGCGGCGCGGCGGGCGGCGCGGGCGGCGGTCAGCTGGGCCAGGATTTCGAGGTGCATGATCGCGCTTCCTAAGCTGTGGGACAGGGCGACGCGGCTCAGTCCACCCGCTCGACATAGACACGGATGGCACCGCCGCAGGAGAGCCCGACGCGCCAGGCCGTTTCATCGGCGACGCCGAATTCCAGGATGCGCGGCTTGCCGGATTCGATGACCTCCATCGCCTCGCTGACCACCGCGCCTTCCACGCAGCCGCCGGAGACAGAGCCGAGGAACCCGCCATCCTGATCCACGGCCAGATGGCTGCCCACCGGCCGGGGCGCCGAACCCCAGGTTTCCAGGACGGTCGCGAGCGCGACCCCCTTGCCTTCACGGCGCCAGCGCAGGGCGCCTTCGAGGACATCCTCGTTCGTGCTGGTCATGGAATCCTCCTGCGGAGTACGATTCTGGCAATCATGCCGCGTTACCTATATAGGGGCGGCCCCCGCGTATTGAGCCTTCAGACGCCACATCACGGAAAATTTCCGTCGGAAACTCTAATGTCCACCCTGCGCACCGCCGACGACATTATCGCGGCCGGCCTCGCCCCGGAGGCGCGGCGGGAGGAACTGGGGCAAGTCGGGGCACGCTATGCGGTGGCGATCACGTCCGACCTCGCTTCATTGATCGCACGCGATGACCCCGCCGACCCCATTGCGCGCCAGTTCGTGCCACATCGGGCCGAACTCGACGTGCAGCGGGTGGAATTGGCGGATCCTATCGGTGATGAAGCCCATTCCCCTGTGCCGGGCATCGTGCACCGTTATCCGGATCGGGTCTTGCTGAAGCTTGTGAGCGTCTGCGCCGTCTATTGCCGCTTCTGCTTCCGTCGGGAGATGGTGGGGCCGGGCGGAGAAACCGCGCTCAGCCCGGCGCAGTTCGAGGCCGCCCTGGCCTATATCGCCGACACCCCCGCGATCTGGGAAGTGATCCTCACGGGCGGCGACCCCTTCATGGTCTCGCCCCGCCGCATGGCCGAGGTGGTGCAGCGCCTCGCCGCCATCTCGCACGTGAAGGTGGTGCGCTTCCACACCCGCGTGCCGATTGCAGCGCCCGAGCGGGTGAGCGATGAGCTCATCGCCGCCCTCAAGGCCCCGGGCGTCGCCTCCTATGTGGTGGTCCATGTCAATCATGCCCGCGAGCTTCAGCCGAGCGTGCGCGCAGCCCTCGCGCGGCTGGTGGATGCCGGTGTGCCGGTGCTCTCGCAGTCGGTGCTACTCAAGGGCGTGAACGACGATGTGCAGGCGCTCACCGATCTGTTTCGCGCCATCGTGGAATGCCGGGTGAAGCCCTATTATCTGCACCATCCGGACCTTGCACCCGGCACGGCCCATTTCCGATTGCCGATCGCGACCGGGGTGGCGCTGATGCGCGCCCTTCGGGGCCGTCTCTCGGGCGTAGCGCTGCCGACCTATGTGCTCGACATCCCGGGCGGCTACGGCAAGGTTCCGCTGACCCCCGGCTATATCGAGGCGGGCGGGCGTAGCGTGCGGGACCATTGCGGCGAGGTCCACGCCTATCCGCCTGCCATGGCAGAGGAGTGACGCAGGACGCCGCGCCCGCTTGGGCGCCGCGCCCGCTCGTCCCTCTCCTGCGCCAGCGCCGCAACCAGGCCCTCGAGACTCGCCAGATTATGGACAGGGCGGAAAGCATCCACATGGGGCAACATGGCCCGGATGCCGCGCGCCTTGGGCTCGAAACGGTCATACCGCAGCAAGGGATTAAGCCAGATCAGCCGATGCCCGGATCGTCGCAGGCGATCCATCTCCACGTCGAGCATGGCGTCGGCGTCCCGCTCCAGCCCGTCCGTGATCAGCAGAATGATAGGATTTTGCCCCGTGACCCGGCGCGACCAGATCTTGTTGAAGGCCCGCAGCGAGGCGGCGATGCGCGTACCTCCGGACCAGTCCTGCGCCGCCTGACCAGCTTTCTCCAGGGCCTCGTCCGGATCGCGATGGCGCAGCACGCGCGTGACATTGGTGAGCCGCGTGCCGAACAGGAACGTATGCACCCGCCCGCGCCGCTCCGTGAGCGCATGGAGGAAATGCAGCACCGGCCGCGAATAGTCCGCCATCGAGCCTGAAATATCCACCAGCGCCACCACCGGGCGGGGACGCGCCCGCGGCCCACGCTTGCGCAGCGCCATGAAGGCGCCGCCGCTCGCCAGCGAAGCACGCAGGGAGGCTCTAAGGTCGAACCTCGTGCCCTTTTTGTCCGCCTTCAGGCGGCGGGTCGCAATCTCGTTGTCGGGAAGGCGCAGGCGGGCGATGCGGCGGCGCGCCAGCGCCAGTTCCTCGGCGCTCATCTGGGCGAAATCCTTGGTGCGAAGCACATCCGCGCTGGAGGCGCTGAAATGGGCCTCCACCTCGATCTCGCTCTTCTTGGTGCGGTGCTCGCGACCGACGCCGGCGAACAGCGCATCCTCCACGCGCTTGCGCACTTTCGCCTTGTCCTTCGCCTCAGCCCCCGGTGCGGGCGGCGAGAGCATGGCGATCAGCCGCTCGGACTGGGCGCGCCGCCGCCAGAACAGCTGGAACGCCTGGTCGAACACCTCCTGATGCTCGTGGCGGTTGACGAACACCGCCCGCAGCACATTGTAGAAATCCTCCCGCGCACCCACACCAGCGGCGTCCACCGCCCGGACCGCATCCAGCACCGTGCCTGGACCCACCGGAAGGCCGGCGGCGCGCAGCGCGCGGCCGAAATAGGCGATATTGTGGGACAGCCGGCCCCCGCCCCCGGCAGCCGGCACCGTTTCGCTCATTCGCGCGGCCGCAGGGCCTCGCGCGTTTCCGCGATCAGCCGTTCGATCCGCCCCGCATCCGTGCCAGCGATATCGTCCTGATACTTCAAGAGCACGCCGAGCGTGTCCCCCACCACGGCGGGATCGAGCGCCGCGGCATCGAGTTCCACCAGGGCCGAGGCCCAGTCGAGGGTTTCCGCGACGCCGGGCACCTTGAACACATCTTCCTTCCGCAGCGCCTGGACGAACGCCACCACCTCGCGCGACAGGCGCTCGGGCAAGCCCGGCAGGCGCGCCCGCAGGATCGCCAGTTCGCGTTCCGCGGTCGGGTAATCGACCCAATGATAGAGGCAGCGCCGCTTCAGGGCGTCGTGGATCTCGCGGGTGCGGTTGGAGGTGAGGATGATCAGCGGCGGATGGGCCGCCTTGATGGTTCCAAGTTCCGGTATGGTCACCTGAAAATCGGACAGCACTTCGAGCAGGAAGGCTTCGAACGCCTCGTCGGTACGATCCAGCTCGTCCACCAGCAGCACCGGCGGGCCGGCGGGATCGGGCATCAGCGCATCCAGCAGCGGCCGGCGCAGCAGATAGCGTTCGGAAAACACATCGGAGGCGATTGCCCCCTTGTCGCTTTCCCCAGCGGCTTCCGCGAGGCGAATGGCGATCATCTGCGCGGCATAGTTCCATTCATAGACGGCGGCCGAGAGATCGAGCCCCTCATAGCATTGCAGGCGGATCAGCCGCCGCCCCAGCGCCTTCGCGAGCGTACGCGCCACCTCCGTCTTGCCGACGCCGGCCTCGCCCTCCAGCAGCAGCGGCCGGCCCATGCGCAGCGCGAGGAACAAGACCGTCGCGAGGGCACGGTCGGGCACATAACCGGCGCCGGAGAGAAGGGTTTCTGTCGCCTCAATGGAGGAGGGAAGCGCAGCAGTAGTCATGGGGCCAGCCTAGATGTCAGCATTCACTCTTGCCCCGATGCTGTGGCTGGCCTGGCCAATTTTCGCAAGCGACACCAGTCGATCGACAGCGCCCGAGCGGCGTCGAACCGGCCAGAATGTGGGGCGACCCGGCGGAGAAACGCCGGGATCGCCGACACCTCAGCTGGCGATTGCCGCCACCGCGCGCTTGGCCATCACCTTGACGAGTTGCGCGCGATACTCCGCGCTGCCGTGCAAGTCCGCCATGACGTCGGAGGGATCGAGCGTCAGCCCATCCAGCGCAGCCGGGGAGAAATCCGCCGACAGGGCCGCTTCCGCATCGTTCCAGCGGAACACGCCGCCCTGCCCGGCGCCGGTCACCGCGACGCGCACCTCGCCGTCGCGCGCGGCCACGAACACGCCGGCCATGGCATAGCGCGAGGCGGGGTTGCGGAACTTGCGATAGGCGGCGCGCGCCCCGACGGGGAATTCCACCGCCAGAATCACTTCATCCTCGGCCAAGGCGGTTTCAAACAGGCCGGTGAAGAAATCCTCGGCGGCGATGCGCCGGGTGCTGGTGACAACGGTGGCGCCGAGCGCGAGGCAGGCGGCGGGATAATCGGCGGTCGGATCATTATTGGCGATGGAGCCGCCGATGGTGCCGCGGTTGCGCACCGCCGGATCGCCGATGAGGCCCGCCAGCTCTGCCAATGCGGGAATAGCTTCCGCCACCATGGGCGAGGCCGCCACTTCCGCGTGACGCGCCATGGCGCCGATGGTGAGGAAATACGGGCCATGCTCGATGCGGCTCAACTCGGGAATGGCCGCGAGATCCACCAGGGCGGAGGGCTGGGCGAGCCGCTGCTTGAGGGTCGGCAGCAAGGTCTGGCCGCCCGCGAGCACCTTCACGTCCTCTCCCGCCCGCAGGGCGGCGAGGGCTTCATCCAGGCCGGCGGGGCGCTGATAATCGAAGGCATACATGGTGCGTCTCCCTCACTCGGCCGCGCGGCGGGCAATCTGGCCCTGCGCGATCTTCCACAGCGTCGCGGGCGTCGCCGGCATGGGTATATCCTCTGTGCCGAGGGCATCCGTCAAAGCATTGATGACCGCCGGCGGCGCTGCGATCGCGCCGGCCTCCCCGCAGCCCTTTATACCAAGCGGATTGGAGGGGCAGCGGGTCTCGGTCATGCCGACCACGAACGAGGGCAGGTCCCCGGCGCGAGGCATGGTGTAATCCATGTAGGAGCCGGTCAACAATTGGCCTTCGGCATCGTAGCGCACGCCTTCCAGCAGCGCCTGGCCCACGCCCTGAGCAATGCCGCCATGCACCTGCCCTTCCACGATCATCGGATTGATGATGGCGCCGAAATCGTCCACCGCGACCCATTTGATGATCTCAGTGGTGCCGGTCTCGGGATCCACCTCGAGCTCGCAGATGTGGCAGCCGGCGGGGAAAGTGAAATTGACCGGGTCATAGAACGCCCCTTCCTTCAGGCCCGGCTCGATCTCGGAAGTTGGGAATTTGTGCGCGACATAGGCGTTCAGCGCCACGGCGGCGAAGGCGAGCGAACGGTCGGTGCCGCTGACGGTGAAATGGCCGTCCTTGAACTCGATATCCCCTTCCGAGGCTTCGAGGATATGGGCGGCGATCTTCTTCGCCTTGGCCTCCACCTTGTCCAGGGCCTTGGAGATGGCGGACATGCCCACCGCACCGGAGCGCGACCCATAGGTGCCCATGCCGAACTGCACCTTGTCGGTATCGCCATGGACGATGGTCACATGGTCGATGGGAATGCCGAGGCGGGCGGAAACCAGCTGGGCGAACGTGGTCTCATGGCCCTGGCCGTGGCTGTGGGAGCCGGTGAGCACCTCCACATTGCCGGTCGGGTTCACGCGCACCTCCGCGCTTTCCCACAGGCCGACGCCCGCACCCAGCGAGCCCACGGCCGCGGAAGGAGCGATGCCGCAGGCTTCGATATAATTGGAAAGCCCGATGCCGCGCAGCTTGCCGCGCCGCGCCGCTTCCGCCTTGCGAGCGGGGAAATTGGCATAATCTGAAAGTTCCAGCGCCTTATCGAGCGAGGCCGCATAGCCGCCGATGTCGTAGGACAAGATCACCGGCGTCTGATGCGGGAAGCTGGTGATGAAATTGCGCCGGCGGAATTCGGCCGAATCTTGGCCGATCTCCCGCGCCGCTTTCTCCACGATGCGCTCCACCAGGAAGGTCGCTTCCGGCCGCCCGGCGCCGCGATAGGCATCCACCGGGGCGGTATTGGTATAGACCGCATCGACTTCGCAATAGATGGCCGGGATATCGTATTGGCCGGACAGCAGGGTCGCGTAGAGATAGGTCGGTACGCAGGACGCGAAGGTCGAGAGATAGGCCCCCATGTTGGCGGTGGTCTTCACCCGAAAGCCGATGATCTTGCCCTGCCCATCCAGCGCCAGTTCGCCGTGGGTGATGTGGTCCCGCCCATGGGCATCGCACAGGAAGGCCTCGGAACGGTCGCAGGTCCATTTCACCGGTCGCCCGACCCGCTTGGAGGCCCAGGCGCAGACCGTCTCTTCCGCATAGATGAAGATCTTCGAGCCGAAGCCGCCGCCCACGTCCGGCGCGATCACCCGCAGCTTGTTCTCGGGCGCAAGTCCCACGAAGGCGGACAGCACGAGGCGCGCCACATGCGGGTTCTGGCTGGTGGTCCAGAGCGTGTAGGATTCGTCCCCCGCATCATATTCGCCGATGGCCGCGCGCGGCTCCATGGGATTGGGGGCGAGGCGATTATTGACGAGGTCGATGGTGGTCACGTGAGCGGCGCGGGCGAAGGCGGCCTCGGTGGCGGTCTTGTCGCCCAATTCCCATTCGAACGCCGTGTTACGCGGCGCGTCGTCATGGATATGCGCCGCACCGGCCGCCTGCGCCGATCCGAGATCCGCGGCGGCAGGGAGCACCTCGTAATCCACCGCGATGGCGGCGGCGGCGTCCTTGGCGGCGTTCAGCGTCTCGCCGATGACCACCGCCACATGGTCGCCCACATAGCGCACCTTGTCTTTGGCAAGAGCGGGATGGTAGCCCGCTTTCATAGGCGAACCGTCCTTGGAATGGATCATCCAGCCGCAGATCAGGCCGCGGATGCCGTCGGCCGCAAGATCATGGCCAGTGAGGATCGCGACCACGCCCGGCATGGCGGCGGCGGCGGCAGTGTCGATGCCGCGAATGCGTGCATGCGCATAAGGGGAGCGCAGGAAATAAGCATGGGTCTGGCCGGGCCGGGCAAGATCGTCGGTATAGCGGCCCTTGCCGGTGATGAAGCGACGGTCTTCCTTGCGGCGCACCGGCGCGCCGAGCGGCGTCACCTTGCTGGAATCGAAGCTGTTGGCGTTCATGGCGTCCTCCCTGGGGGACTGGCGGAACTTGGACTCCGGGCAGAGCGCTCGCGTCTTGGCGGCCAGCGTCACGGCACCGGGACATGGAACAATCGGGCGAAGGGCCCGACGACGTCGCGCTGTGGCGTTACTCGGCGGCGTGCTTCAGGGCGCTGCCCATGGACTTTGCGCCCGCTTCCACCGCCTTGACGATATTGTGATAGCCGGTGCAGCGGCACAGATTGCCGTCGAGATGGGCGCGGATGGTCGGTTCGTCGAGATCGGCGCCGTGGTGCGCCACAAGATCGAGCGCGGTCATGATCATGCCCGGAGTGCAGAACCCGCATTGCAGGCCGTGATGCTCGCGGAAGGCTTCCTGCATGGGATGGAGGGTTGCCCCGTCGGCGATTCCCTCGATGGTGGTGACGGCGTGCCCATCCGCCTGAACGGCGAGCATTGTGCACGATTTTACTGCCGCACCATCCAGATGCACGACGCAGGCCCCGCATTGGCTGGTATCGCAGCCGACATGGGTTCCCGTCAGCAGCAGGTTTTCCCGCAGGAATTGAACCAGCAGGGTCCGCGGCTCGACATCCGCTGAAACCGCCCGGCCGTTCACTGTCATGGCAATTTGCGTCATCCGCGTCCTCCCGCCGCGGGCAGGAGGCCCGTGCTCGCACGCGCCATTGCCAACCCGCACCTTTTATTTCTTCCAGTGTGGGTCGGCCAAGGTGACGCGGTCAAGGGTGATCGCGCGCGCCCGAGGGCGAATCCGGACCGATCGCCCAGCCCTCGCGCGGGGCGACGCGAAGGATGAAAATGATGTGACGGGACGCGACCAGCAGTTGCGTCGCGCCTCGCCTGTGGGAAACTCGCCAGACCGCGCTTAAGGCCTCGCGCCGATTTGTCACTCGCTGCGGCCCGCGCTATGAGTCGAATGGAAAAGCGCCCAAACTCCAGGCACGATGAAGAAATAGGCGCACTCAAACACAGGGGCATCGGACGGATGGATATCTTCCTCCAGCAGCTCATCAACGGGCTGACGCTCGGCTCCATCTACGGCCTCATCGCCATCGGCTACACGATGGTGTTCGGCATCATCGGCATGGTGAACTTCGCCCATGGCGACGTGTTCATGGTGTCGAGCTTCATCGGCCTCACCTGTTTCCTGCTGCTGACCACGGTGCTCGGAATCACGTCGGTGTTTCTGGTGCTGGCGATCGTGCTCGTGGTGGCCATGATCTTCACCGGCCTCGTCAGCTGGACCATCGAGCGCCTCGCCTATCGCCCGCTGCGCGGCTCGTTCCGCCTTGCGCCCATGATCTCCGCCATCGGCATGTCGATCCTGCTCTCCAACTTCGTGCAGGTGGCACAGGGCCCGCGCAACAAATCCATCCCGCCGCTAGTCACGGACGTGATCGTGCTGATCGACCGGGACGGCTACCAGGTCACGCTGGCTTACAAGCAATTGATCATCATGGCGGTCACCGCCGTATGCCTCGGCATCTTCTGGTTCGTGGTGCAGAAAACCTCGCTCGGCCGCGCCCAGCGCGCCTGCGAGCAGGACCGCAAGATGGCTGCGCTGCTGGGCGTGAACGTGGATCGCACCATCTCGCTCACCTTCATCATCGGCGCCGCCCTGGCCGCAGTGGCGGGCACCATGTATCTGATGAATTATGGCGTTGTGAACTTCTCGGACGGTTTCGTTCCGGGGGTGAAGGCGTTCACGGCGGCGGTGCTGGGCGGCATCGGCTCGTTGCCCGGCGCGGTGCTGGGCGGCCTGCTCATCGGCCTGATCGAGACCTTCTGGTCCGCCTATTTCAGCATCGAATACAAAGACGTGGCAGCTTTCTCCATCCTCGCGATCACGCTTATCTTCATGCCCCAGGGCCTGCTCGGCCGGCCCGAAGTGGAGAAGGTTTGATGCAGGCCGGCGTGTCTGCAGGAAGCCGCGAGGCCGTGTTGCCGGTCGCGCTGAAGGACTCCGCCATCAGCGCCGTACTCACCTTCCTGGTGCTGACGCCGCTCGTGGGACTGCGCGCGACGGAGGATTCCGGCGGCCCGCTGATTCTCACCTATCGGTTCGGACTGGTGCTCATTTTCGCCGCCATCGTCGCGGTGCTGCGCTTCGTGCTGCATCTCACGCTCTGGCGGCCGGGGCGGATCAAGGGCGCGCGACGCAATGCAGCGCTTGCGTCCCTCGCCGAAAAAGCGGAGCCGCTTGCAAAGCCCGTGTTCTTCGCCTTCGCCATCGCGTTTCCGGTCCTCGCGATCCTGGCCGCAGGGGACCTCGGCAGTAGCCGTTATTACATCGACCTCGGCATCTACATCATGACCTATGTGATGCTGGGCTGGGGCCTCAACATCGTGGTGGGACTCGCGGGCCTGCTGGACCTCGGCTATGTCGCGTTCTATGCCGTCGGCGCCTATGCCTTCGCCCTGCTTTCCACCAGCGTGCCACTGAACGATTTTCTGGACGGCCACCTCGGCGAAGGCTTCTGGGCGGCGTGGGCGTTCTGGCTGTGCCTGCCCATTTCCGGCCTGCTGGCCGGATTCTGGGGCCTCATCCTCGGCTTTCCGGTGCTGCGGCTGCGGGGCGATTATCTCGCCATCGTCACGCTGGCGTTCGGCGAGATCATCCGCCTCGTGCTGATCAATTGGGTGGATTTGACGAACGGCGGCGCCGGCATCTCCTCCATTCCCGCCATCACCTTCTTCGGCATTCCCTTCACCTCGGGCGACGACGGGTTCGCGGCGTTGTTCGGCCTGCCATTCAATGCGATGCACCGCATCATCTTCCTGTATTTCGTCATTCTCGCCCTTGCCGCGCTGACCGCCCTCGCCACGGTGCGGCTGCGGCGCATGCCGGTGGGGCGCGCCTGGGAGGCGCTGCGCGAGGACGAGATCGCCTGCCGCTCGCTCGGCATCAACACCACGCTCACCAAGCTGACCGCCTTCTCCATCGGCGCCATGTTCGGCGGCTTCGCCGGCGCCTTTTTCGCGGTGCGGGTGCGGTTCGTCTCCCCGGAATCCTTCACCTTCATGGAATCGGCGGTCATTCTGGCGATCGTGGTGCTGGGGGGAATGGGGTCACAGATGGGGGTTGCCGCCTCGGCGATCCTGCTGATCGGCGGCATGGAATTGCTGCGCAACCTCACCTTCCTGAAGGACCCCTGGCTGCTTGGAGCGGATTTCGATCCCACCCTCTACCGCATGCTGATCTTCGGCTTCGCCATGGTGGCGGTCATGGTATGGCGGCCGCGCGGGCTGGTCTCCAGCCGGCTGGCCACGATCTTTCTGAAGGAGCGCAAGAAGGTCTCGGGCGATCTCGTGAAGGAGGGCCACGGATGAGGCCCTGGGAGAGCGACCCCATCCTTCTGGTGGACCATCTGAGCATGCGTTTCGGCGGCCTCGTCGCCGTCGGCGACGTCTCGCTGCGGGCGGGGCGGGGCGACATCACCGCCGTCATCGGCCCCAATGGTGCTGGCAAGACGACAGTGTTCAACTGCATCACCGGCTTCTACAAGCCGAGCTCGGGCCGGCTCGCGCTCGCCCATGGCGGGGCACCCACGGCGGCCGAGATCGACGCCCTGACCCGTAACGGCCTTGCCGCCGCGCGCACGCAGGCCGGCGCCCTGTTCCTGCTGGAGCGCCTGCCGGACTACAAGGTCGCTTCCCAGGCCAAGGTCGCCCGGACGTTCCAGAACATCCGTCTGTTCTCCGGCATGACGGTGTTGGAAAACCTGCTGGTGGCCCAGCACATGAGCCTGACGGAAACCGGGCTTCTCTCGCCCTCCGCGCTGCTGAACCTGCCGAGCTGGCGGCGGCGGGAGAAACGGGCGGTGGACCATGCGCTCCACTGGCTGGAGCGCATCGCCCTGGTGGATCGCGCGGACGATCCGGCCGGAGACCTTCCCTATGGCGACCAGCGCCGCCTGGAGATCGCCCGCGCCATGTGCAGCGAACCGGCGCTGCTGTGCCTGGATGAGCCGGCCGCCGGCCTCAATCCGCGCGAATCCGCCGCCCTGAACGCCCTGCTGCTGGCGATCCGGGAGGAGAAGACCTCGGTGCTGCTGATCGAGCACGACATGTCGGTGGTGATGGAAATTTCCGACCACGTCATCGTGCTCGAATATGGCCGCAAGATCGCGGACGGCACGCCCGCCGAAGTACGGTCCGATCCGCGCGTCATCGCCGCCTATCTGGGCGTGGACGAGGACGCCGTCGAGCAGGTGGAAGCGGAGGTGGGCCAATGAGCGCCCTGCTCTCGCTTGCCGGGGTCAAAACCTTCTACGGCAAGATCATGGCCCTGCGCGGGGTCGACCTGGAGGTGAACGAAGGCGAGATCGTCACCCTGATCGGTGCGAACGGGGCGGGCAAGTCCACGCTCATGATGACCATCTGCGGCGCGCCGCGCGCTCAGGAAGGCACCATCCTGTTCGCCGGACAGGACATCACGCGCCTGCCCACCCACGAAATCATGCGCATGAACATTGCACAGTCCCCGGAAGGGCGGCGCATCTTTCCGCGCATGAGCGTCTATGAGAATCTGCAGATGGGCGCCGCGCTCCACGGCGGGGTGCATTTCGCGCAGGATCTGGAACGCATGTTCGAGATGTTCCCGCGGCTCAAGGAACGCCTGCACCAGCGTGGCGGCACGCTCTCCGGCGGCGAACAGCAGATGCTGGCGATCGCCCGCGCGCTCATGAGCCGGCCGCGCCTGCTGCTGCTGGACGAACCCTCGCTCGGGCTCGCGCCGCTCGTGGTGCGGCAGATTTTCGACGTCATCCGCGATTTGAACCAGACCGAAGGCCTGACCGTGTTCCTGGTGGAGCAGAATGCCTATCACGCGCTCAAGCTCGCCCATCGCGGCTATGTGCTGGTGAACGGCGCCATCACCATGGCCGGCACCGGCCGCGATCTGCTGGAGCGCCCCGAGGTGAAGGCCGCCTATCTCGAAGGAGGTGCGTGACCATGGCGAACCTGCCCCATCCCGGCCGCCCCTCCTCGCCCATGATCCTGCTGCCGGTGCTGACGCTGGCGGCCATACTGGTGCTCTTCATCGTGCGGCCGAGCGCGGTGGTGGAAGTCTCCACCGGCGATTTCATGCTGGTGACGCTGTTTCTCGGCGGGGGCGCGGCCTGGCTCACGGGGCGTGCGGTCGCGAAGGGGTGGAAGCCATTTCCCCTTGTTCTCGCTTATTCGCTGCTGCTGACGGCGGCCGTGCGCTTCTGCCATTTTGCCTTGTTCAAGGGCACGCTGTTGGCGCTCGACTATTATCTCGTCGAAGCGGTGTTGCTGTTCGCCATTGCCACGCTTGGCTTTCGATCGGTGCGCAAGCAGCAGATGACCGCGCGCTACGATTGGCTTTACGAATCCGCCGGCCCTCTTTCCTGGCGCAACAAGGCCGGCACGGATGAAACGGCGTGATCCATTTGGCGTGTCGACAGGGAACGGGAAACCGGCACAATGGCAGCCGGACGCACGCTCTGCCGGCGCGGTGAAGGTCTTCGGCGCCCGGTACAACCAGAGGAGAACAGGATGAGGAAGCTGTTACTTGCCGGCCTTGCGGTCGGTGCCGGCCTCGCCCTCGCGGCGGCCGGGACCAGTGCCTATGCGCAGGCGCCTCTTAAAATGGGCGCGGGCGGTCCGATGACCGGCCCGAACGCCGCCTTCGGCGCGCAGATCAAGACCGGCGTCGAACAGGCGGTGGCGGATATCAATGCCGCCGGCGGGATCAATGGCCAGAAGATCGAACTCTCGATCGGCGACGATGCCTCCAAGCCCGAGCAGGGCAAGTCGGCGGCGAACAAGTTCATCTCCGACGGCGTGAAATACGTGGTCGGCCACTTCAATTCGGGCGTCTCGATCCCGACCTCGACCGATTATGAGGAATCCGGCGTTCTTCAGATCAGCCCGGCCTCGACGAACCCGCAGTTTACCGAACGCAAGATGTGGAACACGTTCCGCACCTGCGGCCGCGACGACCAGCAGGGCGCGGTCGCCGGCGACTACATCGTCGCCAATTTCAAGGACAAGAAGGTCGCCATCGTCCACGACAAGACCCCGTACGGAAAGGGCCTTGCCGACGAAACCCAGAAGGCCATGAACAAGGGCGGCGTCAAGGAAGTGCTCTATGAGGGCATCAATCCTGGCGAGAAGGACTATTCCGCCTTGGTGTCGAAGCTGAAGGCGGCGGGCGTGGACCTGGTCTATTTCGGCGGCCTGCATCCCGAAGCCGGCCTGATCGTACGCCAGATGCGCGACCAGGGCCTGAAGAGCGTGCTGTTCTCCGGCGACGGCATCACCGACAAGGAATTCTGGTCCATCGCCGGGCCCGGCGCCGCCGGCACGCTGATGACCTTCGGCCCTGATCCGCGCAAGAACCCGGCCGCCAAGGAAGTCGTGGACCGCTTCAAGGCGAAGGGCATCGATCCGGAAGGCTATGTGCTCTATTCCTACGCCGCCGTGCAGATCATCAAGCAGGCGGCCGAGGCGACCAAGTCCACCGACCCGAAGAAGCTCGCCGACTACATGCATTCCGGCGCGACCTTCCAGACGGTGCTTGGCCCGCTCTCCTTCGACAAGAAGGGCGACATCACCAAGAAGGATTATGTCGTTTATATCTGGAAAGACGGCGCCTATAGCGAAATCTGACCGCGCCGCGGCCAGTCGAAGAAAAGCCCGCGCTCCGGCGCGGGCTTTTTTAATAGTGCGCCGGGTATCAGACGCCGCTGCACTGACAGGAGGACACGCCATGCTGAAAATCTGGGGACGCCTCAACTCCACCAATGTGAAGAAGGTGATCTGGGCCGCGCGGGAATTGAACCTGCCATATGAGCATGCCAACGCCGGAGGCCCGTTCGGCATCGTGAACGAACCCGCCTATCGGACGCTGAATCCCAACGGCCTCGTGCCCTGCGTGGAAGACGAAGGCCTGGTGTTGTGGGAATCGAACGCTGTCGTGCGTTATCTCGCAGCCCGCTACGGAGCCGGCACGCTGTGGCCGCAAGATCCGGCGGTCCGTGCCATCGGCGACAAATGGATGGATTGGGCCTCCACCTCGTTTGCCGCGCCGTTCCGCGATGTGTTCTGGAACCTCGTCCGGCTCGGCCCGGAGCAACGCAACATGGGCGCGATGGAAAAAGGCCTTGCCGCCTGCACCGATCTCCTGGCGCGGGTGGACGCCGCGCTCGCGCACCATCCCTATCTGTCGGGCGACGCGTTCGCCATGGGGGATATTCCGCTCGGCTGCTTCGCCTATGCCTGGTTCGAAATGCCCATCGCCCGCCAGCCCATGCCCCATCTGGAAGCCTGGTACGCACGCCTGAAAGACCGGCCGGCCTATCGCGATGCGGTCATGACGCCGCTCACCTGAGCGGTTCAGCCGATGGTGGAAAGAGCCGGGAAGGTCTCGATCAGCCAATAGGAGACGCTGGCGATCCAGCCCGACATGAAGGCGATGCCGGTCACCACCAGCATCGCCCCCATCACCTTCTCCATCACCGGCAGAAGCCGGCGCATGTGGCGCAGGCCGTTCAGGAACGGTCGCACCGCCACCGCCGCGAGCAGGAACGGCACGCCGAGGCCGGCGGAATAGATCGCGAGCAGGCCCGCGCCCTTCGCGACCGTCGCCTCCGATCCCGCCACCGCGAGGATCGCGCCCAGCACCGGTCCGAGGCAGGGCGTCCAGCCGAACGCAAAGGCGAGGCCCATCACGAACGCGCCCCACAGGCCGGTGGGTTCGTTCACATGCGGCCGGGCGGTGCGCGAGAGCAGATGAATCTTGAACACGCCCAGAAAATTCAGCCCCATCACGATGATCGCGATGCCGGCAATGATGGACAGCACCTCCTGGTGCGCACGCAGCACCTCGCCCACCGCCGAGGCGCCAGCCCCCAATGCGACGAACACCACGGTGAATCCGCTCACGAACAGCAGCGCGCCGAAAATCGCGCGGCGGCCCACCTGCTGCAACGGTTCGGCCTTGGAGAGGTCTTCCAGCGTCGCGCCGCCCAGGAAGCACAAATAAGGCGGCACCAGAGGCAGGACACAGGGGGACAGGAAGCTCGCAAGGCCCGCGGCAAAGGCGGCAGGCAGCGTGACATCGGCCATGGAGGGTTGCACCCTTCGTACGCGAAACCGGACCCCGCCGCTGTCGCAAGCCGGCGGAGCTTTCGCCGCATGTCATGGGCCGGAACGGCGCCGCCGCACAAGAGGGCGCGGCCCTCCCCTCCCCGCCATGTGATCTGCCCGTTTGCCGCAGGCGCGCGCGGTGTCGCCCTCGCGTGGCAGGTGTGGACGCGGGGGCCGGACCTGCTCTAAGAGCTTAGGCACGGTAGCCCGCTGGTCCGGACGTGACATGCTCAACCTCCTCACCGATGTGCCGGGCCTCCAGGTTGGCCACGCAACCGACCTCCGGCTTGGATCGGGCGTGACGGCGGTGCTGTGCGAGGTGCCGACCATCGCGGCCGTGGACGTGCGCGGCGGCAGTCCCGGCACGCGCGAAACTGATCTCCTCGCGCCCGGCGCCAGCGTGCAGCATGTGGATGCGCTGTTCCTCTCCGGCGGCTCGGCCTTCGGCCTCGATGCGGGCTCGGGAATCATGTCCTGGCTTGCGGAACAGGGCCGCGGGCATCCCGTGGGCTCGGTGCGGGTGCCCATCGTTCCCGGCGCGATCCTGTTCGATCTCCTCAACGGCGGCGACAAGGCCTGGGGCCGCCATTCTCCCTATGCCGCCCTCGGCTATGACGCGGCGGCGGCGGCGCGCGGCGGCAGTTTTCCCCTCGGCTCCGTGGGCGCCGGCACCGGCGCGACCACGGCCCATGTCAAGGGCGGGCTCGGCTCGGCTTCCGCCATGACACCGGGCGGTCACGTGGTGGGCGCGCTCGTGGCGGTGAATGCGGTGGGCAGCCCGCTGATCGGCGCCGGGCCTCACTTGCGCGCGGCGCCGTTCGAGCGCGATGGCGAATTCGGCGGGCGCGGCATGCCGCAGCATTGGCCGGACGACGCCTCGGCCCTCGCCATGAAGGGCGCCACGCCGCGCGCAAATACCACCATCGCGGTGGTCGCAACCGACGCCGTTCTCACCCGCTCCCAGGCGCGCGCTTTTGCCGTAATGGCGCAGGATGGCTTGGCTCTATCGCTGTTTCCGGTACACACGCAGCTCGACGGCGATTGCGTGTTCGCCCTGGCGACGGGGCGCAAGGAACTCGATCCCATCCGCCATGCGGAGGCCGAGCTTGGTGCGACCGCCGCCTGCGTGCTCGCGCGCGCGGTCGGGCGTGCCATATTCGAGGCCACCACCTTGCCTTATCCCGGTGCCCAGGCCGCCTGGCGCGACCGTTTCCGTTGAAGGACACCCGATGCCCCGCCTCCCTTCCATCCGTCCGATCCGGCACGACAATGACGATGCGCCGCGGCTGTCCGGCCTTCTGGCGATCATCTTCTGGTGCGCATGCGGCATCACGGCGGTGCCGCTCGCCGGCATCTTCACGCTGATCTCGGTGCTCGGGCCGCAGGCGGCTTGGTCGGCGATCGCGGATTCGCTGTCCGCGCCCGGCGCCTCCTCGCAGATGCTGCGGTTTGGCCTGTTTCCGCAGGTCGTGCTGTTCGTCTGGGCGATCGGTTTCGTGATCTTGACGGTGCGGCGCTCCGCGCGCACGCGCGCCCTTGCCCCGGTCGCGCTGGTGGTGTGGCTGATCGTGACCGCCTTCAGCCAGTTCGCCATCCGCGACCTTCTGGCGCCCGACGGCCTGACCGTGGGCGATCTCGCAGCCCTGTTGCCCGCCCTTCTGGCGCAGGGCGTGGGCGTTGCGGGCTTCGTCGGCTACATGCGCGAGGGCGAGCGCCCACGCCGCTATTTCCGATCCTGAAGCGCGGTCACAGCAGCCCGCGACGCCGCGAAATGACGAACGCCACATAGACCCCGGCGAGCGTCACGGCGAGGCCGTACCAGGTGAGCGCATATTCGAGATGCCGGTTGGGGAAGGAGAGCCGCGTCTCGCCACCCTGGGGCAGGCCACCGGGATTGGCACTGGCATCGGCGTCGGCGGCAGCAATCTCCGCCGGATCGCGCCGGAACCAAGCATTATGGGCGGGATCGTTCGCGGGCACGAACCAGCTCGCCTCCTCGGGCATGCGCAGCAGCCCGGTGACGGTCACCGGCCCCTGGATCTGCCCGTCTCGACGGGTTTCGGGGGCGCGGCGATCTTCCGGCACGAAGCCGCGATTGACCAGGATCGCCGATCCGTCAGGCAGCATCAGCGGTGTCAACACTTGGAAGCCTGGCCCCTTGAGCGGCCCTTTCGGGTCGGACAGGACCGTATAGATCAAGGTTTCCTTGGCGTGGTCGAAGGTACCGGTGGCCCGCACGGGCTGATATTCGTCCACCTCGCGCGTCACGCTCGGCCATTGGGACGCGGGCAGCACGGGTTGCGGCGGTTGCCCCGCGCGCGCCTCGACCTGGGCGATGAGGTCATTCTTCCAGCTCAGCCGCTCCAGCTGCCAGCTGCCGAGCGCGAGCAGGGTCGCGAACGCGACAAGGGTCGCCAGGGTGGGCAGCAGCAGCCCGCGGCGCGACGACCCGCTCATTCGCCGTCGTGCGACTCCAGTCGCCCTTCGGATGCCCGGTTTGCATATTGCATCGCCACGAGCACGCCTTTGAACGGGCGGAGCAGGCCAAGGGTGACGATCAAGATCCCGGGAATCCAAAGCAAGGCGTGGACCCAGAGGGGCGGTTCAAACGTGACCTCCACCCAGAAGGCGAGCGCAACCACCAGGAATCCGCCGATGAGGATGACGAACACCGCCGGCCCGTCCCCGGCATCGATGAAGGAATAGTCCAGCCCGCAGGCATCGCATTCGGGGGCGAGCTGGAGAAACCCTTTGAACAATTTCGACAGGCCCGCGACGATGGGCGAGACAGGGCTGTAATAGGGTTCCATGGATATCCCCGTTCCGCGGCCGCGGCCGTGCGCCAAACAAAACGGGGCGGCTTGCGCCGCCCCGCCGATTCCCGAGAAACCCGTGGGGCTCCTGCAAACGTCAATGGGCGGAGGCGCCGGCGCCCCAGACATAGATGAAGGCGAACAGGAACAGCCACACCACGTCCACGAAGTGCCAATACCAGGCCGCCGCCTCGAAGCCGAAATGCTTCTGCGGCGTGAAATCGCCGGCGACAGCACGCAGCAGGCACACCAGCAGGAAGATGGTGCCCACGATCACGTGGAAGCCATGGAACCCGGTCGCCATGAAGAAGGTGGCGCCATAAATATTGCCCGAGAAGCCGAAGTGCACGTGCAGATATTCGAACGCCTGGCAAGTCGTGAACAGCACGCCCAGCACGACCGTGAGCAGCAGGCCCCACTTGAGGCCCTGGCGGTCATTTTCCAGCAGCGCATGGTGCGCCCAGGTGACCGTGGTGCCGGAGGTGAGCAGCAGCAGCGTGTTCAGCAGCGGCAGGTGCCATGGATCAAGCGATTCGATGCCGTGGGGCGGCCACACGCCGCCGGTCACCTCGAAGCGCGAATAATTTATCGCCTCGCCGGAGAACAGGGCCGCGTCGAAATAGGCCCAGAACCAGGCGACGAAAAACATGACTTCGGACGCGATGAACAGGATCATGCCGTAGCGCAGGCCGATCTGCACCACCGGGGTATGGAAGCCCAGATGGCCCTCGCGGATCATATCCCGCCACCAGCCGAACATGGTGTAAAGCACGCCCAGGAAGCCGACCCCCATGGGAATGGCGGTACCGCCGTGCATCCACACCACCGCCCCCCCGGTGAGGATAAAGGCCGAGATCGAGCCCACGATGGGCCACGGGCTCGGCTCCACCATGTGATAATCGTGCTGCTTCACGTGTCCCTCGGCCATTTGAAGCGGCCTCCCCTTCCAGCATTAAAATTCTACCAGGACCTGCCGCCCCGCCGCAATGCGACGGTTGTGTCCAGCCCCACCAACCAACCGCCCGGCCTGCCGGGCTTCATCCCTTGTCCGCCCTGCCGTCGCAGGCGGGGCGCAGGCTCACAGAGCCTTTTTCGAACTCTCGCTCGCCGGCTCGGCCGCGCGCGCCACCGGCGCCGCAGGCTTGGGCGCGGGGAAGAAGGTGTAAGACAATGTGATGGTCTTCACATTGTTGAATTCCGGATCGTCCGCGATGGCGGGATCGATGAAGAACACCACCGGCATGTCCACCTTTTCATTGCCCTGCATGGTCTGCTCCGAAAAGCAGAAGCACTGCATCTTCACGAAATAGGCGCCCGCAGGGGCCGGCGTGACATTATAGGTGGCGTTGCCGTAGGTCTCAGCCGAAGAAAGATTGCGGGCGAGGTAATAGACCATCTTGGTCTCGCCCACGCGCACATTCACATCCGCCTGTTCGGGCTTGAACTCCCAGGGCAGGCCAGGCGCGATATTGGAATCAAAGCGCACCTGGATGGTCCGGTCGAGCACCTTGTCTGGCGCGGCGGTGCCCACCCGCGTCGCCCCGCCGAAGCCGGTGAGGGAGCAGAACATCGCGTAGAAGGGAACGATCGCATAAGCGGCACCCACCATGCCCAATGCAAACGCAAGGCACGCCAAGGCCACCGGCATGTGCCGGAAGCGCCGCCGCTTGGGGGCGGCAGTGGTGCCCGGTTCGGGCAAGGGGGGCTGCGCGGTTGCGCTCATTCCATCCTCACAGCGGCCGGTTCAACACGGCCGGACCCATTTTCACGATGGTGACCACGTAGAAAAGGATCACCAGGAAACCCAGCACCGAAGCGATGGCCACCGAGCGCGCCCGGCGCCGCCGCTTCTGCTCATCGGTCAGCACGATGCCCTCACCCTCGGGCGCGCGCTTTTCCTTCTCATCCACCACGCATCACACTCCCACCAGCGCTTCGACCAAAAGCGAGGCGAAGAGCAAAAACAGATAAAGAATGGAGAAGCCGAACAATTGCTTGCTCGCCTTCACCGCCGCCGCGCCTTCGCGCACGCGATAGACCTTCACCGCGAACCAGACCATGCCGGCGCCCAGAACCGTGGCCACCGCGCCATAGCCATAACCGGCATAGCCCAGCGCGACCGGCGATACGGCAAGCGGCACCAGGAACAGCGTGTAGAGCAGAATTTGCCGGCGCGTCTCGTCGGGTCCTGCCGTCACCGGCAGCATGGGCACGCCGGCACGGGCGTAATCATCGGCGCGATACAGCGCGAGCGCCCAGAAGTGCGGCGGCGTCCAGAAGAAGATGATGGCGACCAGCAGCAGGCTTTCAAAGCCCACGGAGCCGGACGCGGCCGCCCAGGCCACCATGGGGGGAAACGCGCCCGCCGCGCCGCCGATCACGATGTTCTGCGGCGTCGAGCGCTTCAGCCACATGGTGTAGATCACCACATAGAAAAAGATGGTGAAGGCCAGCAGCGCACCGGCCAGGACATTCACCAGCAGGCCGAGCACCACGACCGAAAACGCCGAGAGCGTCAGGCCGAAAGCCAGGGCTTCCTGCGGCGTCACGCGGCCGCCGGGAATGGGACGGTCCTTGGTGCGCGACATGACGGCGTCGATATCGGCATCCCACCACATGTTCAGCGCGCCGGCCGCACCCGCGCCGACCGCGATGCACAGAAGCGCGGTGAAGGCGATGACCGGATGCACGTGGTCCGGCGCCCGGACCAGGCCGACCAAAGCGGTGAAGATTACCAGCGACATGACGCGCGGCTTCAGGAGCGACAGGTAATCGCGCGGCGAGGCGAGACCGAGGCCCGCTTCGCCACCGCCCGTCGTCTGGTTCAAGCTCACGCTCACGTCACTCATGCGCACTCGTCCTGTCATACTGATCTTGCTTGGAGCCCGCCCCGTGGCGTCACTCCGTCATACGCGACAACTAAGCCGGCCGTGCGGCGCGCCGCATGGCCCGTTGGCCGCCCGCTGGGCAAGTCGCCGGTTGGGCGGACATCGGGTAGAGGGACACCCGGCCTTTGGTGTCCGAGCGGTGACGCACCGAAGTTGCGCCGTATCGCCCGAACCTCCACTCACCCCTTGTCTTGAAACGGAACCGGCGCGGAACCCCGCGCCGGCTCGCCCCAAGGGAAACGCCGGCGCTCACTTGATGCGCGGCAGGACTTCGAACTGATGGAACGGGGGCGGAGACGAGAGCGTCCATTCCAAGGTGGTCGCGCCGGGACCCCAGGGATTGGGGCCGGCCAGTTCCTTGCGGCGGAAGGCCACCACGATGCCGGTCAGGAAGATCAGCACGGCAAAGCCAGAGATGTAGGAGCCGATGGAGGACACGTAATTCCAGTGCGCGAACGCATCGGGATAGTCCACATAGCGGCGCGGCATGCCGGCAAGGCCAAGGAAATGCTGCGGGAAGAACACCAGGTTCACGCCGACGAACGTGACCCAGAAGTGCAGCTTGCCCCAGAATTCCGGGATCATGTAGCCGCTCATCTTCGGGAACCAATAATACCAGCCGGCGAAGATGGCGAACACCGCGCCGAGCGACAGCACGTAGTGGAAGTGGGCGACCACATAATAGGTGTCGTGCAGCGAGCGGTCGATGCCGGCGTTCGAAAGCACGACGCCGGTCACGCCGCCGACGGTGAACAGGAAGATGAAGCCGATCGCCCACAGCATCGGGGTACGGAACTGCACCGAGCCGCCCCACATGGTGGCGATCCAGGAGAAGATCTTCACGCCCGTCGGGATGGCGATGATCATGGTCGCGGCGACGAAATAGGACTGCGTCGAGGCGGAGAGACCCACCGTGTACATATGGTGCGCCCACACCACGAAGCCCACCACGCCGATCGCCACCATTGCATAGGCCATGCCGAGATAGCCGAACACCGGCTTGCGCGAGAAGGTCGAGACAATGTGCGAGACGATACCGAAGCCCGGCAGGATCAGGATGTACACCTCAGGGTGACCGAAGAACCAGAACAGATGCTGGAACAGGATCGGATCACCGCCGCCGGCCGGATCGAAGAAGGTGGTGCCGAAATTGCGGTCCGTCAGCAGCATGGTGATGGCGCCGGCAAGCACCGGCAGCGACAGCAGCAGCAGGAAGGCGGTGATGAGCTGGGCCCAGGCGAACAGCGGCATCTTATGCAGCGTCATGCCCGGGGCACGCATGTTGAAAATGGTGGTGATCAGGTTGATCGCCCCGAGGATCGAGGACGCGCCGGCGATGTGCAGCGCGAAGATCAGCAGGTCCATGGCCGGGCCGGGATGGCCGAGCTTGGACGAGAGCGGGGGGTAGATCGTCCAGCCGCCACCGAAGCCGTTGGAGCCGGCGGCGCCCTCGACAAACAGCGAGATGATGGCGAGCGCGAAGGCCGGGGGCATCAGCCAGAAGGCGATGTTGTTGATGCGCGGGAAGGCCGTGTCCGGCGCGCCGATCATCAGCGGGATGAAGTAATTGCCGAAGCCGCCGATCAGCGCGGGCATCACCATGAAGAAGATCATGATGAGGCCGTGGCCCGTGGTGAACACGTTGAAGGTCTGCGGATTCTTGAAATATTGGAGGCCCGGCTCCATCAGTTCCATACGGATTCCAATGGACAAGGCACCGCCCACAATCCCCGCCACAATGGCGAAGATCAGGTACATGATGCCGATGTCCTTGTTATTCGTCGAGAACACCCACCGCTTCCATCCCGTGGGATTGTGCTCGGCATGTGCCGCGTCGTGCGCGATAGCCTCGGTGGCCATGAGTCTAGTCCTCAATCTCTTGACGTTGCCGTCTTATCTTTAAGCGTGGTCGGGTCGAAGCGTCTTGGGTCGTGCCTGGTCCGCGGACGGACCCTTCGCTGTCGCGCGCGAGGCGGCATCAGGCCGACTCGCGCGGTATCTTCTGGTTGGCGCGAGGCGTCCGAGGCAAACGCCTCAGTTGGCCGCATCCGCGAGCACGAGCGCACCGGTGGCGGGCGCCTGCACCGTGCGGACGTCCGAGGGCGCCGCCGAGAACTTCTGCTTGGCCTGGGCAACCCAGGCATCGAATTCGGCCTGGCTCACCACCCGCACCGCGATCGGCATGAAGGCATGGTCGCGGCCGCACAATTCCGAGCACTGGCCGTAATAGACGCCTTCCTTGGTGGCCTTGAACCAGGATTCGTTCAGGCGTCCCGGCAGAGCGTCGATCTTCACACCGAATGAAGGCACAGCGAAGGAATGGATCACGTCCGCGGCGGTCACCTGGATGCGCACGGTCTTGTTGACCGGAACGATCACCTCATTGTCCACCGCGAGGAGGCGCGGCTGGCCCGCCTTCAGGTCCTTTTCCGGAACCATCAGCGAATCGAAGCCGAACCCGCCGTTATCGGGATATTCATAGGACCAGTACCACTGATGGCCCGTGACCTTCACGGTCATGTCCGCCGGCGGAATGTTCAGCTCCAGATGGAGCAGGCGGAATGAGGGGATCGCGATGGCGACCAGGATCATCACCGGGGCGACGGTCCAGATGACCTCGATCATCGTGTTATGGGAGGTCTTCGAGGGAACCGGATTGGACCGCTCGTTGAAGCGAACCATCACGATCGCCAGCAGCACCATCACGAACAGCACGATGGTTACGATGATGGCGAGCAGGAAGTTATTGAAGGAATGGATGCTGGCCATCACCGGCGTCGCGGCATCCTGGAGGCCGATCTGCCAATCGGACGGCTGGCCCATACCGGCCCACGCAGCCGAGCTCAGCGATATCGCGGCGACCAGCGCGGCCACGGCGAGAGCACCGGTGCGAATGAACGAAATCATGGTAATCTGCTCTCCCTGCGCGGCGCCGTCGCTACCGCAAGCGCAGCGGTGATCGGTAGTGGTGAACGCCGTAAGCACGCCCGGTTGGCCGGCGCATTCTTGACTTAAATCAAACACAAATCACCGCACCCCGCAATTGCGGCGCACAGGCGCACGATGCGACACAAGGTCGGACTCCCCCGTTCGGCAACCCGCCGGCAAAAGAATTCCGCGGCCGGATGTCCGCCCGCCCGGACGCCGGACACGGGCCAATCGCGACCACGGGCGCGGGCCGGCGGCCCTTGGCCCTGCCCTTTTCCATCAATTCTCCGTTTTATTCCGCAAAGCGCCGCCGCATTCTTGACATGGACGGTCAGCCTTTTAAGCCGAAACGCACGGGCGGCACGCTGCGCCCGCATTGACAGTCGCGGCCCGTTTTCGGATTGCCGCCAGTTTTCGGAGCCGGTGCCCATGGAGTTCATGTTGTCGCGGGGCCTCGCCCGCACGGATCGGCGCGTTGATGGCGCCCGCATGGTGCTGGCCGGCAAGGTGTTCTGCGCCCTCATCGTCGCGACATTCGGGTTTTGCGCGCTGCTCGGCCTTTCGGCGGCGGCGGCGGCGCAGGGGGTCGTGAAGCAGGTCTACGGCGACTGGCAGATTCGCTGCGACACCCCCCCAGGTGCGCAAAGCGAACAGTGCGTGCTTCTCCAGAGCGTCCAGGCGGACGACCGGCCGAACGTCGGCCTCACCGTCATCATCCTGAAGACCGCCGACCAGAAGAGCCGCCTGCTGCGCGTGCTGGCGCCGCTCGGCGTGCTGATTCCTTCCGGCCTCGGCCTCAAGATCGACGATACCGACGTGGGCCGCGCGGGATTCGTGCGCTGCCTGCCCAATGGCTGCGTCGCCGAAGTGGTGATGGATGATGCCCTGATCGGCCGGCTGCGCCAGGGCAAGCAGGCCACTTTCATCATTTTCCAGACCCCGGAAGAGGGCATCGGCATTCCGCTCGGCCTGAACGGATTCGGCCCGGGGTTCGACGCGCTCAAATAGGCCCGTTGCCGTAGCGCAACAGGCGGCCGCAAGCGCCTGCATATCGTCACAATTCTCTTGGTGCCTGAAGCTCGCCCGCCTTTAATGACGGATGGTCCAAGCGGCATGGTTTGGCCATTGTTGCTCTGCACAAGAGCGGCCGGCGAGAGCTTGGCAGAAGGCATGGCGGATGCACGGAGACGACCACACCCTGTTCATCAGCGCCCTCGCCTTCCTGGTGGCGGCCGTTGTGGCTGTGCCGGTGGCGCGGCGGCTGGGTCTCTCGCCCGTGGTCGGCTATCTGGCGGCCGGCATCGCCATCGGCCCGGCGGGCTTCAATGTCGCCGATCCGACCACGGTGATCGCCGTCGCCGAACTCGGCGTGGTGCTGCTGCTGTTCCTCATCGGGCTTGAGCTTCAGCCGTCGCGCCTACTGTCCATGGGGCGCTATATTTTCGGCCTCGGCACCGCGCAATTGCTGATCACCGGCATGGTGATCGCCCTTGTGTCCTGGCTGCTGGGCTTCGGCATCGCCGGCGCCATCGTCACGGGCATGGCGCTGGCCATGTCGGCAACCTCGATCGCCCTGCAATTGCTGGGCGAACATAACGATCTGTCCTCCGGCTACGGCCAGCGCGCATTTTCGATCCTGCTGTTCCAGGATATCGCCATCGTGCCGCTGCTCGCCCTCGTGCCGCTGCTGGCGCCGGGCGAGAGCGATCTTGGAACCGATGCGACGGCGACCCTGCTGAAGGCGGCAGCGGCGCTCGCGGCGGTGAGCGTGATCGTGGTGTCCGGCCGTTTCCTTCTTAACCCGCTGTTCCGCCTGCTGGCCCGCTCCGGCGCGCGGGAGGCGATGACGGCGGCGGCGCTGCTGGTGGTGCTGGGCGCGGCCGGCCTGATGGCGACCGTAGGGCTTTCCATGGCCCTCGGGGCGTTCCTGGCCGGGCTGCTGCTGTCGGAAAGCACCTTCCGCCATGAGTTGGAAGCCAATATCGACGCCTTCCGCGGCCTGCTGCTGGCGGTGTTCTTCATGGGCGTCGGCATGTCCTTGGACCTCAAGGTCCTGCTGCCGCACATCCTCCCCGTGGTGCTCGCCGCGCTGATGATCACGGCGATCAAGTTCCTGGTCGTGTTCCTGCTCTATCGCACCGATCACCGCACCGACGCCGACGCGCTGCGGGCCGGGGCGGTGCTGATGCCGGCAGGTGAATTCGCCTTCGTGCTGTTCCCGCTGGCGCTCGCCAACGGCATTCTCAATCGCGAGCAGGCCGAGCTTCTCACCGCCACCGCCGCGCTCACGATGATGATCGGGCCGCTGGTGTTCGCCGGCATCGGGCGCCTTCTGCCGCGGCTTCGCCATGCCGAGCCGGAGCCGGAGCCGGACGATTTCACCGACGCCAACGGGCGCGTGCTGGTGATCGGCTTCGGCCGCTTCGGGCAGATCGTCTCGCAATGCCTGCTGGCGGAAGGCGTGGGCGTTACCATCATCGACAATGATGTTGAGATGATCCAGAGCGCCGGGCGCTTCGGCGTCCATATCTATTACGGCGACGGCACCCGGCTCGACGTGCTGCGGGCGGCGGGCGCCGACCAGGCGGAAGTCATCGCCGTGTGCGTGGACGACCGCGAGGCCGCCGATCGCATCGTCGATATCGTGCAGGCCAACATGCCCAATGCCCGCCTGCACGTGCGCGCGTTCGACCGTGTCCACGCCATGGCGCTGCTGCGCAAATCCGTCGATTATGAAATGCGCGAAACGCTGGAATCGGCGTTCGCGTTCGGCGGGCGGACGCTGGAGGCGCTGGGCGTCGACCAGGAGACCGTCGCCGCGCTGGTCGCCGACGTGCGGGCGCGTGATCGCCAGCGGCTCGAGCTTCAGGTCCAGGAGGGGCTTTACGCCGGCATCGAGCTGGCCGGCCAGAAGGTGGAGCCGGAACCCCTCACCGATCCCAACAAGCCCGCCAAGCCGCTCAATCCCGAGGCACAGGACGTGCTCGCCCACGAAACCGAGTTCTCCGGCTGACGGCGGCACTTGGGCCGACGCGGACTTGGGCTGACGCCTTCAATTGGGCTGCTGCCTGAGTGCCCTGTCGCGGCGAGTCTCGGCGCAAGAGCGCACCGCCAGACCGGGAGGCGCTTCCCGTCGCATTGCCGCGGAAGACAGCTCCCTTTCATTCCGTCGTCGCGGGTTCTGCACGCGCACCGGTTTCCACTGGGCGCGAAAACCCCTTAAGAACGGGGGTCGTGCCGTTCGCACAGCGGGCGCGATTCGCCCACCTGCAGCCTTCCGTCCAACACAGCCAAACGAGCCCCACGGACCGCATGAGCGCCGCGCCCGCGAAATTCCTCCAGGGGTCCATCATGCGCCACGTGGCGGTGATGGCCGCCACGGGTTCGATCGGCTTGGTCGCCGTGTTCCTGGTGGATCTGCTGAACCTGTTCTACATCTCGCTGCTCGGCGAGGCGGAGCTAGCCGCCGCCATCGGCTATGCCGGGACGATGCTGTTCTTCACCACCTCGGTGGCGCTCGGCATCATGATCGCGGGCTCGGCCGTGGTGTCGCGCGCGCTGGGCGCGGGCAACCGCGAGGATGCCCGCGCGCTCGCGACCATCGCGGTTCTCTACATGGTGCTGGTCTGCGTGGTCCTGACCGCCGTGTCGCTGCCGCTCATCCGGCCTCTGCTGTCGCTGCTCGGAGCCCATGGGCGCACGCTCGACATCGCCGACGGGTTCCTCGTCGTGGTCACCCTGTCGACGCCGCTGCTCGGCATCGGCATGGTTACATCCGGCCTGCTGCGGGCCACCGGCGATGCCGGACGGGCCATGTGGGTGACGCTCGGGGGTGGACTGCTGACGGCCGTGCTGGACCCTGTTCTCATTCTCGCTTTGGGCCTGGGCGTGGATGGCGCCGCCATCGTTTCCGTGGTCGCGCGCCTGTTCATGGCCCTCTACGGATTGTGGGCGTGCCACCGCAGGCACAATCTGTTTCGCCGTCCGACGCTTGCCATGTGGCATCGCCATGCCGGGCCGATCTCGGCGATCGCCATTCCCGCCATCCTCACCAATGTCGCGACCCCGGTGGGCAATGCCTATGTCACCGCCAAGCTCGCCCCGTTCGGCGATGGCGCGGTGGCGGCGTTCGCGGTCATCGGGCGGGTGATTCCCGTGGCCTTCGGCCCGCTGTTCGCACTGACCGGAGCGGTCGGGCCGATCTTCGGGCAGAATTTCGGCGCCGGCCTGTTCGACCGCCTGCGCACGACGCTCCGCGACAGCCTGATCCTGACGCTGCTCTATGTGTGCGCCGTGTGGGTGCTGCTGGCGCTGCTGCGCAATTTCATCGCCTCGGTGTTCGGCCTGACGCCCGAGGGGCAGCAGATCGTGGCCTTCTTCTGCCTCGTGACCGCCGGCAGCTTCATTTTCCTCGGCGGATTGTTCGTGGCGAATGCGGCCTTCAATAATCTCGGCGCCCCGCTGCTCTCCACCTTCTTCAACTGGGGGCGCGCCACCGTCGGCACGATTCCTTTCGTCTGGATCGGCAGCGACCTGATGGGCGCGAACGGGGTGATTCTCGGCCAGGCGCTCGGCGCGGTCGCATTTGGCATCGCGGCCATGATTTTTGCGTTCCGCGTGATCGAAAAAATCGCCTCCGCACCGCCGCCGGTGGGCGATCGCGGCCCCGCGCCGCATCTTTCCACCGTGGAATTGCCGCCATTGTCTTCGCCGCAGGATGCAACCGCCATCGAGCCGTGATTTTGGCGAGACGATGGCGTAGAGTCGCGAACTCGGGAGGCCGTAAAATGGACCAGTTCGTGCAATTGCTGAGGGCTGCTCAAGGCGGGCAGGGCCTTGAGAATCTCGCTCAGATCTACGGCCTCACGGCTCAGCAGGCGCAAAAGGCGGCGGAAGCCGTCATGCCCGCCTTCGCGGCCGGCATCCAGCGGGCCATGCAATCGCCCGAGGGACTCGCCAACCTCATGGTGCTGATGATGCGCGGCCCCTATGGCGGCTTTTATGATCGCCGCCCCGCCGCGCCCGACCAATTCACGCAGGCCGGCGCCAATGCGCTCGACGCGCTCTTCGGTTCGCCGGAGATCAGCGCGGCGGTGGCCAATCACGCGGCGGCCAGCAGCGGCCTGGCCACCGCGGTCGTGCGCAAGATCATGCCCGATTTCGCGACCCTCGTCATGGGCGGCCTCACCAAGTCGCTCGCCGCCTCGGGCGCCATGAACCAGATGCTCGCGGCGATGCTGGCGCGCGCCAACGGGCTGCCCGTGCCCACCGGCAACCCCTGGGTGGACGGACTTGCGACCTGGATGAACAGCGCCATGCCGCGCCAGTCCCAGAGCACCGGCAATCCCTGGGTGGATGCGTTCGCGCAGATGATGCTGCAATCCCCGTGGACCGGCGGCAATGCTGGCGCGTGGGGCCAGCCCGGCATGGGCGCGTCCATGGGCGCGGCCATGGGCGCGTCCTGGCCCGGCGCCGCGCGCGCCCCGGCAGGCACCCATCGCGGGCCGGCGGAGCGGGCCGGCGCGGCGGGCCAGGATATGTATGGCAATGCCGCCAATGCGTGGCAGGAACTCATCGCCGCCATGATGGAGACCATGACGGCGGTGTCCGGCGAGGCCGCCGCGCGCCAATCCGCCGCCTGGTCATCCGCCCCGCACCAGGTCGCAGCGGCGAAACCCCTCGCCCTGCCGCCGCCCCCGCCGCCGCCGGAGCCGCCGGCGGCTTTGGGGCAGTGGCCGATGCAGGATTATTTCGCGCAATTGTTCGCCCAGGGCTTCCCGCCCAACGCGAGCACCGGCGGCCATGACCCGGCCGCCCCGTTCGCCAACCTCGCCGCCTTTTATCCGTTTCCTGATTTCTGGAGCCAGATGCTCGGCCGCAGCGCGGCCCATGGCCATGCCTCGCCGCCGAAGACTGGTGCGCGCCCGACCCGCAAGGGCTGAGGGCGGGCGGATAAAAAAGGCCCGCGCCGGTTGCGGCCGGCACGGGCCCAGATGGGCGGTCGCGAGGGGCATTGACCGCCAATCGAAAATCTTGCGCGACGAAAATCCTGCGCGATCAGCGCGCCCGGCGCGTCTTGAGCCATGCCGCGGCGCGGCGCTCGACCGCGCGCCGCACCAGCAGGACCGAGGGATCGGCCCAAGGCGGCTCAGCCGCCGCGTCGCGCACGTCGCCGCGCGTCAGGCCGATATCGCGCAACATATGATCGTCGAGGGCGCCGAGGGCGCGCACGGCACGGCGATGTTCCACGGCGCGGATCACTTTCAGCCCCTGGCTGGTCACATGCAGCAGGACCGCAGCCAGGACGGCGCCGAAGGGCGCGACACCAGCCGTGCGAAGTTCGCCATGCGTATTCATCGTCATCTCCGTTTACCGACGTCTGCCCGTTCTGCTCCCTGAAGCTTCGGGGGGACCACCCGATCTCGCCGCACCGCGGCCCTCTGCTTGTGCGACCAGGCGTAAAATCACGCTAGCGAATGTTATTCATCTGAAATATCATTTCTGCTGATACATCGAGATCGCCCATGACCATTTTGCTCGACACCGATCAGCTGCGGACCTTCGTTGCCATCGCCGAGACCGGCAGCTTCACGCGCGCGGCCGAAGTGGTTCACAAGACCCAATCGGCGGTGTCCATGCAGATGAAGCGCCTGGAAGAGCGGGTCGGGCGCCCGGTATTCGCCCGCGACGGACGCGCCTCGCGCCTGACGGACGACGGCCAGCGCCTGCTGGACTATGCGCGGCGCATCGTGAAGCTCAATCTGGAAGCGGTCGCGAGCTTCGCCGATGCCACGCTGTCGGGTCGCGTCTGCCTGGGTGTGCCGGACGATTATGCGGATCGCTATCTGCCGGAAATCATGGCGCGCTTCTCGCGCACCCATCCTTCGGTGGAACTCACCGTCATCTGCGAGCCGAGCTGCGAACTGGTGGAGCGCATCAAGGCCGGGACGCTCGATCTCGCCATCATCACTTATACCGAGACCTCGGCCCGCGATTCTCAGGTGATCCGGCGCGAGCGGCTGCTCTGGGTCGGCTCCGCGCGGCATGCCGCCCATCTCGAAACCCCGGTGCCGCTGGCCCTCGGACGCCCCACCTGTGTGTGGCGGGATGCGGCCGTGACGCGCCTTGCCGCCTGCGGGCGCGCCCATCGCGTGCTCTATACCAGCCCCAATGCCGGCGCCGTCTCGGCCGCTGTCCTGGCGGGCCTCGCCATCAGCGTCTTTCCCGAATCGGCGTTGCGGCCGGGGATGCGCGTGCTCGGGCCGGCCGACGGCTATCCGCCCCTTCCGCCCTGCGACATCGCCTTGCTGCGCAATCGCCACGAGCCGAACGCGCTCGCCGACGCCCTCGCGCTCCACATCATCCAGGGGCTCGACAATGTCACCGAGTCCGCCGCCGCCGAATAGCCTCAGCGCGCCGCAGCGCGGCCCTTGGTCAGCACCACCACATTGCCCGCAAGCACCAGGGCGACGCCGACGCCGGCTTCCAGCGTCCAGTGATAGCCCTCGAACACGGTGGAGATGACGAGCGCCACCAGCGGGAACAGCACCGTGCCATAGCCCGCGCGGCTCGCGCCGATGCGGCGGATCAATTGCAGATAGATGGCGAAGCCGAGCAGGGTCGGCCCGACGATCAGATAGCCGAGCGCGCCGAGATAGCGCGGCGTCCATTCCACCTGGATTGTCGCGCCGGAGACCAGCGTCGCGAGCAGGAACACCAAGCACCCATAGGCCATGCCCCAGGCGGTGGCCGAGAATAGCGGCAAGCCGTGCCGCGAAACCACGCCGGTCAACAGGCTGCCGAGCGAGAACAGCACCGTGCCGGCAATGGCCAGCGCGAGCGCCAGGAGAACCGGCCCGTCGAAGCCGGTTTCCACAAGGCTCGGCGCGAACACCAAAGCGATGCCGCCCACGCCGAGCAAGGTGCCCACCAGGATGCGCGCGGTCAGGCGGGTGCCGAACATGGCCGCCGACAGAACCGGAATGCACACCGAGGCGAGCGAGAACACCACCGACATCACGCCGGATTTCAGGTGGTAGCCGGCATAATAGAAGGTCAGGAAATTCAACGAGAACAGGCACGCGCCGAGCCCGGCGAACAGGAGATGATCGCGGGGCCTGAAGGCGAGCCGGCCGCCGGAAAAGCCCACCGCCAGGAACATGATGACCCCGGCGACGAGGAAGCGCAGCATGCCGGACACCTCCGGCGCGACCACGCCCAATTGCAGGCGCAAGGGCAGCCAGCCGGTGCCCCAGAGCAGCACGGTCGCGGCATAAAGCGTCGCCTCCACGGGACCGAACACGGCCGGGGCGGCGGGGGGCGGAGGCGCGGCCATTGAATTCCAAACTCCGGGAGGTGGTCCGTTAGACCCCACCCGCGCGCCGCGCGAACCACCCACCTGCGCATGGCCGCCATGCGTGCGGCACATATGTACCGCCGTACCTGGGTCGGTCGCCTCAGTAAGCGAGCGCCGTGAAGGCCGGATCCACCGATTCGTTCCAGGGGCCGAGATAGAGGTCGCGCAGCTTTTCCGCCGGGGTCTTGCCGCTGGCGAGAACCTCCTTCAGGGGGGCGAGGAAGCGCGTCTCGTCGCGGCCTTGGCTGTCGAGATGGCGGCGCCGCTTCAGGCCGGCCTCGGAAAGGGCCACCATGTCGGCGGCGATATCGCGCACCTTGCGGCCGGCGATGCTGGCATCGAGGGCGAGGCGGGGCACCTCGTCGCGCAGCGCCTGCCGCTCGGCCTCGGTCCAATCCTTCACCAGGTCCAGTGCGGCATCGAGGCTGACGGAATCATACAGCACCCCGGCCCACAGCGCCGGCAGCGCGCACAATTCCGCCCACGGCCCCGCATCCGCCCCGCGCATCTCCAGGAAGCGCTTCAGCCGCACTTCGGGAAAGATGGTGGAGAGGTGATTGACCCAATCCGACAAGGTCGCGGTCTCGCCCGGCAGCGCGCGATGGCGCCCGGCGAGAAGATCGCGGAAGGAGGAGCCGGCGACGTCGATGTAGGCGTCGCCGCGCTTGATGAAATACATCGGCACATCAAGCGCATAGTCCACGTAGCGCTCAAATCCCATGCCGGTTTCGAAGGCGAAGGGCAGCATGCCGGCGCGCTGGTTGTCGGTGTCGCGCCAGATCTGCGAGCGGAACGAGAGAAAGCCGTTCAGCTTGCCTTCGGTAAAGGGCGAATTGGCGAACATGGCGGTGGCGATGGGTTGCAGCGCGAGGCTCGCCCGCAGCTTGCGCACCATGTCCGCTTCCGAGGAATAATCCAAATTCACCTGAACGGTGCAGGTGCGGAACATCATGTCGAGGCCGAGCGTGCCGACCTTCGGCATGTAATTGGCCATGATCTTGTAGCGGCCCTTGGGCATCACCGGCGTCTCGGCGCGGGTCCATTTCGGGCTCATGCCGATGCCGAGAAAGCCGATGCCGAGGGGCTCGGCCACCTGACGGACCTGCGTCAGGTGGGTGTTGATCTCCGAGCAGGTCTCGTGAATCGTCAGGAGCGGCGCACCGGAAAGCTCGAACTGCCCGCCCGGCTCCAGCGAGATGGCGCCGCCGCCCGTGGGATCGGCAAGGCCGATCAAGGTCTCGCCTTCCAGGATCGGCTCCCAGCCGGAGAGCTTCTCCATCCCCTCCAGAATCGCCCGGATGCCCGCTTCCCCCTCATAGGGAACCGGTTCATGCCGGCCAAGGGTGAAGGGGATCTTCTCGTGCTCGGTGCCGAGCCGGAAGGCGGATTCCGGCTTGTTCCCCTGTTCGATCCAGGCGACCAACTCGTCGCGGGATTGGATCGGGGTCGCATCCAGCATATCGCGAGCCATGCGCGCATTTTCCCTGGCACGACCGGGAATGGGCACAAGGTCCCCTCGCCGGAATGCGTACCGCGTAAAGAGGTTGGATCATGCCGCGCACCGGCGCTGCGGCGCTGGCGGGGCATGGTCGAGAACGGGCGCGCGAACATACACGGCGGCCACGCCACCGCAAACCATCCGATGCGCGCGGGTTTCAAACGCGCGTTATAGTCGCGCTCAAGCCGCTTTCGCCCACCGTGCGAAGCATTCGCACCAGCGCCCTCAGGCCGGCGGCGTGGCTTTACCGGAGCCCTGTTTCCCGGAACCCTCGTCCCCAGCGTCCCCCTGCCCCGCCGGCGCGGCAAGCGCCTCGTGCCGCCAGACCGCGAACACCACCACCGTCAGCGGCGTCGCCAGCAGCACGCCGAGCGGACCGAGCAGCGTGCCGAACGCCACCACGGCGAACAGGCTGACCGCCGGGGGGATGGAAACCATCTCCTGCTGCAACAGCGGGGAAATGACATTGCCTTCCAGCTGCTGCACCACCACGAACAAAGCGAGCGTCCAGGCCGCCTCCTCATAGCCCACGGTGAAGGCGAGCAGCAGCGCCGGCACCGCCGAGACCACCGGGCCGATCATGGGAACAAATTCCGCAAGCCCGGTGAACAGGCCAAGGGCGAAGGCCGAAGGTATGCCGATGATCGACAGGCCGACGCCGCTCAGCACGCCCACCAGAATCATCGCCAGAAGCTGCGCCTTCAGAAAATTGCGCAGGCCGAAATTCGCCCGGTCCAGCGCCGCGTCGATCTGCGGCCGCCAGTCTTTCGGGCAGACGAGGAGAATGCCGCGCCGATAGAGTTGCGGCTGGAGGGCGAGATAGATGCCGCCGACCACCACCAGGAACAGGCCGAGGAAAACATTGGCGACATTGCTGGTGACGCCGCGCAGCGCGGTCAGCACGGTCGTGCCGGACGGCACGGCATTTTCCGCGCGGCGGATCAGATCGTCGGTCAGGCCCTGCAATCCGAAGCGGTCGCGGAACTCGGCCCAGGCCTCGGGCAGGCGCTGCACCAGTTCGACCACCTGTGCGCGGATAAGACTGCCGAAGAGATAGAGGGTGAGCCCGAGGGCCACGGCCACCAGAAGGGCGGCGATCAGAAGCGCCCCCCGTGGCGGCAGAGCGGTGGTGCGCGCGATCGGTTCGGCCAAGGCGTGCAGGGCCACTGCGATCAGCACCGCCGCGAAGATCAGCAGGATCAGATCCGACAGCAGCCAAGCCACCAAGAAGCCGATGGCGACGAGGCAGGCCACCGCCACCCCGCGCGCCACGCGCGTTTCAAAACCCATGTGCGGTCCCCATCTGCGGCGTCCTTCCCCCGGCGGCGCGATTCCTCTCGCTTCCGCAACGCCACCGGACCTGGAGCGTTCCCGCAGCCATGCTATCGCACCGCGCCGCCGCGCCGTCCGAACATTTCCGCGCAGGTGCGCTGCCGTCCGCGCCTCAGGTCTGCGCGCTCAGGCCTCAGGGTGCTTGCGCCGCTCCTCCTCCACGAGTTCCTTCTTGGAGAGCTTGCCCACCAGGGTCTTGGGCAGGGTGTCGCGGATTTCCACGTCCTTCGGCATTTCGATCTTCGACACCTGCGTGGCGAGGAAGATGAGCAATTCCTCGGGCGTCGCCTGCGTCTCCGCCCGCAGGGTCACGAACGCCTTGGGGCTCTGGCCGCGATATTTGTCCGGCACGCCGATCACCACGCATTCCGCCACCGCCGGATGGAGATAAAGCGCTTCCTCGATCACGCGGGGATAGACATTATATCCACCGCACAAGATCACGTCCTTGATGCGGTCCACCAGGAACAGATAGCCGTCGGCATCCAGATAGCCGACATCCGCGGTGCGGAACGCGCCGTCGACGAACGCATGTGCGGTTTCCTCCGGCCGGTTCCAATAGCCCGCCATCACCTGCGGGCCGCGCGCGCAAACCTCGCCCTTTTCTCCCAGCGGCACCGAACGGGTGGGATCGGCAAGATCGCGGATTTCGATCTGCGTGCCCGGAACCGCGGTGCCGACCGATCCGTCCTTGATGATGCCGAGCGGCGGATTGGCGGTGAGCACCGGCGACGTCTCGCTCAGTCCGTAGCCCTCCACCAGCTTGCAGCCGCTCAATTCCTCGAAGCGGTGGCGCACCTCGCCCGGCAAGGGCGCGCCGCCGGAAATGCACAGGCGCAGCGAGGACAGATCATATTTGGCGAGGTCCGGCGCATTATTGATCGCCGTGTAGATGGTCGGCACACCAGGAAACAGGGTCGGCTTCTGCGTGGCGATGGTCGCCAGCAGGTCGCCCAGGTGGAAGCGCGGCACGAGGATGATTTCCGACCCGGCGGCGATCGGAATGTTCATCACCGTGGTCATGGCAAACACATGGAACAGCGGCAGGACGCCGAGCACCCGCTCGCCGCCGACTTCCAGGCACTTGACGTGCGCCATCACCTGACGCGCATTGGCGACCACATTCGCATGGGTCAGCATCGCACCCTTGGGAATGCCCGTGGTGCCGCCGGTATATTGCAGCACCGCCACATCGCGCAGCGGGTCAACCGAGACCGGCGCCGGCCGGCCCACGTCGCGCACCAGGTCCTGATAGCGGATATGGCGGCCGTCCTCGCGGGAAAATTCCGCCAGGTCCTTGCGCCGCAGCAGCGGGAACATCAGCCCCTTCAGCCAGGGCAGAACCTGCGCGAACGGGCAGACGATGATCGATTTCAGCCCCGTGTCCGCCGCTATGGCGGCGACGCGGGAATGGATCACCTTCAGGTCCGGGACCACCATGATCGTGGTGCCGGAATCGCGAATCTGGTTGGCCAGCTCCCGCTCCACGTAAAGCGGGCTGAAATTCACCACGATGCCGCCGGCGCGCAGGATCGCGTAATAGAAGATCACCGAATACGGCGTATTGGGCAGGCACAGGCCGACCCGCGTCTCCTTGCGCACGCCGAGGCGCTGAAGGCCGGCGGCAACGTCATCGACCATCGCGCCGAGCTGGGCGTAGGTCCATTTGCGGCCCATGAAATTCATCGCCGGGCGGGCGCCATGCTCGGCCACGCTGACGTCCAGCAGGTCGCTCACCGGCGCTGCCGCGATGCCTGCGTCCTGATTGCGATCGAGCATCTTCGTTTCCCCTCTCGATGGAGGCGCGGTCGCCGTGTGACACGGCGCCGGCCTCTCTTGCTTGCGGGGCGCCTGAGGGCGCCGCCGCGCGCATGATGGGGCGCAATTGCGCCGGGAAAGCGAAGCTTGGCGCGCTTTCCCGTCCGCGCCCCGCTCACCTCACTTGGTGATGAGGGCGGTCTTCACCGGGACCGAGTCGAAGCGGTAGCGCACGCCGACCGACACGATGTCCACATAGGCGTTGTTCACTTCGGCGACCAGGACGCCACGGGTGAGATTGGCCGTATCAAGCGGAGACAGGTTGATCGGGCCGCTTTCGCCGAAGATATGGGTATAGGCGAGATCGATGCTGAGATTATCCGTCCAGGCATAGGTCAGGCCGGCGGAGAGCCAGAGGCGGTTGCTGTCCGGCAGCCGCGGGGTGCGATATTCGTCGGTGACGGGCGAGATTTCATAAGCAAGACCGGCGCGCAGCGCGAGCTTGGGGTCCCACTGATATTCGAAGCCGCCGGAGAAGAACCATCCATCCTGCCAATGCAGCGACAGGATCGAGGGGGCCGAGGGAACCGCAGTGTTCGGCTGGATGACCAGCTGCTGCAAGTTGGACCAATTGGTCCATTCAACCGTTCCGAGCACGGTCCAGCGCGGATCGAGCTGAGAGCGCAAGCTGGCGGTGATCTGGTCCGGCAGGTTCAGGCCGGCGGTCGCGGGCGCCTGACCGGCGATCACCCCGATGGGCAGCGACGAGGTGACGGAGCCGCTGAGATTCTGGTCGATGGCCGAGCGATAGCCGATGCCGAGCGTCGTGCCGGGGCGCAGGGTGAACAAGGCACCGAGGGTGAAGCCGACACCCATATCGTCGCCATTCACTTCGGCGGAACCCTGAAGATAGGACGGCGCGCCGGTGAGGATCTGTGCCTGATTCAGCTTGGCGTCGATGTAATTGACGGCCACGCCGCCGCCGAGGGTCAGCCAATCGTTGACCTTATAGGCCAGCGATGCGGTGGCGTTCATGTCGAAGATGCGGCTGTAGCAGCCGTAATAGCGGCCGGACCAGTTGCACGGCGCGTCGGTGATCAGGCCGTAGGGCGAGGTGATGGCGAGGCCCACCGCCCAGCGATCCCACGCATAGCTGATATAGCTGGTGGGGAGCGTGCCGTTATCGACGACATCGCCGACGCCCACCGTGCCAAGATTGGCGCCGAGCGCGCTTCTGGCGCCGATCACGTCGATGGAGGCATGGGGGGCGATGTAAGTGACATTGCCTTCCACCGCGAGGCCGGGAGCAAAGCTCATGGCCGCCGGGTTCCAATACATGGAGGCAAGGCCGGCCCCGCCCGCGGCGTTACCGGCGAACGACGTGCCCTGATAATAGGAACTCTGCTCGCGCAGTCCGAATCCGCCGGCCGAGGCGGTCGAAACACCGCCCAGAAGCAGGGCCGGCATCATCAAAGCGGTACCGGTACGGGCGATGGCGTGGCGTCTGGACATAATGCCCCCCTAGGTTGCGTTTCCATCCGGCATCCCGTCTTTGTGCGGCGCACGTATCAGTGCTTGCGATGCCCTATACGTCAACAAAGATGCCTATTCGGCTGGCAGCGTCAACCGGACTGGCGTCCGATGCGGGCGGAAAATGACTTTAACCACCGGTCTGTGGCAGAGATGCAACGCGTTTGAGTAGATCTCTCCTTCGGAACGATGGAATTCAGATCGGATCGACAATGATACGACAGCTGGATTGACCTTTTTTGATTGGAAGAGGGCGCCCGGCATAGGTGGAGCCATTGTGCATTGCCCCAGCGACCGATCCGAATCTTTCGCATTGCAATATTGGTGCAGATCCTGCCGGACTCATGTCTTCCAAACGCCGCGGCCCAGGGGCTTGCGCCCAAGGTTAAAGCATGTATCCTGCCGTTCGTTGGATGACGTATAGGTAAGGGTGCGACAGTGGCAGTTAAGCGCGGTGCCTCCGGTGCCATAACCGACACATTCTTCACCGTCACCGAGCTGGCGCGGGATCTTTCCGTTACGGCCCGCACCATCCGCTTCTACGAGGACAAAGGGCTCATCACGCCCCGCCGCGCCGGCAATATTCGCGTCTATACCAAGCGTGACCGGGCGCGGATGGCGCTGATCCTGCGCGGCAAGCGGCTCGGCTTCAGCCTGCGGGAAATCAAGGAATACCTGGACCTGTACGATGTCGATCCGACCCAGATCGAGCAGATCCGCCTGCTGCTGAAGCAGGTGCGCATGCGCCTGGAGATGCTCGAAGACCAGCGCTTGGCACTGGAGGAAACCATCGTCGAGCTGAAGGAGATCGAGGCGCAGACCGAGGAGGCCCTGAAGCAGGAAGTCGCCTCCAAGCGCATCGCCGGCTGAGGCATCGCATCCCGTCCGGAGCCGCCGCCCGGGTGCGCCATTCCAGATCCCCTGCCCGCGCGCCGCGCCCGCCGGCGGGGCGTCTATCTGGCGTCATGGATGGCGCGCCATGATCGGGCCGGCGCGTCGCTGGTCGCTTTCGCATGGCACGGCCCGGCACCCGTTCAAATATTGAATGTGTGCGACGATTTACTGAATGCCAGACGCAAGACCATTAGACCTAGAAACCAAAACACTTGGTACCAAAGCAAGAACACTTGGCAACAAAGACACCTGGTAGGAGAGCCCATGCAGAACGTGGTTATCGCAGGCTATGCCCGCTCGCCTTTCGCGCCCGCCAAGAAGGGGGACCTTGCGCGCGTCCGCCCGGATGACATGGCCGCCCAGGTGGTGCGCGAGCTGATTGCCCGCACGAAGGTCAATCCCGAGGACATCGAGGATCTCATCGTCGGCTGCGCCTTTCCCGAGGCCGAACAGGGCTTCAACGTGGCGCGCCTCATCGGCATGATCGCCGAGCTGCCGCAATCGGTCGCCGGGGTCACCGTGAACCGCTTCTGCGGCTCCTCCATGCAGGCGATCCACATGGCTGCCGGCCAGATCCAGCTCGGTGCCGGCGAAGTGTTCGTGTGCGCGGGCGTCGAGAGCATGAGCCGCGTGCCCATGACCGGCTTCAACCCGATGCCGAATCCCGCTTTGCACGAGAAGAACCCCGCCGCCTACATGGCCATGGGTGACACGGCGGAGAATGTCGCGCGCAAATGGCAGATCAGCCGCGCCGACCAGGATGCCTTCGCCCTCAAGAGCCAGCAGAAAGCCGCGAAAGCCCAGGCCGAAGGCCGGCTGAAGGACGAGATCGTCTCGATCCGCATCAACGGCAGGAGCGTGGATGCGGACGGCTGCATCCGCACCGAGGCCAAGGCCGAGGATCTCGCCGGGCTCAAGCCCGCATTCGATGAGAACGGCACCGTCACCGCCGGCACCTCCTCGCCGCTGACCGACGGCGCTTCCGCCGTGCTGGTGTGCACCGAAGCCTATGCCGAGAAGCACGGTCTGACCCCGCTCGCGCGTCTGCGCGGCGTGGCGGTGGCGGGCTGCGCGCCGGAAATCATGGGCATCGGCCCGGTCGCGGCCACCCGCAAGGCGCTCGCGCGCTCCAACATCCAGGTCGGCGACCTCGACGTGGTGGAGCTGAACGAAGCCTTCGCCTCCCAGGCGCTGGCCTGCATCAGCGAACTCGGGCTGCGCGAGGATACCATCAATCTCGACGGCGGTGCCATCGCCATCGGCCATCCGCTCGGCGCCACGGGCGCGCGGATCGTCGGCAAGGCGGCCGCCCTGCTCCAGCGCGAGGGCGGGCGCTATGCGCTGGCGACCCAGTGCATCGGCGGCGGGCAGGGCATCGCCACCGTTCTCGAACGCATCTGAGCGGAGCGCGAAAGATGAACGAGATCAAGAAGGTCGCCGTCATCGGCGCGGGCGTCATGGGCGCCGGCATCGCCGCCCATGTGGCCAATGCGGGCATTCCGGTGCTGCTGTTGGACATCGTCCCCGAGGGCGCGGCCAACCGCAATGCCATCGCCGAAGGCGCCATCGCCCGCCTGCTGAAGGCGGACCCCGCCGCCTTCATGTCGAAAGCCGCCGCCAAACTGGTCACCCCCGGCAATACCGAGGACCATCTCGACCAGCTCGCCTCCTGCGACTGGATCGTGGAAGCGGTGATCGAGCGGCTCGACATCAAGCAGGCGCTCTATGCGAAGATCGAGGCGGCGCGCACCCCCGGCTGCGCGGTGTCGTCCAACACCTCCACCATTCCGCTGGCCGATCTCACTTCCGGTCTGCCGGAGAGCTTCGCCCGCGATTTCCTGATCACCCATTTCTTCAACCCGCCGCGCTACATGCGGCTGCTGGAAATCGTCGCCGGCCCGAAGACCGATCCCGCGACCGTCGCCAAGGTCTGCGCCTTCGCCGACGTGAAGCTCGGCAAGACGGTGGTGACCTGCAAGGACACGCCCGGCTTCATCGCCAATCGGCTCGGCACCTTCTGGCTCAACCTCGCGGTGGGCGAAGCCATCGAGAAAGGCCTGAAGGTGGAAGAAGCGGACGCCGTCATGGGGCGCCCGTTCGGCATTCCCAAGACCGGCATCTTCGGCCTGCTGGACCTCGTCGGGCTCGACCTGATGCCCCACGTCCAGGGCAGCCTGGAGCGCGCGCTTCCCAAGAGCGACGCCTTCCATGCCACGCTGCGCGATATCCCCCTGGTCAAGACCATGATCGAGACCGGATACACGGGCCGCAAGGGCAAGGGCGGCTTCTATCGCCTGAACCGCGAGAACGGCGGCAAGGTGAAGGAAGCCATCGACCTGTCTACCGGCGCATATCGCCCGCAGGAAAAGGCCGCGCTGCCGGAGCTTGAGGACGGCGGCGGCAAGGATCTCCTCGCCCTTCTCTCCGCCCCTGGCGCCGCCGGGCGCTATGCCTGGGCGGTGATGGGCCGCACCCTCTCCTATGCCGCCCGTCTGGTGGGCGAGGCGGCGGACGACGTGGTCGCCATCGATGAGGCCATGCGCCTTGGCTATAATTGGAAATGGGGTCCGTTCGAGCTGATCGACAAGATCGGCGCGGCAAATCTCATCGCTCGCCTAAAGGCGGATGGGGAGGAGATTCCCGCGTTGCTCGCCGGCGCCGAGGCCAAGCCGTTCTACCGGGTGGAAAACGGCAAGCGGCAATATCTCGGGCTGGACGGCGCCTATCATGACGTGACGCGCCCGGACGGCGTGCTGCTGCTCGCGGACATCAAGCTTAACAGCGAGCCCTTGATGAAGAACGGCTCGGCGGCGCTGTGGGACATCGGCGACGGAGTGGTGTGCCTGGAATTCACCAGCAAGGGCAATTCGCTGGACGAGGGCATCATCACCTTGCTGGGCAAGGCGACGCGCCTCGTGAAGGACAAGTACAAGGCGCTCGTGATCTATAACGAGGGCTCCAATTTCTCCGTCGGTGCCAATCTCGGCCTGGCTCTGTTCGCCTGCAACATCGCGGCGTTCGGCGAGGTGGAGAAGCTGGTCGCCACCGGGCAGAAGGCCTATCAGGATCTCAAATACGCCCCCTTCCCCGTCGTCTCGGCGCCTGCCGGCATGGCCCTCGGCGGCGGCTGCGAGATCCTGCTGCATTCCGATGCGGTGCAGGCCCATGCGGAAAGCTATATCGGCCTCGTGGAATGCGGCGTCGGCCTGCTGCCCGGCTGGGGCGGCTGCAAGGAAATGCTGACCCGCTGGCAGAATGCCAAGGGCATGCCCAAGGGACCCATGCCGGCGACCTCCAAGGTGTTCGAGCTGGTGAGCGTCGCCACCGTCTCCAAATCCGCCGCCGAGGCGAAGGAGTATCTGTTCCTGCGCGAAACCGACGGCATCACCATGAACCGCGATCGCCTGCTGGCGGATGCCAAGGCCAAGGCCCTGGCGCTGGCGGAAAACTACGTGCCGCCCAAGCCCAAGGACCTCACCTTGCCCGGCCCTTCCGGCAAGACGGCCCTGGTGATGGCGGCGGAAAGCTTCCACAAGCGCGGCATCGCCACCAAGCACGATCTGGTGGTGGCCAGCGCACTCGCCGAGGTTCTGTCCGGCGGCAAGGCCGACCATATCGAGCCGGTGACGGAAGCCCAGGTGCTGGAGTTGGAGCGGGCGAACTTCATGCGCCTCATCAAGACCAACGCGACGCTCGCCCGCATCGAGCACACGCTGGAAACCGGCCGCCCGCTGCGGAACTGAGCCGCATCGCCTGAACGGTCCCCTCTCCCGCTTTCGGGAGAGGGAGTTGACCCAGGAACATGAGCCTCTTGGAGAGGCCGCAAAGCACAACGGGAGAGCGACCATGCAGACGTATCAGCCCCCGCTCCGCGACATGCGCTTCGTGCTGCACGAACTGCATGGCAGCGAAAGCCTGAAGGACATGAAGGGCCTCGAAGAGGTCACACCGGACCTGATCGACGCCGTGCTGGAGGAAGCCGGCAAGCTGGTGACCGAGGTGCTGGCGCCCATCAACATGGCGGCCGACCAGGAAGGCTGCGCCTATGAGAACGGCGTGGTGCGCACGCCCAAGGGCTTCAAACAGGCCTATGACACCTATCGCGAAGGCGGCTGGAACGGCATCGCCTGCGACCCCGAATGGGGAGGCCAGGGCCTTCCGGCGAGCGTGACCAAGTTCATCGAAGAGATGATGTGCTCGGCCAACCTTGCCTTCGGCCTTTATCCCGGCCTCACCCACGGGGCCTATATCGCGCTGAAGAACCACGCCTCGCAGGAGCTGAAGGAACGCTATCTGCCGAAGATGGTGGAGGGCAGCTGGACCGGCACCATGTGCCTCACCGAGCCCCATTGCGGCACCGATCTCGGCCTGCTGCGCACCAAGGCGGAGCCGCAGGACGACGGCAGCTATGCCATCACCGGCAACAAGATCTTCATCTCCGCCGGCGAGCATGACCTGACCGAGAACATCATCCACCTGGTGCTCGCCCGCCTCCCGGACGCACCCAAGGGAATCAAGGGCATCAGCCTGTTCCTGGTGCCGAAATTCCTGCCGACGGAAGACGGCCGGCCCGGCATGCGCAACGGCGTGCAGTGCACCGGCATCGAGCACAAGATGGGCATCCATGGCTCGGCCACCTGCCAGCTCTCGTTCGACGACGCCAAGGGCTGGCTCGTGGGCGAGCCGCACAAGGGCATGCGGGCCATGTTCTCCATGATGAATTCCGAGCGCCTCTCCGTGGGCACGCAGGGGCTCGGCGTGGGCGAAGCGGCCTATCAGGGCGCGGTCACCTATGCCAAGGAACGCCTCCAGGGCCGCGCGCTGACCGGGGCCAAATATCCCGACAAGCCCGCCGACCCGATCATCGTGCATCCCGACGTGCGGCGCACGCTCATGACCATGCGCGCCTATAATGAGGGGTGCCGCGCGCTGTCCGGCTGGGTGGCGCGCAATCTCGACCTGATGGAGCGCTCCAACGATCCGGAGGAGCGCCAGCAGGCGGAGGATTTCACCGCCCTCATGACGCCCATCGTGAAGGCCATGTTCACCGATCTCGGCTTCACCAATGCCTCGCTCGGGGTGCAGGTCTATGGCGGCCACGGCTACATCCGCGACCACGGCATGGAGCAATATTTGCGCGATGCCCGGATCGCCATGATCTACGAGGGCACCAACGGGGTGCAGGCGTTGGATCTGGTGGGCCGCAAGCTCGGCGCCCATACCGGGCGCTATCTGCGCGCCTTCTTCCATCCGGTGCTGAACTATATCGACGCCAAGCTGGACGATCCCGACCTCGGGCCGCTGGTGGGGCCGCTCGGCAAGGCGTTCGGCGCGCTCCAGCTCGCCACCGCCCATATCGCCGAAAAGGGCATGAAGGATCCCGACGAGGCGGGCGCCGCGGCGACCGAATATCTGCGGCTGTTCGGGCTGGTCGCGCTCGGCTATATGTGGGTGCGGATGACGGAAGTGGCGCTGCAAAAGCGCGGCGCGGCCAATGGAGAGGCCGCTTTCTACGAGGCGAAGATCGTCACGGCGCGCTTCTTCATCGACCGCCTGCTGCCGGAAGTGGCGGCCCTGTGGGGCTCCATCAAGACCGGCAAGGCGTCCATGATGGCGCTGGACGACGCGGCCTTCTGACCCTAACCCGGGGCGTGCCGCGGGCGCGCCCCCTTCGTGGACACGGCGTCTCGGCGAGGCGCACGGATGCAGGACCGACCATGGCAGACCTTTCCTCCCTCATCGAGCTCATGAATGATCGCGCCGGCGCCCTGAGCGAGCTCGGCTATCGCGTGCGGTTCGATCTCACCGACACCGACGAATCCATCCTGCTCGACGCGACCGGCCCGGCCGTGGAGGTGAGCGAGGGCACGGGCGAGGCCGACGCCGTGCTCAAGCTCTCCACCGACACGCTGGACAAGCTCATCACCGGGCGCATCGGCCCCATGCTGGCCTTCTCCACCGGCCGGCTGCGGGTCGAGGGCTCGCAGGGCGTGGCGCTGAAGCTCGCCGGCCTGCTGGATCAGTAATCCGGTCCAACAGGGTGTTCATGGCACTGCGGTGCGTGTTTATTCAGCAACCACCGGCAGCGGTTCACCCGCCTTGTGCGCTGCGATCCATTTGTGGATCTCCCGGACATGTTCGGATTCCTCTTCGATGAACTCCTTTGCCAGCACCCGAATTTCGGGATCTTGCGTAGTTTCGAAGATCTTCCGGTAATAGTCGAGGCTCGCCTGCTCGGCGTCGCGGGCGATGTCCAGCGCCTGTTCCCGCCCAATAAACGGATCCGCGGCCCAGATCGCCGCGGCCTCCGGGCTTTCCAGATCCGGCCAATCGAACTCACCCGGCTTCAGCGTGGGAATGTCGCGGAACATGGAACGCGCGCGCGCATCCGCGAGATGAAGGCGGGAATAATTCGACAGTCGGCGAAACAGAGTCGCGACCTGTTGGTTGCCGCAGCTTTGCATGACATCAGCCAGCTCGCCGAAGCGGAGCGCCGCCTCTTCCTCAAGCTTGACCGCATACGCGAGAAATTGTTCGACTGTATCCACGGATCACCTTGCCGGAATTGAGGGAACTCGTTGCTCTGATCGAGTGGGATGCGGCAAGGCGTCAGGCGGCCGCTCCCTCTTCCACATAGTGGATGATGATTTCCTCTTCGCGCGCGATAAACTGGCACGCCAACCGGAAAGGCGGGGCGATGTCATTGATCTCGGCTTCCGTGATCTGTTCCTTGGTGATCTTGCCGAGATCCTGGAGCTTGGTCTTTTCCCGATCCGTCAGGGCAATGGCCATGCGCGGCTTACCGATGACATATTCGATCTGGATGAGGCAGGATCCGCATTCACCTTCCTGACAATCATAAGCGATCTTCACTCCATTCGAGCGGGCGACCGCTAGAATGGTACTTGTGTCCCCCGCCACCGCGTAGACACGTTTATCCTTGACGGTCGGCGATCTGAACGTGACGATAGGCATGTTTTAAATCCTATTGATTGGGCGTTGTTATTACAGATATCTGCACAAGACTGCCGCAACGTCAAAGTCGCGACAGTCTTGTACTAACCTGCTCACGTTCAGACATGAGGTGTATGTCCATTTCTTGAGCACTGTATTTCAGCAAGAAACGTGCCACGCGATGCGCGACTTGTTCTCCCCGGGAAGAGATCGGGAAGCCTGGATTGACCGGCGATCCAGCCGCGCAATCTGCGCGCTGCCGGCTTCCCGCGGTGCCTGCGCCATTTCAATGCCAGTGCGGCAAAGGCTCAGGCCTCGCTGCTCATGTAGTGGTGGGAAAATAAGCGGTCGCGATGAGGATTATCGCAAGCCAATGCTGCAATGCGAATAGCCGACTTAGAGTTCACGCCATGCGACGTCTTTGTCGCAAACCTCCTTAACGCTTCCCTAAGCCGACAATAATGTCGGCTGCCTTAAATGTGCGGGGTCAGTTGTCCGGACACTAGCTATCCATATGCAGAATGATAATGTGCCCGTCATGGGGATGGATTCCATACCCGCGTACAGGGAGAGATCGATGAAATCTGTGATTTTCGGCGCGCTGTTCGCGATGGTCGGCGCCATCGGCATGGCGAATGCCCAAGGCGCAAAGCCCGCCAATACCGAGGAAATGAAGCCTGCCAACTGGTTGTTCGTTCAGGTCGCCGATTCGGTCACGGTCGACGACAAGACGATCACCCTGAAGGGCGTCGCGCCCCAGACCCTCATGTTCTCCGACCGCCCCGAGCGGATGACCGGCGATGCGCCGACCGCGAACTTCGTGAAGTTCTGGAACACCGGCAAGGACAGCTTCCAGAAGGACGCCCCCAACGCCACGCTCTCCGTGACCGTTGACGGCAAGCCCGTGACCGCGGTGGTGGAACTCACCAACCCGGTGCTCACCGGCGACACGCTGGTCTATAATTACAAGCTGCTCAGCGACGAGAAGCCGGTCTCCGGTACCAGCGCCAGCCTGTTCATCGACTGGTGGTACGGCTACGGCCCCTATTGGCACCCCGGCTATTGCTGGCGCGGCCCCTACGGCGGCCTGCACTGCCGTCCGGGCTGGTGAGCCCTCGCCTTTCTGACGCCTGAAACGAAGACCCCCGCCCGGCTCGGCCGCGGCGGGGGTTTTCTTTTGCGGCATGGGAGCGGCGACCCTTGCGAAGGCCGCCGCGCTTCGCTCGATGTCAGGCGATTTCGAGCCCGACGTCCACATTGTTGCGGGTGGCGTTGGAATAGGGGCAGATCTGATGCGCCTTGGCGACCAGATCCTCGGCCTGGGCGCGCTCGATGCCGGGCAGCGAGATCTTCAGGGCGGCGGTGATGCCGAAGCCGCCTTCCGAACGCGGGCCGATTCCGACCGTGGCGGTGACCGTGGCATCAGCGGGGATGCGCACCTTCTCCTGGCCGCCGACGACCTTCAGCGCGCCGAGAAAGCAGGCGGAATAGCCGGCCGCGAACAATTGTTCGGGATTGTTGCCCTCGCCGCCGGGCCCGCCGAGCTCCTTCGGGATGGTCAGCTTCACGTCGAGCGTGCCGTCGGCGGTGGTGGAGCGGCCGTCGCGGCCCCCGGTGGCGGTGGCCTGGGTGGTGTATTTCACATCGACAGACATGGGAGTCTCCTTCGAAAATCCGTTTCGGACGCTGCGGCAACCGCCTCCCTCGCCGTGTGCGAGCCCGAGCGGCAACCCCATGACCATTTATATATCTCACGATTAAATCGCGCGCAATATGTTTTTTGAGATGCTTGATATCGCTGCGTCACACCCTCCGTGCAAGCGTCGCACGCCTCCGGCGCGCCATTGCCTGCGGGCGGAAAGCTCCCTATCCAGAAGCAGTTGCAGCGGACGGGGCCGCACGGCCCATGGAGAACGCGATGACCGAAACCGCGCATATGGACGCCAGCCTGCCCCGCAAATCCCCCTCGAAGGCCGCGACGGTATTCCGCGTCACCAGCGGCAATTTCCTGGAGATGTTCGACTTCTTCCTGTTCGGTTTTTACGCCACGCATCTGGCCGCGGCGTTCTTCCCGGTGCACGACCCGTTCGCCTCCCTGATGCTGACCTTCGGCACCTTCGGCGCGGGCTTCCTGATGCGGCCGCTCGGCGCCATCATCCTCGGCGCCTATGTGGACAAGATCGGCCGCCGCAAGGGCCTGATCCTGACCCTGGCGATCATGTCGTGCGGCACCATTCTCGTGGCCTTCGTGCCGGGATACGCCACCATCGGCCTGCTGGCGCCGCTTCTGGTGCTGATCGGCCGGCTGCTCCAGGGCTTTTCCGCCGGCGTGGAGCTGGGCGGGGTCTCGGTCTATCTGTCGGAAATGGCGACGCCCGGCCACAAGGGCTTCTATGTAAGCTTCCAGTCGGCGAGCCAGCAGGTGGCGATCATCGTCGCCGCAGCGCTCGGCTTCGCGCTGACTGGCGCATCCCCTTCTTCATCGGCTGCATGATCGTGCCGTTCATCTTCGTCATCCGCACCTCGCTCCAGGAGACCGAAGAGTTTCTCGCGCGCAAGCACCGCCCCGATGCCAGCGAGATCTTCCGCTCCATGCTGGCTAACTGGCCGCTGGTGCTCGCGGGCATGATGCTGGTGGTGATGACCACCGTTTCGTTCTATCTGATCACAGTCTACACCCCCACCTTCGGCCGCGCGGTGCTGAAGCTGAGCGCCGCCGACAGCCTGATCGTCACCTTCTGCATCGGCGTGTCGAATTTCTTCTGGCTGCCGGTGATGGGTGCGCTGTCGGACCGGGTCGGGCGCTGGCCGCTGCTGGCGGGCTTTTCCCTGCTCGCTTTGGTGACGGGCTATCCCACCTTGTCCTGGCTGGTGGCCGAGCCGACCTTCGGGCGCATGCTGCTGGTGGAGCTGTGGCTGTCGTTCCTGTACGCGAGCTATAACGGCGCCATGGTGGTGGCGCTTACCGAAGTGATGCCGGTGAACGTGCGCACCTCCGGCTTCTCGCTCGCCTACAGCCTCGCCACTGCTCTGTTCGGCGGCTTCACGCCGGCCGCCTGCACCTGGCTCATCGAGGCGACGGGAGACAAGGCTGCCCCCGGCCTGTGGCTCGGATTCGCGGCCCTGTGCGGCCTGCTGGCCACCGCCGCCCTCTATCTCCGGCGCGACGGCCGCAGCCTCGTGAACGCGGTCTAGGCCGCATTTGCGGGCGAACGGGATTCCGGTTCGCCTGACGATATGGCAGACACAACGCGATGCCTCGTTGAGTCACAAGGCATCGCGATCCGGCATATCCTCAGGCTCGGCCACGGCGGGCAGTTCCACCCGCTGGATCAGGCCGCCGGACGGCTTGTTGGCGAGCACCAGCTTGCCGCCGTGCCGCTGGATGATCTCGTGGGCGATGGCGAGCCCGAGACCCGCGCCGGGGATCGTCACCTGGCGCGCCGGATCGGTGCGGAAGAAGGGCTCGAACACCTGCGCCATCAGATGTTCGGGAATGCCGGGTCCATCGTCCTCGATCAGCAGCAAGGCACATCCTGCCCCCGCGCGCAGATAGACCCGCGCGCCGCGCCCGTGGGTGGCCGCATTGACGATGAGATTGCGGATCGCCCGCTTGAGCGACAGCGGCTTGCCGGCGACGATCAGCGGGCACATCTCGACCAGATCGGCGGCAAGGCCGCTCTGCCCGGTCTCGCGCACCACGGCCTTGACCACCTCGTCGAGCGACACGTCCTCATCGGGCGTGCCGCTGACCTCCTCGCGCACCAGGCGAATGGCGCTGTCGGCGATGTGGTCGAGCTCGGCGAGATCGTTGAACCAGCGCTCCCGCTCTTCCTCGTCCTCAATGAATTCCGCCCGCAGGCGCAGGCGCGTCAGCGGCGTGCGCAGATCGTGCGCGGCCGCCGCGACGATCCGCATGCGGCTGTCCATCGCCATCTTCAGGCGGTGGGAGAGGAGGTTGATGGTCCGCGCCGCCGCGCGCACCTCGGTGGAGCCGGTTTCCGCGAGCTGCGGCAGCGAACCGTCCACGCCCACCTGATCGACCGCCTGCTCGATGAGCGCGAGCGGCCGCAGCAGACGCTGGACCGCCACCGCCACCACCGCCGTGACACCAAGGGCGACCAGGGCGAACCATCCCAGCACGCCGTAGGGAATCGCGGGCGGCGGGGGGAACAGGTACTGCTCGATGGGAAATTTCAGCCACCGGCCGTCCTTGAGATGGACCAGCGCGAGACGCGCGCGGCGCTCCTCGTCCGGCGGGCCAACTGAGGGCGGCGCTCCCTCGCGCGATGTCCCCGGGCCGAATTCCGAAACCACGGTCACGGCGCGCGCGACACCCAGCCGCCCCAGGGCCTCGGTCAGCATCCGGGAGGCAAACGGATCGGCCATGCCTTCGGGCGGAGCTTCGCTGACGATGTCCGGTCCTGCGAGCGCATCCGCCCCGCTCTCCACCATCTTCAGCACCAGCGCGAGCTGACTTGCGGTCGCCGCCTGCTCCAACAGCGGGCGCGGGCGTCCGCTGACCAGCAAAAACACCGCCGTGGCCAGGACGAGGACCAGGAGGATCGCCACCACCAGCAGCGCCGTGACCCGCGCGCGCAGGGATTTCACGATGCGGTCTCGAGCGTCTCCACCCGCGCGGCGAACTGATAGCCGCCGTTGCGCTGGGTCTTGAGAATTTGGAACGTGCCGGCATCGCCGAGCTTGCGCCGCAGCCGGCTCACCAGCACGTCGATGGAGCGGTCGAAGGGACCCGCCTCCCGGCCCTGGGTGATGTCCAGCAGCTGATCGCGCGACAGGATGCGGCCGGGCCGCTCCAGGAAGGCGAGCAACAGGTCGAATTCGGCGGCGGTGAAGGCCAGGTCCACCCCCTGGGCATCCAGCACCTGACGCGAGGTGCGCTCCACCGTGAAGCCGCAGAAGCTATATTTCTGCGCAAGGCCGGGATCGGGCGGCACATCATGCATGCGCCGCAGCACCGCGCGGATGCGGGCCACCAGCTCGCGCGCGTTGAACGGCTTGCCGAGATAATCGTCCGCCCCGACCTCCAGGCCGATGATGCGGTCCACCTCCTCCTTGAGGGCGGTCAGGAGGATGATCGGCACCCGCGAGCGCGAGCGCAGCGAGCGGCATAGATCCAGGCCCGAGGCGTCGGGCAGCATGAGGTCCAGCACTACGAAATCGATGCGGTTGGTGGTGAGCTTTTCTTCCATCTCCCGGCCGCTCGCGGCTAGAGACACGCGAAACCCCTGGCTCGCGAGATAGCGGCCCAGCAGTTTTCGGATTTCATGGTCGTCATCGACCACGAGAATATGCGGCGCCGCTTCCAACTGAATGTTTCCCGTTGCAGTCCCCATCGCTCTAGCGCAGGCGGCGCAAAGATCCGCGGCCGGATTGCAATTTTCCATTGCCATCATGCGCGCAGCAACGGCCGCTCACAAATCCCCGATTTTCGGAAACATCCAGAAACCAGCCGCCATACCGGGGCAATTGCGGGGGCGCAGCGTCGGGTCATCGAAAACGACCTGAGGACGACGCATATGTTGAAACGGGCCATTCTCGCCCCCTCGGTGGTGCTGGCGCTCGGTATCGGCGTGGCCGGCTTCGCGGCCGGCGGCCTTGCCTTCGCCGATGGCGCCACCGGTCCGGCGAAGAGCACGGACCGCCTTTCAGCCAGCGAGGGAACGAGCCGGTTTGCCATGACCGCCCGCGCCGTGCAATTGGCCGAGGCGACCCCGCCCGGTCCGCGTGACCGGCAGCCCGGCGCCGCCGCACGGCCGGGCGCGCATGACGCGGCAGAGGATGCAGTTCCCCGTCCCAGCGCCGGACCCGGCCCGTTCGCCGGCCCGGTCGGCCGTCCTGGGCCCCTGGGCGGGCAGATGGTCGCGTCCGCCGCGCTCGCGGCGATGGAGACCTTCATCGGCATCCGCGCCGACCAGTTCGATGTGTGGCGCGCCTATACCAATGCCGTGCTGGCGCTGCTCCAGCCGCCCACGCCGCCGCAGGACGAGCCGAAGCCCGCCGCCTTCGGGCGTGCCGAGGCCATCGCGCGCCGCATGGTCGAACAGGGCGCCAAGGCCCAGGCGGCGCTCGACGCGCTCGCGGCGCTGAAGGCCAAGCTTACCGAAGACCAGCTCCAGCGCGCGGCGGACCTTTCCGCGACGCTGCCTCCCGGCCCGCCGCGCGGCCCGCTCGCCTTCGCGTTCGGTGCGCCGCTCGCCCCGCCAATGCCGCCTCCCGGTGCCGAATGCTCGCACGGCGGCGGACATGGCCCGCAGGCTTTGCCCGCCCCTTCTGACACCGACACGGACGCAGTCCCCGGGTGCCCGCGCCCCGCATTCTGAGCGCACGAGCGCGTTTTCAGCAAAGGCGGATTCCGAATTTACGTCAATAAATCTCGTAATACCAACAGCTTATAGAATTCTTGGCGAACCGGTATTCGCCGAAAGAGCTCTAAGATCAACGGGCGGGGGCCCACCTCAGGACGGACGCAGCCGCGCACGTTCCGGTTTCACCAGGAGCCCACATGACACCGACGCACGCGGCACACACAGATATCGCACAGGCCGATGTGACGGAATTCGTCGCGAAGCTGATCTATGAGCGGACCTATAACCGGGTCTGGGAAGATGCGACCCAATGGGCCCGCAAGGACAGCGTCTCTTGCGCCGAGACGGTGGTCGACGCGCTGCGGCACGCGGCGCTTCTGGCCGGCGAAACGAGCCCCGCCCGCCCGGCGCTTCCGCGCGCGCCCCGTTTTTGAGCCGGCGCGCCGCGAGCGGCGGAACTCAGCCGCGTTGGTCTGCGAGGGCCAGCAGCGCGGCAAGCGCTTCGCCATCGCCGAGGGCCGCCGCCTTCTCCCTTGCCGAAAGCGCACCCAGCGCCTCCGGCAGGCTTGCGGTATCGGCGATCTTGGCCCGCGCCACCAGGCGTTCGGGAGAATGATCCCCGCGCCGGCGCGCGCCGCCGTCCGGCAGGAAGGCGAGATGCGCCGCCCTCAGGCGCGGATCGCCCCGCAGCCGCGCCACCGCCTCGACCTCGCGCAGTTCCACGGCGAGCCGTTCGGCAATGGCGCCTGCCTGTTCCAATACCTGAGGCGGCGTGCGCTCCTCGGGCACCATGAGCAGGCCGAGCCGGCGCAATCCTGTCCCCGCGCCGCGCAGCGCCGTGAGCGCCACCAGCGGCACCGCGAGCACGAGGCCGAGGATGACCGGGCTCATCCACCAGAACAGCGGCGCGGCGATCAGATAGGCCACCACGCCGAGCGCGATCCCGAGCAGGGTATGAAACCCGTACCGCTGCAGCAGGGCGCCCAGCGGCACCGAGCCGTCGTCCCGCCGCTGCGGCTGCCAGCCGGAGTCACGGCCCATCAGAATGCTCGCCACCGCCGAGGATTGTATGATCATCATGATCGGCGCCATCAGGCCGGAGAGCAGGGTTTCCAGCAGCACGCTGAGAAAGGTCCGGATTGCGCCGCCGAACCCGCGCCGGCGGCGGCCGTCCATGAGCAACAGGACATAGGCGACAAGCTTCGGCGCCAGCAGCACCGCCATGGTTCCGACGAACACCCAGGCCGCGCGCACCGGGTCCTGCGCCGGCCAGCTCGGGAACAGGGAGAATTGCGAGGGGAAATAATCCGGCGGCACGAACCGCCCTTGCAACGACACCAAAAGGCCGGCGGTCAGCATGGCGAGCCACAGCGGCGCCGTGATGTAGGAGCCGATCCCGGTCAGAAGATGCAGGCGGCTGACGAACTTCAGCCCGCGCCCCGGCAGCACCGCCGCGTGCTGGAGATTGCCCTGGCACCAGCGCCGATCGCGCACCGCAAGGTCGGTGAGGGAGGGCGGGCCTTCCTCATAGCTGCCCTCCAGGCCCGGCGCCATGTGAACAGCCCAGCCGCCGCGCCGGATCAGCGCCGCCTCGACGAAATCATGGCTCAGGATATGCCCGCCGAACGGCTTGCGACCCTTCAGATGGGGCAGGCCCGCGCATTGCGCGAAGGCGCGGGTGCGGATGATGGCGTTGTGGCCCCAATAATTGCTTTCGCTGCCATGCCACCAGGCCAGGCCATGCGCCAGCAGCGGCCCATAAAGCCGGCCCGCGAATTGCTGGAGCCGGGCGAACAAGGTGCGCCCGCCGACGATGATCGGCAGGGTCTGGATCAGCCCCACCCCCGGATTTTGCTCCATGGCGGCGGCGAGGCGCACGATGGCATCGCCGGTCATGACGCTGTCGGCGTCGAGCACGATCATGCTCTCATAGGCGCCACCGAAGCGCGTGACCCATTCGCCGATATTGCCGGCCTTGCGGTCGATATTCTTCGCCCGCCGCCGGTAGAACAGATGGCCTTCCCCGCCGGTGCGCGCGCGCAGGGCAAGATAGCCGGCCTCCTCGGTGACCCACACGTCGGGATCGGTGGTGTCGGAGAGGATGAAGACGTCGAACTTTTCCCCCTGCCCGGTCGCCAGAAGCGATTCGTACGTGGCCTGGAGCCCCGCCATCACCCGCGCCGGGCTTTCGTTGTAGCAGGGCATCAGCAGCGCCGTGCGCGCGGACACCTGCGGCACGGGCGCGTCGGGATCGATGCCGAGCGGCCCGGCGCCGGCATGCAGCAGGGAGAAGATGCCGCTCAGCGCGCTGGTGCAGGAAAAGGCGATCCAGGCGAACAGGACCACGAACAGCACCAGCACCACGCCTTCCAGCCAGGAGAGCGAACCCACCGAGAGCACCAGATACATTTCCCACGCCGCATAAGCGGTCATGGCGATGGCGCCGCCGATCACCAGCACCCGCCGCCAGGCAAGCCCCGCCGGCGCGGTATCGGGCCGGCGCGTCACATGCGGGCGGATCGAGAGCGATTGCACCGGCATGGCCAGCGGGGATTCGTGCGGAAGCGCCGGCGCGATCACCTCGGGCGGCGCGTCCGCGGGTGAAGCGCCCGCCGGAACGGGGCGCGGGTCGACGGTGCGGGGGTCCGTCAGGCTGTCCATCGATAGACCCAGACTTCGGACACCACATCCGTGTCGCGCAGGATCTGCGCGCGCAGCTCGGCCAGCTCCGTATTCTGCGGATCGAGCACGAACGAGAGGCGCCAGCCCTGGATGTCGGGATTGGGCTGCAACACCACGTCCTTTACCGCGCCGGCGCTGGTCGTGACGTTAGCGCGCAGAGTGGTGATATCCATGTCCTTCAGCTTATCGCCCACCACATCCAGCACGAACAGCCGCCCGCCGCTGGCCGCGCCGGTGCGGGTGGTACCGAACCGGGCGGGCGGGGCGGCCTCCGCATGGTCCCAGGCCCAATACAGGCGATAGGTGAAGGCATATTCGCCGCCCTTGCGCAGCGGCTCCTTGGGCCGCCAATAGGTGACGACATTGTCGTGCACCTCCTCGCGGGTGGGGATCTCGATCAGATGCACGGCGCCTTCGCCCCAATCGCCGATCGGCTCCACCCACACGCTCGGACGCTTCTCGTAGCGGGCCTCCAGGTCCTGGTAGTCGAAGAAGGAGCGCTGGCGCTGCATCAGGCCGAAGCCGCGCAGGTTGGAATCCATGAACTGGCTCACCTCCAGCCGCTTGGGATTGGTGAGCGGCCGCCACAGCCGCTCGCCCCGGCCATTGACGATGGCAAGGCCCTCGGCATCGCGCACGGCGGGGCGGAAATCATCCACGTCGTTGCGGTCGTTGGGGGCAAAGAAGAACATGGAGGTGAGGGTCGCGATGCCGGCCTGGTCCATGTCGGTGCGGGGATAAAGCGTCATCTCCACCGCCATGGCGGTGGGATCGCCGGGCCGGATGGTGAAGCGGAACGCCGCCGCCGCGCTCGGGCTGTCCAGCAGCGCATGCACCACCACCGAATCCGTGTCCGGCCGCGGCCGCTCGATCCAATAGGCCACGAACAGCGGGAATTCCTCGCCGCCGGGATCGCCCGTCTTCACCGAAAGCCCGCGCGCCGAGGAGCCATAGACCTGCCCCTTGCCGATGGCGCGGAAATAGCTCGCGCCCTGGAACGCCGCGACCTCGTCGAAATAATCCGGCCGGTTCATGGGCGCATGCAGGCGGAAGCCGGAAAAGCCCAGATTGTCCTTGGGATCGGGGGCCGCGACATTGTGCTCGAAATTGAACAAATCGGGCGAATAGGGCAGCGGGCGCGCCTTGCCGTCGGCGACGATCGCAATATCCACCCGGTCGCGGAACAGGAAGCCGCGGTGGAACATCTGCAATTGGAACGGCAGCTTCTCGCCGCGCCACAGCGCCTTGTCCGGGTTGAAGCGGATGTTGCGGTAATCGTCATAGCTCAGCTTGTCGAGCTGGGACGGCAGCTTCTGGTCGCCGGCCTTGTAGGGCTTTGCGGCGCGCTCGCGGGCCAACTGGCGCACGGTATAGGCATCGAACGGCGTGCCCTCGCCCGCCGGCGCCGGGGTCTGCGCCTTGGCCGCCAACCCGCCGAAAAATGTAGCGCCAAACGCCCCCATCAGCGGAAGAAAAGCGGCGGCCTGGACCACCTGGCGTCGATGCATGGACGGGCCTCATATGTGAAGGTCATGCCGCAACCCGCCTCCGTGCAGGAGTGCGATGCCGCAGCTTAACGGTGGGCAAGGGGATTGGTTCCGCAGTGCAATGGCGGGATCAGGGCGCGCGCGCGACCGCTCTGCGGCGATCCTCAGAAATGGCTGAAGCTCAGCTGCTCCAGCACCATAAGATTGCCGGCCGGATCAGGCGATCGTGGTGTCCGGCACCATCGGCGATGCGGCGCTGGGGCTGCAATGGCGGCTCGATCCGGCGCGGCCGGGCTTCGCCGCCCT